>NZ_JBDPLV010000013.1:0-206043 GCF_039871605.1 Acrocarpospora sp. B8E8 | reverse complement strand
CCAGCCTGCAGGCGGCCTACCAGGCCGAGCCCGACCTGGCCCGCTTCCACTTGGAGCTGAAGGACTCCTTGAAGCTGGCCCTGACCGCAACCCTCCTGGGCGTGCTACCCCGCCGCTGACCTGCGTTACACCTCATCCAAGGTCCACTGATGCATACCGGCCGCAGCCTCGCCGTCCGGAACTGACGAACACGGAAATCGGCTGACAGCTCCTGGGTCCCAAGAGCGCAGACAACCGGTACCCGAGCAGACGCGCAAAGCCACTCGTGCTACCGGAGTTCCGTTCTATTTCTCCCGCGACACCCCGCGCGGTACCTCCAACGAGTGACGACATGCGCCATGAAGATCACCATGGGACTCGACAAGCCTCACATGATCAACGATCTCAAAACGGCCGTGCCCGGGACCCCCCTCGGCCAACCGGTCGATGGCATCGACCACTTGAGCCTTGGACTTCTCGTCCAGGGCGTTGACCCAGGCCAGGAACTCGTTATCTCCCGCTCCTCCGCATTGCGAGTGCGGCAAATCCTCTACTGCGAAGGATGGAGACGGACAATCTACACGTCGTCCGCTTGAAGAGGAGGGACGCCCATCGGCGTCCCTCCTCGGCTGTCCACGATCGAGGCCGTGCCGCGCTGGGGCCGGAATGACCCGGGCGGTCCCACCTCGGTGCCTGGGATCGATCAGCTACACGGCCAGGAGGCGGCGGGCTTCCTCGCCCTGGAGGTCGGCGGCCGTGCCCGCGTGGACGACGCGGCCGGCGTCGAGGATGACGTAGCGGTCGGCCAGGCGCATGGCGAGGTCGAGGTACTGCTCGACCAGGAGGATGGCGATGCCGGAGGCGTGCAGCTGCTCGATCGCCTCTTCGATCTCGATGATGATGGAGGGCTGGATGCCTTCGGTGGGCTCGTCGAGGATGAGGAGTTTGGGCTGGGTGACGAGGGCGCGGGCGATGGCGAGTTGTTGCTGCTGGCCGCCGGAGAGGAAGCCCGCGCGGCGTTTGAGGAGGGGTTTCAGGCGGGGGAAGACGTCCAGGGCCTCGTCCATGGCGGAGGCGGGGTTGCCGGAGGCGTCGAGGGTCACCAGGAGGTTGCCGTGGACGGTGAGCTGGGGGAAGGTTTCGTGGCCCTGGGGGACGTAGCCGAGGCCTAGCCGTACCCGCTCGTGGGGTTTGAGCTTGGTGATGTCGCGGTCGTCGAAGGTGACGGTGCCGGCGGTGGTGGGGAGTACGCCCATCAGCGTGTTGAGCAGAGTGGTCTTGCCGACGCCGTTGCGGCCCATCACGCAGACGAGCTGGCCGGGGGCCACCTCGAGGGAGACGCCGAACAGGACGCGGGCGCGGCCGTATCCGGATTCCAGACGGTCAACTGACAACATTGTGCGCGGCCTTCCCATAACGGGCTTTCAGGGGGGCAATCCCATGACGGGCGTGAAGGAGGTCACGTGACGGCATCGTGTGCGGCCTCCTCGCGGGCGCGGCCCAGGTAGACCTCCTGGACGCGGGGGTCGGCGCGGACCTCGTCCACCGAGCCCTCGATCAGGACCTTGCCTTCGTGCAGGACGGTCACCTGGGAGGCGTACCTGCGGAGGAACTCCATGTCGTGTTCGATCACGATGACCGTGTGGTCCTTGGCGATGGAGGTGAGGAGCTCGCCGGTGCGGGCGCGTTCTTCCGAGGACATGCCGGCCACCGGCTCGTCCAGCAGGAGCAGGCGCGGGCCCTGCGCGATGAGCATGCCGATCTCCAGCCACTGGCGCTGGCCGTGCGAGAGCACGCCCGCCTTGCGGGGCGCCAGGTCGGCCAGGCCGGTGGTCTCCAGGGCCTGCTCGACGGCGGCGATCACGCCCTTGCGGCGGCGCAGCAGCGACCAGAGCGGGCGGCGGAACGAGGCCGCCAGGTCGAGGTTCTCCAGCACGGTGAGGTCCTCGAACACCACCGAGGTCTGGAAGGTGCGGCCGATGCCGAGCCGGACCCGCTCGTGCTCGCGCTTGCCCGCCAGCGAGTTCCCGTCGAAGACGACGGTGCCGGTGGTCGGCTTGGTGAGGCCGGTGATGATGTCGATGAGCGTGGTCTTGCCGGCGCCGTTCGGGCCGATCAGGAAGCGCAGCTCGCCGCTGTCCACGGTGAAGTCCACGCCGTCGATGGCCCGGAAGCCGTCGAACACCACGGAGAGGTCGCGAACCTCCAGCAGCGCCGTCATGCCGACGCCTCCTTCCGCACTCGGGCGCGCAGCGCCGTGGCCACGCCCACGATGCCCTTCGGGGCGAGCGTCATGACCAGGATGAACAGCGCGCCCTGCAGGTAGAGCCAGGCGTCCGGCAGTTCCTCGCTGAAGTAGGTCTTGGCGTAGCCCATGACGACCGCGCCGAGCACCGCCCCGGCCAGCGCGAACCGCCCGCCGACGGCGACCGCGACCACCAGTTCGAGCGAGGGCACCACGCCGAGCAGGGCGGGCGAGATGATCCCGACGACGGGCACGAACAGCGCCCCGGCGATGCCCGCCATCACCGCCGAGATGGCGAACGTGATCGTTTTCACGGTGGCGGGGTTGTAGCCGAGGAACCGCACCCGGTCCTCCCCGTCCCGCACGGCCAGCAGCAGCCGGCCGAACCGGCTGCGCACCAGCTGCCAGGCCGCCAGGTAGAGCACGCCCAGCACGATCGCCACCGTCAGGTAGAGCCCGCGCTGCGTGGACTCGGCCGCCACGTCGTTGCCGAAGAAGTCGAAGAAGTTGGTCAGCCCGTTGGTCCCCCCGGTGAGCCCTTGCTGGCCGACCAGCAGGATCACCATCGCGGCCGCCAGCGCCTGGGTGAGAATCGCGAAGTACGCCCCGCGCACGCGTTGCCGGAACACCAGCGTGCCCAGCAGCACCGCCACGACCAGCGGCACGACCACCACCATGGCCAGCGCGAACACCGGGTTGCCGAACGGCGCCCAGAGCGCGGGCAGGTCCTCGACCCCGCTCCACACCATGAAGTCGGGCAGGTCCCCGCCGGCGTCGTTCAACTTCAGATACATGCCCATCGCGTAGCCGCCCAGGCCGAAGAAGACGCCCTGGCCGAGGGTGAGCATGCCGCCCTGCCCCCAGGCCAGCCCGATCCCGAGCGCGACGATGGCATAGCAGAGGTATTTGGCCAGCAGGCCAAGACGGAAGGGTTCCAGCACCAGCGGCATGACCACCAGCGCGATGATCGCGACCGCGACGAACACGGCCGGGCCCTTCCACTGGCGCGGCTCCTTGGGCGTGAGTTGCTGGGTCGGCTTCTCCAGGACTGCGGTCATGTGAGTGCCCTTGAACGGAGGACGAACAGGCCCTGCGGACGGAACTGGAGGAACGCGATGATGGCCGCGAACACGATGACCTTGGCCAGGCTGGCGTTGGTCCAGAACTCGGCGTAGGAGTTGAGCAGGCCGAGCGCCGCCGCCGCGATGACCGCGCCGCGCAGCTGGCCGAGCCCGCCCGCGACGACGACCAGGAACGCGTCCACGATGTAGTAGGTGCCGAGCGTCGGCCCGACCGGGCCGATCAGGGTCAGCGCCACCCCGGCGATCCCGGCGAGCCCGGAGCCGATGAAGAAGGTGCGCTGGTCGACGCGGCCGGTGTTGATGCCGCTGGTCGCGGCCAGCTGGCGGTTCTGCATGACCGCCTGCATGCGGCGGCCCTGCGCGCTGCGGTTCATGTAGAGCCAGATGGCGACCACGCTACCGATGGCCAGGGCCAGGATGAAAAGCCGGTTGTACGGCATCGGCCCGATCGCCCCCTGCAGCCAGGTCGGCGAGAGCACCTGCACGTTCGGCGCGCCGAACAGATCCCGCGCCACCTGCTGGAGCACCAGGCTGACGCCCCAGGTGAGCAGCAGCGTGTCCAGCGGGCGTCCGTAGAAGTGCCGGATCGCGAGGCGTTCCAGCAGCAGCCCCATCAGCCCGGCCACCACGAACGCGACCGGCAGCGCCACCAGCACCGCGCTGCGCCCGGCGAAGTCCTGCAGCAGGAAGGCCGTGTACGCCCCCGCCATGATGAACTCGCCATGGGCCATGTTGATCACGCCCATCTGCCCGAACGTGAACGTCAGCCCGAGCGCGATGAGCAATAGGACCGCGCCGATCGACAATCCGATCGGCAGCTGGTTGAGGAATCCCTCCACCATGCCCCTTCCATAAATTTCCCGATATGTGCCTCGGCTCCGGAGCCGCCTGCGGTCATCCCCGCAGGTAGTGGCGGCTCCGGAGCCCGTATGAGGGACGGCTAGGAGGCCAGGCCTCCCGCCCACGGGTACGTCTTCAGGTAGGGGTCGGGCTTGATCGGCTCACCCGAGTTCCAGACTTCCTTGATCAGGCCGTCCGGCTGGATGATGCCGATCCGGGCGGTCTTGTACATGTGCTGGGTCTCGCCGTCGATCGTGACCAGGCCCTCCGGGCGCTCCAGCGCGATGCCGCCGGCCGCCTTCTTGAGCGCCTCCACCTCGACCGTGCCGGCCTTCTTGGCCGCTTCGGCCCACAGGTAGACCGCGTTGTAGCCGGCCTCCATCGGGTCGGAGGTGACCTTGGTCGCGCCGTACTTGGCCTTGAAGGCCTCGACGAACTTGGTGTTGGCCGCGGTCTCGGTGGTCTGGTAGTAGTTCCACGCCACCGGGTGGCCGACGATGTTGTCGACGCCGATGCCGGTGACCTCCTCCTCGGCGACGCTCACCGACAGGACCGGCATGGACTCGGCGGTGACGCCGGCGCTCTTCAGCTGCTTGAAGAAGGCCACGTTGCTGTCGCCGTTCAGCGTGTTGAACACCGCGTCCGGCTTGGCCTGCACCACCTTGTTGGTCAGCGTGGAGTATTCGGTGTGGCCGAGCGGGGTGTATTCCTCGCCAAGGATCTCCATTCCGTTGGCCGCCGCGTACGCCTTGATGATTTTGTTCGCGGTGCGCGGGAAGACATAGTCGCTGCCGACCAGGAATATCTTCTTCTTGCCCTGTTCCTTGAGATAGTCAAGGCCGGGGATGATCTGCTGGTTCGTGGTCGCCCCGGTGTAGAAGATGTACGGCGAGCTTTCCAGCCCCTCGTACTGCACCGGATACCACAGCAGCGCCTTGCGCTTTTCGAAGACCGGGAGCATCGCCTTGCGGGAGGCGGAGGTCCAGCCGCCGAACACGGTGGCCACCTTGTCCTGCGCGATCAGCTTGTTGGCCTTCTCGGCGAAAGTCGGCCAGTCGGAGGCGCCGTCCTCCACGACGGGTTCGAGTTGCTTGCCGAGCACGCCGCCGGCCTTGTTGATCTCTTCGATCGCCAGCAGTTCGGCGTCCCTGACGGTGACCTCGCTGATCGCCATCGTGCCGCTGAGGGAGTGCAGGAGGCCCACCTTGATGGTGTCGCCGCCACCTCCGGAAGCCGTTCCCTCGGTCGTCGCCGGATCTCCGCCACAAGCGGCGAGCGCGGTGACCAGAGCCGCGGCTACGGCTCCGGCACGCCAGGTTGAATTCCGCAATTACTTCCTCCTTGCCGATACGGCCCCCGCACCGACCCATCTGCCGACAAGGTGATCGAGCGACATTTCGCGATAAGTTCCGCTAGGTTAAATGCGCATTACCGGGATTTCACGGAAGTCCCTTGTTCGCCCCGGTGCCGGTGGGGTGAAAGGACTCATGGCTGAAATATCTCTGTAACACCGGGGAAACGGCGCGTACCTATCGTCCCGTCATGCGGCTCACTCCACACGAGCAGGAACGCCTTCTCATTCATGTCGCGGCCGGTGTGGCTCGCGATCGTATGGGCCGGGGTCTTCGGCTCAATCATCCGGAAGCCACCGCGTTGATCGCCTCCTATCTGCTGGAGGGCGCGCGGGACGGGCGTACGGTGGCCGAATTGATGGACGCGGGACGCAAGGTGCTCCGCCGCCAGGACGTGATGGAGGGAGTGCCCGAGATGCTGGAGTCGGTGCAGATCGAGGCCACGTTCCCGGATGGCACCAAGCTCGTCACCGTGCACCACCCGATCTCATGAGCGTCCCCGGCGAGATCGTGCCCGGCGGGGAGCCGGTGGAGCTGAACCCGGGGCGGGAGCGGGTGACGGTCCGGGTGGTGAATACGGCCGACCGGCCGATTCAGGTGGGTTCGCACTACCATTTCGCGGCCGCGAATCCGGGCCTGGAGTTCGACCGGGACGCCGCGTGGGGCACCCGGCTGGATGTTCCGGCGGGGACCGCGATCCGGTTTGAGCCGGGTATTGAGCGTGATGTGACATTGGTGCCACTGGCCGGAAACAGGATTGTTCCCGGCCTTCGTTTGGAATGGGCAGGGCCTCTCGATGAATAGCCTCGACCGCGCCCGATATATCGCCCTTTATGGCCCCACAACGGGCGATAAGATTCGGCTGGCCGATACCGACCTGTTGATTGAAGTGACCGAGGATCGTTCGATGGGTCCCTCGGGCGCCGGTGACGAGGCGGTGTTCGGCGGGGGCAAGGTGATCCGCGAGTCGATGGGCCAGGCGCGCACGACCCGCGCCGAGGGCGCCCCCGACCTGGTCATCACCGGCGCGGTCATCCTCGACCACTGGGGCGTGATAAAAGCCGATATCGGCATCAGGGACGGCCGGATCGTCGCCCTCGGCAAGGCGGGCAACCCGGACACCATGGACGGCGTGCACCCCGACCTGGTGATCGGCCCCTCGACCGAGATCCTGGCCGGAAACGGCAAGATCATCACCGCTGGCGCGGTCGACTCGCACGTGCACCTGATCTGCCCGCAGATCGTCGACGAGGCGCTCTCCGCAGGGGTGACCACGATCATCGGCGGCGGCACCGGACCGGCCGAGGGCACCAAGGCGACCACCGTGACCGGCGTGTGGTATCTCGCGCGCATGCTGGAGTCCATGGACGCCATGCCGGTCAACGTGGCCCTGCTCGGCAAGGGCAACACGGTCAGCGAGGAAGGCCTGCGCGAGCAGCTGCGCGCCGGGGCGTCCGGGTTCAAGCTGCACGAGGACTGGGGCACCACCCCCGCCGCGATCGACGCCTGCCTGGCGGTCTGCGACGCGACCGGCGTGCAGGTGGCCATCCACACCGACACGCTCAACGAGGCCGGGTTCGTGGAGTCCACGCTGGCGGCCATCGGCGGCCGGATGATCCACGCGTATCACACCGAGGGGGCGGGCGGGGGGCACGCGCCGGACATCATCAAGGTGGCCGCGCACCCCAACGTGCTGCCCTCCTCGACCAACCCGACCCGGCCGCACACGATCAACACCCACCACGAGCATCTCGACATGCTCATGGTGTGCCACCACCTGAACCCGTCGATCCCGGAGGATCTGGCCTTTGCGGAGTCGCGGATCCGGCCGACCACAATGGCGGCGGAGGACGTGCTCCACGACCTGGGCGCGATCTCGATGATCGGCTCCGACTCGCAGGCGATGGGCCGGGTCGGTGAGACGATCATCAGGACCTGGCAGACCGCGCACGTGATGAAGAAACGCCGGGGCGCGCTACCGGGCACGGATCCGGCCGACAACCTCCGCGCCCGCCGATATGTCGCGAAATATACGATAAATCCGGCTATCGCGCATGGGTTGGATGCGGAGGTCGGCTCGGTCGAACCCGGCAAGCTCGCCGATCTGGTGCTGTGGAGCCCGGCCTTCTTCGGGGTCAAGCCCGACCTCGTGGTGAAGGGCGGGGTCATCGCGTACGCGCAGATGGGCGACGCCAACGCCTCCATCCCGACCCCGCAGCCGGTGCTGCCCCGCCCGATGTTCGGCGCGTACGGCGTGACCCCGGCCGCAACCTCCGTGCACTTCGTGGCCCCCCTGGCGATCGAGGACGGCCTCGCCGAGCGCCTGAACGTCAACCGGCGGCTGGTCCCGGTCGCCGACGTACGCTCGCGCGGCAAGGACGCGATGCGCCTCAACGACGCCCTGCCCGACATAGACGTACGACCGGACACGTTCGACGTCCGGATCGACGGCGAGCTGATCGAACCGGCTCCCGCCGAAGAACTGCCCATGGCTCAGCGGTACTTCCTGTTCTAACGGAAAGGATCCGGATGCACGGCGATATGGCCATGCTCCTGCTGGCCGACTCCCGGCTGCCCGCGGGCGGCCACGCCCACTCGGGCGGCGCGGAGGAGGCCGTACGCGTCGGGGCGATCACCGGCCCGGAGGACCTGGCGCGGTTCCTCCGTGGCCGGCTCGCCACGGCCGGAGTGGTCACCGCGGCCCTGGCCGCCGCCGCGTGCGAGGTCGGATCCGACCCGAAACCGGGGCGCTGGCAGCGGCTGGACGCCGAGGCCGACGCCCGGATCTCCTCTCCCGCGCAACGGGAGGCCAGCCGGACCCAGGGCCGGCTGCTGGTCAGAACCACGCGCCGGATCTGGCCGTCCGAATCGCTGGAAACGCTGGCGCAAGCCGTACCGGATGGGGCTCATCACCCCGTCGCGCTCGGTGCGGCCGCGGCGGCCGCGGGGTGTGAGCCGCGCCAGGCGGCGCTGGCCGCGGCCTACACCTCGGTGACCGCTCCGGCGACGGCGGCGGTCCGGTTGCTCGGGCTCGACCCGGTGCTCGTGCACCGGCTGCTCGCCGATCTCGCTCCCGCACTCAACGACGCGGCCCACGAGGCTTGCGTCATCCAGGCCGACGACTGGTCGGACCTGCCCGCTCATGCCGCCCCCGCTCTCGATCTGCTGGCTGAACAGCACCTACGTACGGAGGTAAGGCTCTTTGTCAGCTAACCATGAGGATCACCACCACGCGCCGGACGGGCACGGCCGGGCCTTGCGCCTGGGCATCGGCGGCCCGGTCGGCAGCGGCAAGACCGCCCTGGTGGCGGCGCTGTGCCGCAGCCTGGGTCCGTCGCTGCGGCTCGGTGTGGTGACCAACGACATCTACACGACCGAGGACGCCGACTTCCTGCGCCGCGCGGGCGTCATCGACGCCGACCGCATCCTCGCGGTGCAGACCGGATGTTGCCCGCACACGGCGATCCGGGACGACATCGCCGCCAACATCGACGCGGTCGAGACGCTGGAGGAGCGGTTCGGGCCGCTCGATCTGGTGATCGTGGAGAGCGGCGGCGACAATCTGACCGCGACCTTCAGCCGCGGCCTGGCCGACCGGCAGATCTTCGTGCTGGACGTGTCCGGCGGCGACAAGGTGCCCCGCAAGGGCGGACCCGGCGTCACCGCGGCCGACCTGCTCGTGGTCAACAAGACCGATCTGGCGCCGATGGTCGGCGCGGACCTCACCGTGATGTCCCGCGACGCGGCCAAGGTGCGGGACGGCAAACCCGTGCTTTTCACCTCGATCAGGGAGGACAAGGGTGCCCATTCGGTCGCCGAATGGGTGGTCGGCATCGTCGACACCTGGCAGCACCAGCACGCGCACACGGTCTGACCCGCCCGGGCTGCACGCCCGGGCGGTCATCCGCACCGAGCACGACGACGGCACCCGGTTGGAGACCCTGCGCTCCGATCCGCCCCTGACGTTGCGTCAGACCGGCGCCGGCGTCGTGCACCTGGTCTCCACGGCGGCGGGTCCGCTCGGCGGCGACCACCTCGACCTCACCATCGACGTCGCTCCCCTCACCTCGCTGTCGGTGTTCTCGGTGGCGAGCACCCTCGCGCTGCCCGGCCGTTCCCTGCTGACCGTGACCGCGCGGGTCGGCTCCGGCGCGTCCCTGCACTACTCCCCCGAACCCATCGTCCTGGCCGACGGCTGCGACCTCCGCGTCCAGGTCCGGCTGGAGCTCGCCCCGGACGCGTCCGTCTTCTGGCGCGAGGAACTCGTCTTCGGCCGGCACGGCGAGCCGTCCGGGCGCTGCCACACCCGCCTCGACGCCACCGTCGGCGGCGTCCCGCTGCTCCGCCAGGAGCTCGTCATCGGCGACCCCGCCACCCACGACAGCCCTGCGGTCTTCGGCTCGGCCCGCTGCGCCGGCAGCACCCTGCTGGCCGGAGACCTGCCCAGGGAACGCCATCTGGCCAACGGCTGCGCGGTGCTCCCGCTCGCCGGTCCCGGCACGCTGGTGTCCGCGCTCGCGCCCGACACGGTGGAACTCCGGCGCCGCCTCGAATGGGGAGAGCGGCTCGCCGACAAGACTCTCCCGTAGGGTGGGAAACGTGGCAGACGCACCCCAACCGAGCCTGATCCCCGCCCTCGGCGTCGTCGTCGCCGGACTGGCCCTCGCCGTCACGGGCGTGCTCCCGTGGGCCGGCCTGACCGCCGAATTCGGCATGCTGCACACCGACTTCACCTACGCCGTGCACGGCACCGAGGACGGCGCGGGCTGGTTCGTCGTCGGCTCCGGCCTGACCGCCTCCACGCTGGGCATCCTCGGCATGTCCCGAGGCTGGCTGTTCACCGGCCTGGCCATCCTGCCCGGCGCGGTCGCGGCCTTCTCCCTGGCCATGTTCCTCACCGACCCGCACACCCTCGCCAGCCGCCTCAGCTTCGGCATCTCGGGCGTGCTGAACGTGCACCCCACGATCCTGTACGGCTGGTTCGCCGCCCTGCTGGCCTCCATTGTGGTCGCGGGCTTCGCCTGCGCCGCCCTGATCCGGCGGCGGCCCGCTCAGTCGTAGAAACCCAGGCGGCGCAGCTGCTTGGGATCGCGCTGCCAGTCCTTGGCGACCTTGATCCGCAGGTCGAGGTAGACGCGGCTGCCGAGCAGGGCTTCGATCTGGTGGCGGGCCCGGGTCCCGACGTCCTTCAGGCGGGCGCCGCCGGGGCCGATCACGATGGCCTTCTGGGTGGGGCGTTCGACATACATGAAGGCGTAGATGTCGAGCAGGTCCTCGCGGCCCTCGCGCGGGCCCATCTCCTCCACGACCACGGCGATCGAGTGCGGCAGCTCGTCGCGCACGCCTTCCAGGGCCGCCTCTCGGATGAGCTCGGCGACCAGGACCTGCTCGGGCTCGTCGGTCAGCTCGCCGCCCGCGTACAGCGGCGGGGACTCCGGCAGGCGCTCGATGAGCAGGTCGGCCAGCACGTCCAGCTGGTCGTCACCCACGGCCGAGACCGGGATGATCTCGGCGAACTCGGCGATCGCGGAGACGGCCAGCAGCTGCTTGGCGATCTGCTCGCGGGTCGCCAGGTCGCACTTGGTGACCACGGCGATGACCGGGGTCTTCTTCACCGCGGCCAGTTTCTCGGCGATGAACCGGTCGCCCTTGCCGATCTGCTCGTTGGCCGGGACGCAGAAGCCGAGCACGTCGACCTCGCTCAACGTGGACAGCACCAGGCTGTCCAGGCGCTCGCCGAGCAGGGTGCGCGGCCGGTGCAGGCCCGGGGTGTCCACGATGACCAGCTGCGCGTCCGGCCGGTGCACGATGCCCCTGATCACGCGGCGGGTGGTCTGCGGCTTGGCGGAGGTGATCGCCACCTTGGTGCCCACCAGGGCGTTCATCAGGGTGGACTTGCCGACGTTGGGCCGTCCGACGAACGCCGCGAACCCGGCCCGGAAGTCAGACATATCTGCCTTTCAGCACCCCGTCGGGACCGGCCAGGTAGAGGATCGTGTTGCCCATGTCCTCGATCACCGCGACATCGTCGGGCGAGGGATCCTCGGCCTCGGTCACCAGGGCCGCCGCCTCCAGCGACTCGGCGCCACTGGAGACCGCCATCGCCACCGCCACCTGCACGGCCGACAGCTTGAGCGAGGGCAGGTCGACGTCGGTCGCCGCATACGTGCGCCCGGTCTCGTCCCGCACGGCCGCCCCTTCGGCGGAACCGCTCCGGGCACGGGCCGACCGGGCCAGGGTAATAATCTTGGTATCTTCAGCGTCCAGCGTCACAGATCAAGGGTACCGACCTTGGCCATCAGCAAACGGCCGAGCTCTTCGGTCCGCTTGACGTCCGGATCGCGCACCCCGGCGTTCAGCAACCCCACGAGGGTACGCCCCTGCCGCGCGATCACCAGATGCATCTCGTACGGATATCCGCCCACCCGCCCCTTCAACCGCCCCGTGACCCAGCCGTCCTCGTTCATCGACAGCGCGGACGCGGTCAGCCGGTTGCTCGCGCCCGGCGTGGTGTCGTCGGCGGTCGCGCAGCCCGCCATGGCCTCCCGCATCGCGTCGAGCTGCCGCTGCGACGAATCCCCCTGATACACCGCCAGGCTCACCGCCGCCATCGACCCGACCCCGACCCCCTGATAGGTCACCGCCGTCGCCGCGGTCAGATCCTCCTTGGGCGGACGCCCCCCGATGAGCGCGAAAAGCGTCTGGCAGCTCCCGTTCACCGGCGTGAACGGCGGCCGCCACTGATCCCTGGCCCGATCCGAGAACCCGTCCGGCATGTCCGGCACCCGCCCCAGCAGCGCCTGCAACCGTGCCGTCTGCGGCGTGCTCCGCGGATTCGCCTGCGGCGCTCCCCCACCACATCCCGCCACACCCAGACAACAGGCAACAGCAAGCCCAACGATCCGCATACCGGCTCCCCCGCCACGATCCCCCCGACGGGCTCGAAATCACCCCGCCGACGGCCTTCCTTCCCACTCACCAAAATGGCAATCTCCAGCTACCCCCGGGAACCCGGTAAACATCACCAGGAAGAGGCGGGGTGGAGGTGTGCGCTTTGGCACCGGTGCGGCGAGGAGCGGCATCGGCGTGAACGGCCAGCGACTCGTGGTCTTGGGCGGCATCGCGGGCGTGGAAAACATTAGAGGGCCCCCGTTTTCACGAGAGCCCTCTAATCGATGTTTCCCCCCAAGGATCGGCCGGTGCGCCGCGAACCCCTCCCGGCGCCCCGGTTGACCCCTTCAGCGCTCCGAACCCCTCCCGAGCGCCTTGAGTAAAAGATGCACCACGGTGCTTGCAATCCGCTTAAAGAACGCTTGCGGCATTTGCCGGGATCGTCTGCAAGAGCGTTCCAACCAGCGCACGCCACCCTGATCATGTGATCAGCGAACACGCGCTCAATCGGCGGCTTCTCATAGAACATGTCTCCACGTCCCGGGTCATGCAGTTGGCCACTCTGGCCCCCGACGGCTCCCCCACGCTGTGCACGCTCACCTACCATGCCACGTTCGCCCCCGACCGCCTGCACTTCGTCGCCCACGTGGATCGCATGCACGCCCGCAACCTCCGCCACGACCCCCGCGCCGCCGGCACCATCCTCACCCCGCACGGCCAGGGCACCACCTTCACCGGCACCGCCACGGAGACCGACTCCCCCGACCCGGTCCACCTGGCCCCGGGCGAGCGCGTGTTCCACATCGCCATCACCGAGTGGCTGCTCTTCAACGAGTCCACCCACCCGGGCCAGCCTCGCCGCGTCATCCCCGTCCGCTGGCGCTGACGGGGCCGTCCTACCCCGCCACGCCGACGGATTCGTCGGTCATCCGGCGCACGACGACGGTGCTGATGCGGTTGCGACGGCCGGCCAGGTTCTCCGCGGTGAGGCGGAGGCCCTTGACGGAGGCCTCCGAGCCCGCGATGGGGACGCGGCCGAGGGCGTGGGCGAGCAGGCCGCCGACGGTGTCGACGTCCTCGACCTCGATCTCGGTGTCGAACATCTCGGCCAGCTCGTCGATGGAGAGGCGGGCGGTGACGCGGGCGGCGCCTTCGGAGAGCCACTCGACGCGGGGGGCCTCGTGGTCGTACTCGTCGGCGATCTCTCCGACGATCTCCTCGATCACGTCCTCGATGGTGACCAGGCCCGCAGTGCCGCCGTACTCGTCGATGACGATGGCCAGGTGGATCTGGCGGGCCTGCATCTCGCGCAGGAGCTCGTCGATCGGCTTGCTCTCGGGGACGTAGGTGGCGGGGCGCATCAGCTCCTCGATGCGGATGTCGGTCTCGCCGGTGTCCTGCATGCGCAGGACGATGTCCTTGAGGTAGGCGATGCCGATGACGTCGTCCTCGTTCTCGCCGGTTACAGGCACGCGGGAGAATCCGCTCCGGAGCGCCAGGGACAGCGCCTGGGAGAGGGTCTTGTTGCGTTCGATGAAGACCATGTCGGTGCGCGGGACCATGACCTCGCGGACCAGGGTGTCGCCCAGCTCGAAGACCGAGTGGATCATCTCGCGCTCGTCCGGTTCGATGACGCGGCGTTCCTCGGCCAGGTCGACCAGGTCGCGTAGCTCGGCCTCGGAGGTGAACGGGCCCTCGCGGAAGCCCTTGCCAGGGGTGACGGCGTTCCCCAGCAGGATCAGCAGCTTCGGCAGGGGGCCGAAGATGCGCGTCAAGCCGTACACGATGGGGGCGCTGGCCAGTGCGACCGGTTCGGCGTGCTGGCGGCCGAGGGTGCGCGGCGAGACGCCGACGATCACGTAGCTGACCAGGATCATGACGGCGGCGGCCACCGCGTACGCCTGGCCGGTGTCGCCGAGCCAGTCGATGAACAGCAGGGTCGTGATCACGGTGGCGGCCAGTTCGCAGCTGAGCCGCAGCAGCAGGAGCAGGTTCAGGTAGCGTGGCGGATCGGCCACGATCGCCTGCAGCCGCCGCGCCCCGCGGCGGCCGTCCTTGACGAACTCCTCGGCGCGCACGCGCGAGATCCGCGTGAGCGCGGTCTCCGCGCTCGCGAGCAGGCCGCCGGTCACGATGAGCGCGACGGCCGAGAACAACCAGCCGTTAGTCACGGCTTCGGGCGCACCTCCCGCCACGATTCGAGCAACTCGCCCTGGAGGCCGAACATCTCGGCGTGCTCCTCGGGCTCGGCGTGATCGTAGCCCAATAGATGCAGGATGCCATGGGTGCAGAGCAGCTCCAGCTCGGCCTGCGTGCTGTGCCCCGCCTCGGCGGCCTGCTTGGCGGCCACGGCGGGGCAGAGCACGACGTCGCCGAGCAGCGCCGGATCCGGCGAGGTCTCCTCCGACCTGGCCTGATGCGGGCGCAGCTCGTCCATGGGGAAGGCCAGCACGTCGGTCGGGCCGGGCTCGCCCATCCACTGCTCGTGCAGGGCGGTCATCGCCGCCTCGTCCACCACCAGGATGGACAGTTCGGCGAGCGGGTTGATGCCCAGCCGGCCCAGCACGTGCCCGGCGAGGGCGACCAGGGTGCCCTCGTCGATGTCGGTGCCGGACTCGTTGGCGACCTCGACGCTCATCGACGGCTCCTGGAACGGTTGCCGGCCGCGCGCGGGTCGGAGGCGATCGCCGCGTCATACTTGCCGTAGGCGTCCACGATCTCGCTGACCAGCTTGTGGCGGACCACGTCGGCGCTGGTCAACCGGCTGAAATGGATATCGGAGATGCCGTCGAGGATACCCTGGACCACCTTCAGGCCGCTGTCCTGCCCACCGGGAAGGTCGATCTGGGTCACATCGCCGGTCACCACGATCTTGGAGTTGAACCCCAGCCGGGTGAGGAACATCTTCATCTGCTCCGGCGAGGTGTTCTGCGCCTCATCCAGAATGATGAATGCATCATTAAGGGTCCTACCACGCATATAAGCCAGCGGCGCCACCTCGATCGTCCCCGCCGCCATCAGCCGCGGGATCGAGTCGGGGTCGAGCATGTCGTGCAACGCGTCATACAGCGGCCGCAGGTACGGATCGATCTTCTCGTACAGCGTGCCCGGCAGGAACCCGAGCCGCTCCCCCGCCTCCACGGCGGGCCGGGTCAGGATGATCCGGTTGACCTTCTTCTCCTGCAGCGCCTTCACGGCCTTGGCCATCGCCAGATAGGTCTTGCCCGTGCCGGCGGGACCGATCCCGAACACGATCGTGTGCCGGTCGATCATGTCCACATACCGCTTCTGGTTCACGGTCTTCGGCCGGATCGTCCGCCCACGCGAGGAGATGATGTCCATCGACAGCACCTCGGCGGGCTTGCCGGAGCTCATCCGGAGCATGGCGATGCTGCGTTCGACGGAGTCGGGGGTGAGTTCGGCGCCGGACTTGGCCAGCTCCACGAGCTCCTCGAAGAGGCGGACGACCACGCCGCTCTCGTCCGGCGGCCCGGTGATGGTGATTTCGTTGCCCCGCACGTGGATGTCGGCCCTGAACGACTTCTCGATGACTCTCAGCAGCTCGTCTCGCGAACCCAGAATGCTGATCATCGCGTGCTCATCGGGGATGACCACTTTCGCGTGGGTCTTCGGTGTTTCTCGCGTCTCGGACATGGGCGGCCGTTGCGGCCTGCTCGCCTCCCTAATTTCTCACCAATGCTAGCCGAGGCGCAGGCTGAGACCGGTGCCGCCGAGCACGTGCGCGTGCGCGTGGAAGACCGTCCGCCCGGCGTCCGGGCCGGTGTTGAAAATGACACGATATCCGGATTCGACGATGCCCTCCTGGGCGGCGACGGCCGCCGCAGCGAGGAGCACGTCGTTGGCCAGACCGGCTTGGGCGAGCGCCTCCGCGTCCTCGAGGTGCTCTTTGGGGATGACCAGAACGTGCACCGGCGCGTGCGGATTGATGTCCCGGAAGGCCAGCGTGGTCGGGGTCTCATGGACGACCGTGGCGGGAATCCCCCCGGCCACTATCGTGCAGAACAGGCAATCACTCACAGCCGGAAGCCTAGCGTTGCCAATCGGTAATCCCGTGATGGTCCCGCGGGAAGATCCGCCCGGATAGGGTTTATGTGCGACACTGCACCGTCAACTAAACCCCCGTGTCGGGCGAGGACACAACTGGGCCATGCCCCCTAAAGATTCGGAAGAGCGTAAACCCTCGGGCAAGGACGAGCGTCCTACTGATGTGACCACCGAGACCCTCGTGGCCGAAAGGTCGCTGGGAGCGGTGCCCGTCGGGTGGGATGCCGACATGGCCGTAACGGCGCTCTACAGTGCGCACTATCGGTCACTTGTGCGTCTCGCAGTGTTGCTGGTCCGCGATGTGGCCAGCGCCGAGGAGGTCGTCCAGGACGCGTTCGTCGCCCTTCATGGCGCCTGGCGCAGACTGCGCGACCCCGACAAGGCACTCGCCTACCTGCGCCAGTCGGTCGTCAACCGATCGCGCTCCGTGCTGCGTCATCGCGCCGTCGTCGAGAAGTACGCCCCCAAGGGCCTGCCGGACGCGCCGAGCGCGGAGAACGGCGCGATCGGCGAGCTCGAACGCACCGCGGTCATCGAGGCGTTACGCGGCCTGCCCACCCGGCAGCGTGAGGCCTTGGTGCTGCGCTACTACGGCGACCTCTCCGAGGCCGACATCGCCAGCGCGATGGGCATCAGCAAGGGTGCGGTGAAGAGTCACACGGCGCGCGGCATGGCCGCACTACGGCAGGTACTGGAGAAGTTCTCATGACCATCCCCCCCGACGAGTACGGCGATCTGCTCCGCCGTGCAATGCGCGCGGAGGCGGACTCGGTCGTGCCGTCTCCGGAAGGCCTGGACATCATCAGGCAGCGCATCGAGAACCGTGGTTTCAACGGTCTGCGCAACGTCTTCTGGTGGCGGATCGGCGCCTCGGTGGCCGCCGCCGCCCTGGTGGCGGGCACCGTCGTCATGGTCGTCCCCGGCCTTCGCGACCAGGTGGAGACCGGCATCGGCCTGACCACCGGCGACGAGCCCGGCCAGGTCCCCGAGATCGGCGCCACCAACCAGCCAGAGCCGCCGCGGCCGACGGCCCCCCTCACCATCCTGCCGCCGTCGCCCAGCGTCACGGGCGAGGTCTCCGCGGAGTCCACCGCGACCACTCCCCCGTCCCCGACGCCCGCGGCCGCCACACCTGACCCGTGCGCCTCCCCGACCGCGACGCCCACCGTCGTGGAGCCCGAGCCCACCGGCGACGAGGACTGCCCGCCGGACGAGACACCCGCGCCGAACACCCCCAGCCCGAAGCCGAGCCCGTCGGAGACGCCCACACCGTCGCCGAGCCCGACGCCGACCGGCTGCTCGGGGGACGGGTGCTCGACCACACCCACCCCGCTGGTCAGCAGCGGTCCCGCGACAGAGTCGGCCTCAGGTCTGGCCTCTACCACATAAGCCAGATCCGGCCCGGCCCACAGGCCACATAAGTCAGATCCGGCCCGCAGGCCACATAAGTCCGGACTTAACCCGGAACGGCTTACTCCGGGGGCGGCGCACGCACGCTCCGCCCCCGGCGCCGCTCCGAGTTTCCCCTCCCGGGCTTCCCCTTCCGGCCCTCTTCGAGGCTCTCCCTCTGGACGCTTCTGGGCGGCCATCCTCGACACGCTTCTGAGCCATCCTCGACGAGGACGGGCTGTTACCAGCGCCCGGTTCGTGCCAAGAGAACGGCTGCTGCGGCGACGCCTGCCGTCGAGGTGCGCAACACTGTGGGGCCGAGCAGGGCTGGCGTCGCACCCGCCGCCCGAAATTTCGCGATTTCGTCGTCGGTGATGCCGCCCTCCGGGCCGACCACGAGGACGATGTCGCCCTTCTCCGGCAGATCCACGCGGCTCAACGGCTCCGCCGCCTCCTCGTGCAGGACGACGGCCAGGGCGGCGTCCGCGAGCAAGGCGGCGACCCGGGTGGTGCTCGCCTGGTCGGCGATCTCCGGCAGATGAAAGCGGCGCGCCTGCTTGGCGGCCTCCCGCGCGGTCGAACGCCACCGCGCCAGTGATTTCTCACCGCGCTCACCCTTCCACTGGGTGACACAGCGCCCGGCCGCCCACGGGACGATCTCGTCCACCCCGGCCTCGGTCATCGTCTCCACCGCCAGCTCGCCCCGGTCGCCTTTGGGCAGGCCCTGCACGACGACCAGCCGCGGCTCGGGCGCGGGCACGTCGTAGCGGCGCAGCACGTCCAGGTCGAGGGCGTCCTTGCGCGCCGCCGCGACCACGCATTCGGCCACGGCGCCCGCGCCGTCGGTCAGGTCGACGCGTTCGCCCGCGCGCAGGCGCCGTACCGACGCGGCATGGCGCCCTTCCGTGCCGTCGAGCAGGATGCGCGAGCGGGCGCCCAGGTCGTGCAGGAACACGGGCACAGTCATGACCATCACCCCCGCAATCGTGTTTCAGCGGCCGTTGAACGCGTCCTTCAGGCGGGAGAAGAAGCCCTGCTGGCCGGGGGTGAACTTGCCGGGCGGGCGTTCCTCGTTGCGCAGCCGGGACAGCTCCCGGAGCAGTTCCTCCTGCTGGGCGTCGAGTTTGAGCGGCGTCTCCACGTTGACGTGGATCAGCAGGTCGCCGCGGCCGGTCTCGTTGAGGCGCTGCACGCCCCGGCCGTACAGCGGGATGACCTGGCCGGACTGGGTGCCCGGGCGGACGTCGATCTCCTCGGTGCCGTCCAGGGTCTCCATGCTGAGCGAGGTGCCCAGGGCGGCGGCGGTCATCGGGATCTGCACCGTGCAGTGCAGGTCGTCGCCGCGCCGCTCGAAGATGGCGTGCGGCCGCTCGACGATCTCCAGGAACAGGTCTCCGGGCGGCCCGCCGCCCGGCCCGATCTCGCCTTCCCCGGCCAGCTGGATGTGGGTGCCGTCCTCCACGCCCGCCGGGATCCTGACCTTGATCGTACGGCGGGTGCGCACGCGCCCGTCGCCCGAGCACTCCTGGCACGGATGCCGGATCACGCTGCCATACCCGCCGCACTGGGGGCACGGCCGCGAGGTCATGACCTGCCCCAGGAACGAGCGTGTCACCTGCGAGACCTCACCCCGGCCGTGGCACATGTCGCACGTGTCGGGATGGGTTCCGGCGGCCGCGCCGGAGCCCTGGCAGACCTCGCACAGCACGGCGGTGTCGACCACCAGCTCGCGGGTGGTGCCGAAGCCCGACTCGGCCAGGTCCAGTTCGACCCGGATGGTGGCGTTGCGCCCGCGGCGGGCCCGGGAACGGGGGCCGCGGGAGGCGGAAGCCGTACCGAAAAAGGCGTCCATGATGTCGCTGAAGGGGAAGCCCTGGCCGAAGCCGCCGGCGCCCGCGCCACCGCCGCCGCCGAACGGGTCGCCGCCCAGATCGTGCATCTGGCGCTTCTGCGGATCCGACAGGACCTCGTAGGCCTGCGTGATCTCCTTGAACCGCTCCTGCGTCTGCGGATCGGGGTTGACGTCCGGATGGAGCTCGCGCGCCAGCCGCCGGTAGGCTTTCTTGATCTCGTCCTGGCTGGCGTCCCGGCGCACCCCGAGGGTCGCGTAATAGTCCTTGGCCACTTATGACCCCGCCAGGATCTGGCCGACATAACGCGCCACGGCGCGCACCGCACCCATCGTCACCGGATAGTCCATTCGCGTCGGGCCCAGCACTCCGAGCCGGGCCAGTTCCTTGTCGCCCGCACCGTATCCCGCGGCGACGAACGATGTGCCGCGCAGCCCCGTGTACGGATTCTCCGAGCCGATCCGGACGGTCAGCTCGGACAGGTCGCCGGTCTCGCCCAGCAGGCGCATCAGCACGACCTGTTCCTCCAAAGCCTCCAGCACGTCGCGGAGGCCCACGCTGAAGTCGGCCGCCGCGAGGTTGGCCGCCCCGGCGAAGACGATCTTCTCTTCATGCCGCTCGACCAGTGTTTCCAGGATCACCGACAGCAGCGTGACCGCGACGGGGCGGTCCTCCGCCGACAGCCGGTCGGGCAGGTCGGCCACCCTGTCCGGCACGTTGGACAGGCCGCAGCCGTCCAGCGAGGCGTTCAGCACCGCCCGCAGGTGGGCCACCCGATCGTCGCCGATCGCGTCGGGCAGGTCGACCACCCGCTGCTCGACCCGGCCGGTGTTGGTGATCAGCACCAGCATGACCCGGCGGTCGGCCAGCGGAACGATCTCCACATGCCGGACCGTGGATCTGGTCAGCGACGGATACTGCACCACCGCGACCTGCCTGGTGAGCTGCGCCAGCAGCCGCACGGTGCGGGTCACGATCTCGTCCAGGTCGATGGCGCCGGCCAGGAACGTCTCGATCGCCCGGCGCTCGGCCCCGGTCAGCGGTTTCACCTGGGACAGCCGGTCCACGAACAGCCGGTAACCCTTGTCGGTGGGCACCCGCCCGGCGCTCGTGTGCGGCTGGTGAATGTAGCCTTGCTCCTCCAGAGCGGCCATATCGTTACGAATGGTGGCGGGCGAGACACCCAGGTTGTGGCGATCGGCCAGCGCCTTGGAGCCCACCGGCTCGTTGGTGGACACATAGTCCTCGACGATGGCGCGTAGCACCGCCAGCTTCCGGTCGTCAACCACGTGCTCACCTCCCCTGGCACTCGATTGTCCCGAGTGCCAAGTGTACGGCCAGCGCCTCCACGGTGCGATAACAGCAGCCGGGCAAGAAGACCAAGTCGACTGCAAACGTCCCACAAGTGGGAACCCCCACACTTTGGTGTTATGAGTTCTCCCTACAGTCAAAATTACGGCCAGCAGAACTACGGCCAGTACGGCGCTCCGCCGCCCCCGTATGCCGCCCCGCGGCCCCCGATCCGGCCCCGGGTGCTGTGGATCGTGCTTTCCTGGGTCCTGTTCCTGGTCTTACTCGTCGTGGGTATCGCCGGATTCGCCGGATCCATCTTCTCCACTATCAACGACGCCGCGCCGACGACGACCCTCTCCAGCGGGGAGACCGTCACGGTCCAGCTCAACCCGGCCGACAAGCCCGCGATCTGGGCCGCCGCCAACCAGGCCACCGATGTCGAGTGCCAGGTACAGGGCGCCGACCCCAGCCAGAAGCCAACCCTGACCCAGCCGACCGTTTCACAAAATTTGACGGTGAATGGCGACAATTGGGAGCTGCTCTTCAAGGTGGGCGTTCCGGCCGCCGGGCAGTACCAGGTCAACTGCGTCGGCGAGGGCGTCAAGTTCGGCGTCGGCAAGGAACTGGCATCCGGGGAGGCCGCCGCGGCCGTGGGCGGCGGCTTGGCGATGCTCGCGCTGCCCATCCTCGGGTTCCTGTTCGCGGTGGTGGTGACCATCGTGGTGCTGGTCAAGCGCAGCGGCGCCCGCAAGCGGCAGTTGATGTACTAGTTTTCTCGGCATGTACGAGCGGGACGTGCTCTCCGAAGACTGGCGACGGCCACTGCGGGGCAAGATCCCGCAGATCCCCGCGGAACTCGACCTGGTCGTCGAGGACGCGGACGGGGGGTTCTGCGGGGCCGTGGTGGCCTGCGACAAGGAGGCCGTCACGCTGGAGGACCGGCACGGGCGGCGGCGGCTCTTTCCGCTCGCCCCCGCCGCGTTCCTGCTGGACGGCAAGCCGGTGACGCTGGTGCGGCCGTCCGGCTCCTCAGGCCCGCGGCGCAGTGCGTCCGGGTCGATCGCGGTCGAGGGGCTGCGGGCCCGGGTCGCGCGGGAGAGCCGGATCTACGTCGAGGGCGTGCACGACGCCTCGCTGGTCGAGAAGATCTGGGGGCACGATCTGCGGGTGGAGGGGGTGGTGGTCGAATACCTGGAAGGAGTCGACCACCTGCCGGAGATCGTCGCGGAGTTCGGCCCGGAACCCGGGCGGCGGCTCGGGGTTCTGGTCGATCATCTGGTGCCGGGGTCCAAGGAGAGCCGCATCGCCGCTCAGGTCGCGGGGCCCGATGTACTGGTCGTGGGGCATCCGTATGTGGACATCTGGCAGGCGGTCAAGCCGTCCGTGGCCGGGATCGCGGCGTGGCCGGTCGTGCCGCGTGGGGTGCCGTGGAAGGAAGGCGTCATCGCCGCTCTCGGCTGGCGACGCGATCCGGCGGAAGCCTGGCGTCACATTCTTGGACGGGTGTCGACATATGCGGATTTGGAGCCGGAGTTGCTGGCTCGCGTCGAAGAATTGATCGACTTCGTCACGGTCCAGGATCTCAGCTGACTCAGGTCAGGTCCCGGATGAGGGCGTCCGCCAGCAGGCGGCCGGGGAGGGTGAGGACGGCCTTGCCCGCTTTGAAGGCGTCGACCTCCAATAGGCCATCTGCCAGTGCCTGGGCCAGGGCGGGCCGTACCCCGGGGGTGAAGTCGGCGAGCGGGAACCCGGACGAGAGGCGGAGTTCGAGCATGACGCGTTCGATCGCGCGGTCGTCGGGGGTGAGGATCTCGCGGGCGTGGGCCGGGGATTTGCGGGCGGCCAGGCGGGAGGCGTACGCGGCGGGGTGCTTGACGTTCCACCAGCGGGTGCCGCCGACGTGGCTGTGCGCGCCGGGGCCGACGCCCCACCAGTCGCCGCCCGTCCAGTAGAGCAGGTTGTGACGGCATTGCCCGGCTGCTGAGGTCGCCCAGTTGGAGACCTCGTACCAGCCGTACCCGGCTTTGGACAGCAGCTCGTCGGCGATGAGGTAGCGGTCGGCGGCCACGTCGTCGTCGGGCATCGGCAGTTCGCCCCGGCGGATGCGCGCGGCCAGCTTGGTCCCGTCCTCGACGATCAGCGAATACGCGGACACATGATCGGGCCCGGCCTCGATCGCCGCCTCCAGCGACGCCCGCCAGTCGTCGTCGCTCTCCCCCGGCGTGCTGTAGATCAGATCCAGGTTGACGTGCCCGAACCCGGCCTCCTTGGCCTCCTGTACGGCGTGCGCCGCCCGCCCCGGCGTGTGCCGCCGATCGAGCACCCGCAGCACGTGCTCCCGCGCGCTCTGCATCCCGAAGCTCACCCGGGTGAACCCGCCCGCCCGCAGCGTCTCCAGCGAACGCGGCCCGACCGACTCCGGATTGGCCTCCGTGGTGACCTCGGCCCCGGCCGTGAGCCCGAACTCCGCGTCGATCACCCGCAATATCCGGACAAGGTCGTCGGCGGCCAGCAGTGTGGGCGTGCCGCCGCCGAAGAAGACGGTCTGCACCGGAAGCGCGGTGTCGCCGAGCACGCGGCGCGCCAGCCGTACCTCGTCGATCGCGGTGTCCGCGTAGTCCTGGTGGGACGCGCCCGGCCCCAGCTCGGCGGCCGTGTAGGTGTTGAAGTCGCAGTACCCGCAGCGGGTCACGCAGAACGGGATGTGCACATAGAACCCGAACGGCCGCTCCCCGAGCGTCGCGAGCGCGCCGCCCGGCAGCTCGCCGGATTCCGGCACGAGATCGCCATCAGGCAGCACGGAAGGCATTCCCCCAGTCTGCCGCGCCCGCCTCCCTGCTCAGACCACTGAGCGTCATTGACGCGGCGGTCAGGGGATTCTATGATCCCAGAAACTTAAAGGAAACTTTCCTATAAGTTTCTCCTTTCACCAGCGGAGACACCTGTGACGAGACTTCTTCGCCCTCTCCTCGCCGCCGCCGTCGCCGGCCTCTTAGGGGTGGCGCTCGCACCCCCGGCGCAGGCGCAGACGCGTACACACGATTCCCAGTTCAAGCGGGTGGCCTACTTCATCCAGTGGGGCATCTACGGACGGAACTTCCACGTCAAGGACGTGGACACCAGCGGCGCCGCCGCCAAGCTCACCCACATCAACTACGCGTTCGGCTTCGTCAACCAGCAAGGTGACTGCTACTCGGCCGACCCGTGGGCCGACTGGCAGCGCGGCGTGCCCGCCGAGCAGAGCGTGGACGGTGTCGCCGACGACGGCACCGGCGTGCTGCAGGGCAACATGAACCAGCTCAAGAAGCTGAAGGCCAAGTATCCCAAGCTCAAGGTCCTGATCTCGCTGGGCGGCTGGACGGGCTCCGCGTACTTCTCCGACGCCGTCCTCACCCCCGCTGGGCGCTCCAAGCTGGCCGCCTCCTGCATCGACCTGTGGCTCAAGGGCAACCTGCCCGGCTCGGCCCCCGGCGCGGGCGCGGGCGTCTTCGACGGCATCGACCTCGACTGGGAGTGGCCCAGCTCGGACGGCAACGCCGGCAACGTGATCCGCCCCGAGGACAAGCAGAACTTCACCCTCTTCCTGGCCGAACTCCGCCGCCAGATGAAGGCCTACGACCGCAAGGACGAGCTCACCGCCTTCCTCCCGGCCGCCGCCGCGAAGATCGACTCCGGTTTCGAGGTCCAGAAGGTCTTCAGCTACCTCGACTTCGCCACCATCCAGGGGTACGACCTGCACGGCTCCTGGGAGCTCCAGACCGGCCACAACGGCAACCTGTTCACCGACAGGAAAGACCCGAACCCGGTCAAGTACAGCGTGGACCAGACCGTCCGCGACTACATCTCCCGCGGCGCCCCCAAGCGCAAGATCGTGGTGGGCATCCCCGCGTACGGCCAGGGCTGGACCGGCGTGACCGCGGGCGGCAACGGCCTCTGGAAGCCCGCCACGGGCCCCGCGCCCGGCAAGTGGGCACCCGGCACCGAAGACTACAAGGACCTGGTCAACAAGCCCGGCAAGCGCTACCGCGACCTGCTCACCGGCACCCTCTGGCTCTACGACGGCAACGAGTTCTGGTCCTACGACGATCCGGCCGTCATCCTCGAAAAGGCGGCCTACATCCGCCTCAAGGGCCTCGGCGGCTCCATGATGTGGTCCATCGACCAGGACGACAACAAGGCCTCCCTAACCAAGGCCCTCTACACCGTCCTCCGCTAACCCCCACGGTTCCGGGCGGTCGACAAGGCCGCCCAAGACCCTATGCAATCGACGCGCCCGGCCGGGTTCCTCGGCCGGGCGCGTCCACGTCAGCTGGGCTTCCCCCCGGTGGCAAAGCCACGCGGGGGTTGGCCCGCAGCATCGGTCTCCACTTCATGAGGGGGTCTTGCGCATTAACTCTATCTAGATAGATATTAGAGTCATGGCACGCGTACGACGACCCTCCCCGCAGACCGCGGCTGTGCTCAGCGCCCTCGCCGAGACAGGCGCGGACTGGAGCCACGGCTACGACCTGTGCCGCGCCCTCGGTCTGAAGGCAGGCACGGTCTACCCGATCCTCATCCGCCTCACCGAGCGCGGGCAGGTGGAGACCTGCTGGGAGGCCGACCCGCCGCGCGGGCGGCCGGCCCGGCATCTGTACCGGCTCACCACCGCGGGCGCCGAACTCGCGCGCACCGTTGCCGCGTCGGAGCGGGCCCGCGAAGGCGCACCCGCCCCGGACGCGGCCCGGCTCACGCCCAGAACCACCTGACCGCGACCCCTCGACCCTGGCCCCCCTGCTGTTCGGAGACCTTCGATGCTCCAACTCCTCCTCTTCCTGGTGGTGCTCGCACCGGCGCCCCTGCTCGCGATCGTGGTGCTCACGGTCCGGCTGCGTGACGCCGTACGCCAGGGTGGTGCGGGCGCTCTCGCCGCCCGCACCCGCGCCGCGTCGCGGGACAGCATCGGACGCCCCGTGTGGCCGGGACTGATCGCTGTCGCCGCTGCCGCCGGGGTGCTCACAGCCGGCCTGGAGCGCGCGTATCTCGCCACAGTCACGTACGGCCCGCGTTGGGGCTTCGACATGGCGCTGCTGGCCATAATGCTCGGATTGCTCGCGGCGGTCGGGTGCGCCGCACTCGCCGGCCTGGCCGCGGCCGCCGTGGCCCGTGCCCGCGGCTTCGGGGCCGGTACCGTCGCCGGGCTGCTCACCCTCGTCGCCGTAGCCGTCGGCACCGCGTCCGCGCATCTGCCGCTGCGCGCCGCCTACCTGGCGGAGCCCGACAGGTTCCCGATCGTCGCGAACCTCGCCGACGGCGACCTGCTGATACCGTTCGAGGTCTTCCTTGGCGCGCTGATCTGGGCACTGCCGTGGCCCGTCCTCGGAGCGGCGCTCGGCTCCCGCACCGAGACCGCGGGCCGTCGGCACGGGGTACGCGACGTCTGGCAGCTCCTGCTCGACCTGGCCACCGCCGACCTGCCCGAGAGCCGGTCCGCGTGGGGTGCCGCGCTGCGGTCCGAGCTCGCGGCGATCGACCCACCGGCCGAGCGCCGCGGGTTCGCCCTCGGCGGGGTGTGGACCGCGCTGCGGTACGGGCAACCGCCCGGCGCGTGGGCACGGGCCGCCGGGGTGGCGGTCGTCGTGGCGGCTGGGTCGTTCGCCGCCTCGCGCTGGTCGCTGGAGCACGGCCGGGGCGGCGTGCTCGGCTTCTGGATGGCCGTCCCCAGCGTCCTGCTGCTCGCCGTCGCGCTCACCACGGCCTGGCGCAACCGATCCTTCGGCTCAGGGCTGCGCGCCGGAGCCCTGGCCGGGCTCGCCGCCCTGGTGGCGGTGCTCGCCGTCGGCATTCCCGAGGCCGTGGTCTGGGCAAATGAGCAGGCCGGTTACCTGAGCACCGGCGACGCCGTGCCGCCGACGTGGCAATCGGCGGTCCTCGACGTCCTGCGTCCGGAATTCCTCGTCGGCATGATCGCCTTCTGGACGATGGGTGCGGTCGGCGGCGCGGCCCTCGGCACGGCACTCGGACGCCTGCGCGCCGACAACCCCCACCACGCCACGACCAAGGCCCGCTGACGCCGATCTACAGCTCAGCTCCGGCAGCCCAAGCGGCAGCGGCTTCGCAGCCGGGGACGTGCCGACGCCTGGGCCCAGATCTCTGCCAGAAGGGCTTCCGTCCTCAATGCATGGTCAGCCACCGCGGGAGCGTCCGATCCCTTGGCACGCCCGCGATTGGTCGCGGCCGAGCCCTCTTTACAGGCGTCGGCGCCCGTAGCGTTCGGGCAGGTCACGCCACGGCGACCCGGTGCGCTTGATCCCGCAGATCGCGTTGACGACTTTGCCGGTGGTCACTGACCGCCACGAGCGGGCTGCGCCGGAAGCAGCGGCTCCAGAGCAACCCGCTCGGCGTTGTTCAAGGGTGGGTCAGCACGTGAACTGGAGGATGGAGAGGTCGCCTGCGGGGTGGACGGCGGTGAGGGTGAGGCCGGCGGTGTTGGCGAGGGTGGTCAGTTGGGTTGTGGTGCGTTCCTTGCCGGCCATGTAGACGAGGACGCGGAGGTCCATGCCGGTGCGGAGGGATTCGCCGTCGGCGCCTATTTTCTCGATGACGAAGACGGAGGCGTCAGGAGTGGCGGCTTCGGCGCAGCGGCGGAGGATGGCGATGGCGGAGGGGTCGTCCCAGTCGTGGATGACGGCCGAGAGGAGGTAGCCGTCGAGGCCCTTGGGGAGAGGGTCGAAGAAGCTGCCGCCGATGGTGTCGGCCCGGTCGGTCAGGGCTGCCCGGGTGAGGGTTTCGTGGGCGGCCGCCGCGGTGTCCGGCTGGTCGAAGACGGTGCCCCGGAGGGTGGGGTAGGCGTCGAGGATGGCGGTGAGCAGGGTGCCGTTGCCGCCGCCGACGTCCATGATGTGGGTGAGCGAGCCCCAGTCGAATCCCGCCACGACGTGCGGAGCGTCGCCGGAGACGTCCACGCCCATCTGGATGTCGTATTCGGCCAGGCGGGTGGGGTCGGCGGCGACGTCCTCCCAGAAGGGGCGGCCGTATTGGCGGGCGAAGGACGGCTCTCCGGTGCGGATGCTGTGCAGCAGGTGGATGAAGGCGAGATCGGCCCGCCCGATCATGCTCGTCACGTCCAGCATCGGGCGCAGCCCTTCGGGATGGTCGTCGCGAAGGGTCTCCCCGCCCGGGGTCAAGGCGTAATGGTCTTGGTCGCGGGTCAGGATGCGAGCGGTGACGAGATGAAGAAGCAGACGCTCCAGCGCATCCTGGTCGGTGTCCGTGACTTTGGCGAGCTCGGCGGCGGTCGTGATGTCCTGCGTGATGTGGTCGGCGATCCGCAGCGTGGCCGCCACCCGGATGGCCATCGGAGTCACGATGTCAGCCTGAATCCACACGTTGGGGGCGTCGTCGCCCATGAGGATCTCCTTCACGATCTTCAGCAAAGAGCAAGGACTCTAACCAAAGCTCCTCCACCACCTCCACTCAATTAGCCCCACGTGCTAAAGCTTCTCGACCTTGACCGGGGCCTAGCAGCGCAAGCCGCGACAAGATCACCCACATCGAAGTTCACCGCCCACCGCATCGGCGAGGAGACGGCCAAACCGGGCGTGCTGGTCTCCGAGGTGGACCGGGCCGTCAACGACTATCTGGCCGGGCAGGGCCTGCCCACCACGCCGTACGCCATGGGCCACGGCGTCGGGCTGCGCGCCTGCGAGCTGCCCACGATCTACCGCCCTGGACTGATGGACCGCGACCAGCGCATCGTGGAGGGCAGCGTCATCTCCCTGGAACCCGAGACCGGGCTCCATCTACGGCACCGAGGTAGGCGTACTGCGGGCCGCGTGCCGCCGCGCCGACGCGGCGCTGGTCACCGGGCTGGCCGAACGCGCGCTCCGCCGTGTACGACTCGGCCCTCGCCATCGGACCCGACGGCCGCGTCGCTGGGGTCTACCGCAAGACGCACCTGTTCGGCGACGAGGCGGATGCCTTCGCCGCCGGGCGGGAACTGGTCCCGATCGAGGTCGGCGGCACCAGTCTGGGCGTGTTGATCTGCTTCGACGTCGAGTTCCCCGAGCCCGCGCGCACGCTCGCGCTGCGCGGCGCCGAACTGCT
Organism: Acrocarpospora sp. B8E8; assembly: GCF_039871605.1. Classification (NCBI taxonomy): domain Bacteria; kingdom Bacillati; phylum Actinomycetota; class Actinomycetes; order Streptosporangiales; family Streptosporangiaceae; genus Acrocarpospora; species Acrocarpospora sp. B8E8. The sequence goes on along the minus strand of NZ_JBDPLV010000013.1, from coordinate 176,972 downwards.
GGTCACGGTGGCGGCCAACATGGAGCCATACTTCGCCGACCACGAGCTGGCCTCCCGGGCCCGCGCCCTGGACAACCGGCTCCCACACGTCTACGTCAACGCGGTGGGCAGGGCCGGTGCCCTGACCTTGGTCGGAGGGTCCCGCGCCGTCGGCCCCGACGGCGCCGTCCTAGCCGAGGCCGGCGGGGAGGAGGCGGTACTCGTCTGCGAAGTCCCGGTACGTCGCCCGGTGCCACCGCAGCTCGACTACCTGCGGCTGCGCCGCGACGACGGCATCTACTGATGGGAAACCCGCTCAACAGCCTGCCACCCCACTGTCATGCCTGGTCAGGACCGCAGTGGCAGTACATTTAGCAACTTTCCATTAGTACGACAGGTCCTGATCCGTGGCGCGCTCGCTGCTCGCCCGGATCCTCAGCTCGGCTGGGATCAGGACGGGGCCCGTCAGGCCGCCCGACTCGACGCGGTCGATCAGCATGGCCGCCGCCCGGCCCATCGCGGCGGGGTTCAGGTCCACGGCGGTGATCGGGATCGGCGCGCCGGCGATGGACGCGCTGTCGGCGAGGCTGGCGATCAGGCACCGCCCGGGAACGGCGATCCCGGCTGCCCGCGCAGCGGTGGACACGCCCTTGGCAAGGCTGTCCAGCGTGGCCAAGATCGCGTCCGGAGGGTCGGTGGCGAACAGCTCGGCGGCGGCCGTACGTGCCGCCTCCTCGGACAGCCCTCCGGACACGATGACCACGCGAGGCTCGGTGCCGTGTCGGCCACACCACCGCCGGTACGCCGCGACGGCGGCGGCGGTGTAGGAGGCGTCGGTGACGCTGGAGATGAGCGCCGGCCTGCGAGCCCGCTGCGCGGCGAAGTGGTCGAGCACCTCTGCGACCAGCGTGGGGATGTCGTTGTCCACGTACTCCTGGTGGCCGCCGAGCCGGCCGACGGTCACCAGGGGCAGGCGCTCCGCCTCCGCCCTGCGTACGAGGTGGTCATCCGCGACCGGGTCGACCACGACGACGCCGTCGCACGGCACCCGTGAGGAGTCGCGCGACACCGTCAGCGGCGTCATCGCCAGGGCGTAGCCGCGCGCGAAGGCATGCTCGGAGGCGCCGCTCATGACCCGGATGAAGAACTCGATGTTCCAGCTCGTCGCGTCGTCGGTGTCAGGCGTGCAGATCGACATCAGCAAGATCCCAGTACGGGCGGCGCGCAGGTTCTTGGCCGCCGTGCTCGCCCGGTAGCCGAGCCGCTCGGCGATGCGCAGCACACGCTCGCGGGTCTCGGCCGGCAGTCGCCCCTTGCCGGTCAGCGAGTCCGACACCGTCGTCACCGACACGTTCGCCGCGACCGCGATCCTTGATGGTGATCCGCTTGCCCACGACCCTCACCCTCAGCTGTGACGTAACGTTTCTGCAGCACCCGGCGCGACTCTACACCCACCGACGGCCGGTATCGGCTCGCCCTCGAGGTACGGTCGACCAGCCCGTCTAGCGCAGGCACGCCAGCCAGCGGCCGTGCGCGGCCCAGCAGTCTGCCTCCGGGAATCCGCCAGCCTGGGCAACGCGCCGGATGTCGTTCGCCGAAACGGTCGCCCAGCCGAACCACTCCCCGACCGCCGCGCCGCCCCGGCGTAGCCGGACGCGGTCGACCCGGCTTCTCGTCCCCGGCGGCGCGAGCTCGGCCACGACCGTGCCGCCCGGCCGGACCAGCTGCCTGACCCGGCGCAGCAGCGTCTCGGGATTGCCACCGATGCCGATGTTTCCATCGGCCAGCAGCGCCGTCGCCCACCGGCCGCTGCCTGGTACATCGTCGAAGACGTCCCGGAGCAGGGCGAAACCCCCGGCTCGGCGGGTCAGGTAGACGGCGCGTGGTGTGATGTCGATGCCGAGTGCGTGGATTCCGCGCCGGGTCAGCGCGGCCGTGAGGCGTCCGGGTCCGGAGCCGATGTCCAGAGTCGGGCTGGAACATCGGCTCAGGAGCTCCTCGTCGCCGTCGATGGGCTCGAACCAGCGTGCGGTCTCCAGCGCGACGCGGGCGCCGTCCACGTACTCGATCTCGGCGGTTTCTCCGGCGAGCGCGTCGGCGTAGATCTGTCCCATCATCGGCCGAGTTCTCTCATCGCGGCGGCGAAACAGGTCTCAGGCGCCTGGGCGGCCACCGCGATGGCGTCCGCCGCGGTGTCGACGTCGGTCAGCTCGGGCAGGTGGTGGACCGCCAGCCCGGCCCGCTCCAGCCGGTCGAGTTGGAGCTTGCCGGTCTCCGGGTGGGACATGGGCACGCCCACCAGCAGCGTGGGATCCGGCTCTCGAAGGCCGAGCAGCCAGAAGCCGCCGTCGGCGGCCGGGCCGTACACGGCGTCGTGACGCTCCAGCGCCTCGGCCGCGGCACCGAGCAGGGCGGGGGTGACCTGCGGGGTGTCCATGCCGATCAGCACGACGGGGTCCGGCCGGAGCCGGTGGGCGTCCGCGAACGCCGCCGCCAGGCGCTCGTCCAGGCCCGCGCCGCGCTGCGGGATCACCACGAATCCCTCGGTCAGCCAGCTGCCCGGCAGTCCGTCCAGTGCCAGCACCCGCTGGGTCGCCGGCGTCGCGGCGACGGCGCGCAGGCTGTCCTGGAGCGCGGCCTGGGCGAGGGCGGCCGCCTGGGCCGGGCTGAACGGCGGGGTCAGCCGGGTCTTGACCCGCCCGGGCACCGGCTCTTTAGCGATGATCACGATCTGGGGGGTGGGATCGACGGTATTCAGAGCGTTCAATCCTTACGTGACGGGACAGCAGGTGATCCGCCACCGCGAGCAAGGCGATGGCGGCAAAGGTTCATTGGCGTGCTCCTGCCTGCCGGGGCTGTCGCACGACCCAGCCGATCAGCGCGGCCAGCGCGGCGAGGGCGTAGAGCGGGGTCGCGGGACTGTCCTTCATCGCCGGGCCGACGGCATAGGCGATCGCGCCCGCCAAGGCCACACCCAGCCACTCCCACGCTCCGTCCATGGCGGCCAGCGCGACGACCAGCAGCGCGTACCAGGAGTACCCGGGCGTGAACAGCAGCAGCAACCATCCGCTGACCATCAGTGCCCCCTGCCAGGGCCGATCGGCGTCGCCGTACCGCAGGACGTAAAAGACGACCAGGGCGAGTAGCAGGATCGCGGCGTAGGGCGCCCACGAGTCCGGCATGAGCAGCCGAAGAACCGCGTAGCGGTTGCCGTCCGCGGGTGTTCCGTACTGCTCCTCTTGGAGGTAGCCCGGTAGGTAGCCCAGCACCGGGGCTCGCGAGGCCAACACGTACGGCAGGTATGTCAAGGCCACGACCAGCGTGGCGGGCACGGCGATCGCGAGAATGCGCCGCCAGGCCACTCCGTTCGCCAGGACTCCGGAGAGCGCGCCGGGCAGCGCGGTGGCGGGCAACAGCTTGGCCGCCACCGCGGCGCCGAGCAACACCCCGCGGGAGCGCACGGCGCCGAAGGCGAGCACCACCAGCAGCACGCCGAGCATGTCGACGTGCGCGTTGTTCACGGCCTCCACCGGCACGGCAGGGCACCACGCCCAGTACGCCGCCCGGCGGGCGCCAGCCAGCCGGCACAGTGCCAGCAGCGTCAGGACGGTCATGGCCCAGCCGCCGAACTGGAGGGCCTTGTGCCGGGAACCCTCCGGCGCCAGCCAGTGGACCAGCAGAAAGTACCCCTGCGCGACCGGCGGGTAGATCGTGGGCACAGTGGGCCGGTTGATCCGGGTGCAACCTCCCTCGGGCAGGGGCCACAGGTCGCGCGCCTCGCAGCCGGACGGGAAGAGCCAATCGTCACGCAGCAGCACGAGCGCCGGATCGGCCGGTGGGTGGTCGTACGGCGAGATGCCCGCGGCCTGCACCCGGCCGTCCCACGCGTACCGGAAGGAGTCGGTGCTGGAGTTCGGCGGCGCCGCCAGCCCGATCCCGGCCAGCATGATCCCACCGGCGACGACTAGCGCATCCATCCGGCGCTCCGGCGCTCGCCGGGCCAGCCACAGCGACGCCGCGAACAGCCCCCAGGCCAGCAGATACCAGCCCAGGCGAGGCGGCTCCCTCACCATTCTGAACACGACGGCCGCCAGAGCCAGGAGTGCCGCGCTGAGGTAGATCGTGGTTCGGCTCACGAGCGGAAGCCTCGCACTCCGGGCCCGGCGCGTGACCACGCCCGCCCAGGCCGTACGCACTCCGTAAGAAGCCTTACGAAGTGCGAACGTGGCTTCGGCGGAGCCACCGAGGCGGGTTACCGTCGGCGGCGTGAGAGTGATGGTCACCGGCTCGGCCGGCTTCATCGGCGGTCACGTGGTGGAAGTGCTGGAGGCGGCCGGTCATGACGTCGTCGGCCTGGATCTGCGGACCGGCGCGGACGTGCGCGACGCGGGGATCCTGGACCGGCTGCTGCCAGGCGTGGATCTCGTCGTGCACCAGGCCGCCAAGGTCGGTCTCGGCGTGGATGTCTCCGACCTGCCGGACTACGCCTCGGTCAACGTGTACGGCACGGCCGAGCTGCTGGCCGCCATGGCCAGGCATTCGATCGGGCGACTGGTACTGGCCTCGTCCATGGTGATCTACGGCGAAGGATGCTACGAGTGTGCCGAGCACGGCCAGGTCCGACCCGGTCCGCGTGCCGTGCCCGACCTGGAACAGGGCCGCTTCGACCCTCGCTGCCCTCGCTGCGGCGACGCGGTGCGCAGCACGGCCATCGGGGAGGACGCGCCGCCCGATCCGCGCAACGCGTACGCCAGCAGCAAGCTCGCCCAGGAACACCTGGCCGCCAACTGGGCCAGGGAGACCGGAGGGAGTGCGGCGGCGCTGAGGTATCACAACGTCTACGGGCCGCGCATGCCCCGCGACACCCCTTACGCCGGCGTGGCGGCCATCTTCCGCTCCGAGCTGGCGGCGGGCCGGGCGCCGAAGGTGTTCGAGGACGGCCGCCAGCTCCGCGATTTCGTGCACGTGCGCGACGTCGCCCGCGCCAATCTCGCGGCCGTGCACGCGACCCCTCGGCACGGTGAGCTCCGGGCCTGGAACATCGCCAGCGGCGCGCCGCGCAGCGTGGGCGAGATGGCCGGTGCGCTGGCCGCCGAGCGGGGCGGGCCGGATCCCCAGGTCACCGGTGACTACCGGCTGGGCGACGTGCGCCACATAGTCGCCTCTCCCGAGCGGGCCCGTCGTGAACTCGGTTTCCGGGCCGAGGTCGGCTTCGAGGCCGGCATGAAGGAGTTCGCCTGGTCATGATGGTCACCAAGGTCGAGGTGATTCTGCCCTGCCTGAACGAGGAGGCCGCGCTCGGGTGGGTGCTCGGGCGCATGCCCGCCGGTTACCGGCCGATCGTGGTCGACAACGGCTCCACCGACCGCTCGGCGGAAGTGGCCCGCGATCTCGGGGCGATGGTGGTGCACGAACCCGTACGGGGGTTCGGCGCCGCCTGCCACGCCGGACTGCTGGCCGCCTCCACCGAGCTGGTCTGCTTCATGGACGCCGACGCCTCACTCGACCCCGAACGGCTTCCCCTGGTGGCCGCTCCGGTGCTCGACGGGCGCAGCGACCTGGTGCTGGGACGGCGCGTCCCCCGCGCCGCGGGCGCATGGCCCTGGCACGCGCGGCTGGGCAACGCCGTACTGGCCGGCATCCTGCGCCGACGCACGGGCGCGCAACTGCACGACCTCGGTCCCATGCGCGTGGCCAGACGTTCCGCGTTGCTGGAGCTCGGGTTGACCGACCGCCGTTTCGGCTACCCGCTGGAGATGGTGCTGCGCGCCGCCGCGGCCGGTTGGCGGATCTCCGAGGTGGAGGTCGATTACCTGGCCCGGGCGGGGCGTTCCAAGGTGACCGGCACCCTGAGCGGCACATTGCGGGCGATCTCCGACATGCGGCGGGTCATGGCAGAGTTACGATGACCCGCGGTTCCGCGGGGCACGACCAGGGCAGGGAGATGCCTCGCGTCTCGCGTGGCCGCCCGGGTATCACTCCAGTAGGCGTTCCAAGCCGTTCCGGCCTGTTCCGAGATCGAACATTCACGCACCCGCCGTCACGACTGAGCTTCGAGCACCCGTGCCAGACCGCCGGGGTCTCTCCCGCTTCGCCGATGGGTTCTATCGCGTGATTTCGCCCTTGAGGACGCGTTCTGCCACCCGATCCCAGGCCGAGGAATGTCCGGGGAAGGACAAGATTCTGCGCATCAGATCTCGATTGCCGTAATAGGCGTGGAATGCCTCCGTGATCGTGACGCTGTCGTATGGCCGGGACAGGACCTCGATGTCGTCTCCGGCACCCAACTCCCCCAGTTCGACAACCCGGAAGTACGTCCCGGGACGCGCGGCGGCGGTGAACCGCTTGATCCAGCCTTGTTCATCGAGCCAGTTCCGGAACACCACACACGGAATACGCGGAGCAGTCACCTCAAGCACAGCCGTGCCCACCCGCCACCGCTCTCCCAGCACGGCCTGACCCAGATCGACACCCGACGTGGTCAGGTTCTCCCCGAACCTCCCATTCCGCAGCTCATGCCCCAACTGCGGCTCCCACCAGTCGTAATCCTCCCGCGCGTACGCATAGACAGCCTGATCAGGAGACCCGTGCGCCACCATGTCGGCCCGCTGATCCCCACCGAGCCCATTGACCATCACCGCGACCCGGCCCTCAACCGAACGTTTGTCGATCGCCGTCCGTTTCAGATTGCCCGCCCACTCAGCGTCGACCGCCCGCCCGACATTCACGGAGAGTATGTACATACGAAGACGCTACCGGCTCCACGACCGCACCAACCTCCCACCCACGTCACCGAGAGTTCAGGAGTTCTCCGCAAGCGCCGCCAGGTCTAACAGCGGACGTAACACCGCTTGCCGCGCCGACTCCGGCGGCCCGATGGCCTCCGGGAAACAGGTGGCCGCCGCATCAAGCACCGCCGCCATCACCGTCGAGTCCGGAAACGGAATATCCACCGCGACCTCCGCCCCAGCCCCACCAGACACAGACCCCTCCCCCATATGCACCCGAAGGATCCGCTGCGCCTCCACCGCCATCGCCACACCCAGCATCGCGGCCCGCATAAACCGCTCCGCCGCCACCGCATCCGCAATCACTCCAGCCTCCCCAGTATCGCACGCATGTTCGAGAACCCACGATAGAAGAGCCCACCGACATTTTGGCCCGCCACTCGGGTGGGCTTACTCGGCTGGACCCCTTGGGAGTCGGTCCACCGGTGCGGTTCCTCCCGGTGGTGCGAGGCATCTCACCTGGGGGTTCAGTCTCTCTGGGCATGCAGGCCTGCACTGGACGGAGGCCCGCCCACGGCGGCGGTCCGGGTGAGCCGTACGGGATCTGCCGGGTTTCAGGCGGACAGGAGGGAGTGGAGGACGGGGCGCAGGACCCTGGCCAGCTCCTGCTGAGGGACGTCGTGCAGGTCCTCGATATCCAGCAGCTGGTGCCCGACGGTCACCCCGAGCATGATCGTGGTCAGCAGCGCGGCGCGCAGCCGGGCGTCGGGCGCGTCGATGGCCGAGGCGAGGCGCTCAATCTGCGCGGCCAGCGCCGCCCTGGCCGACTCGGCGGCCTCCGGGTGGGTGAGCATGGAGCGCATCATCGCCAGCGACTGCTGTGACAACCCGCCCATCTTCAGCCCAAGGGTGTCCAGCAGGTGCTCGACCAGCTCCTCAGGACCGCCGAGCCGCTCCGGGGGCGGCGGCGCCTGAACGGCGCGTCTGAAGAGGTCGTCCTTGCTGCCGAAGTGCTGCATGACCAGCGCCGGATCCACCCCGGCCGCGCCGGCGACGGCCCGGATGGTGGTGCGCTCGAACCCGCGCTCGGCGAACAGCGTGCGCGCCGACTGCAGGATGCGCTGCTCGGTTCGCTGCCTGCGTTCGGCTCGCGACAGGGTCATGCGCTGACTCTACAGCCGTTGACCGACGCCTCCTTTTCGCTCTACGGTTGTAGAGCGAAATTGACCCGAGGAGGCCCCATGTCCATCAGCCAGATCGTCGAGAGATTCCACGCCGCCATGCGCGACAAGTCAGCCGACACCCTCGCCGACCTCTACGCCGAAGACGGCGTCCACGAGTTCCCGTTCCGCATGCCCGGCATGCCCGAGCGCTACACCGGCCGCGAGGAGATCAGGGCCGGGTACGGCAAGAGCTGGAGCGCCTCACCCGCCGAGGTCGTACGGATCCGGCGCATCGCGCTCCACAAGGGCGACGACCCCGACGTCGTCGTGGTCGAGCACGAGGTACACGTCACGGCGTACGGCAAGCCGTACACCATCCCCGGCCTCCTGGTGATTCGGACACGCGACGGGCAGATCGTGCACACCCGCGACTACATGGACGCGACGGCGGTGAGCGCCATGCGATCGGCCTGACCCGGAGAATGCGAAGAGGGCCCGCGAGCAGCAACTCGCCAACGTCCGCCGCATCTACGGAACCCATCACGGGCCCCAGGCCGCGGCCAGCAAGGTGACGGCCGTACCGGCTAACCCGCACGACTCGCCACGACCATTGACCATTCGGAAATCCCGAAGACATCTTCGGCTTATGCGAAGCGTTGGGCCTCAGCTAGTACCTCTCTTTCGTACGGAGCCACAAGCCCGAGTGCTGGCAGCACTGTTCCTCCGTAACTGTTCGGAGATGTCGTGGGATCTTGAAGGTGGTCTACCTTTCGACCTGCAAAGGTCTACAGATTCCCCACGGGTTTACCGAATACTTACGTTCCTCCACCAAGATGAGGACTGGACACTGGCGGCTCCCGCGCGTGACCTGAATGTCCCGGCCTCCATCCCGAGGTGCGGCGCCTGGAGGAAGCGAGCCTGATCACCGCGAGAACGGTGGGCCGGTCTCGGGTGCTGAAGCCGCCACGAATCACCCCCGTGCGGCGGAGGACAGCTGACCAGGTCCGGGAACGCTTATGATTCCGGTTCGGTGTCGAGGAGTTTGGCGGCGGCATGCGGGTCTATGAGGGTGGACCAGATCTGCTCGTTTCCGATCAAGGACCGGTCGGGCATCCGCAGCTCGGGTGCCCAGCTTTGCGGGTCGCAGCCTGGTACGAGTTCCACAACCAGCGCCACAAGATCGGTAAGTACCGGGCCCGTGATGCGGACCGCGCAGTAGGTCTCGTGCCCGTCCTCGGCCCGGACCTGGATGCCGATCACACTGGTGCCAAGGTCGACACTGTGCTCATGCCCGTCGTGGAGCGAGGAACAGGTCAGCGTGTGGATCGCCTGGCGCAGGCGGCGCAGCGCGCGGACGCCGCTTTCGGCTTGATAGCGGACGCGATCCTCTTCTGCGGGCAGCAGATGCCGGCATAGGTGGCGGCGGTGATCGCCTCGGCGTGCGCGGCGTTGTAGCGGGCACGGGCGGCCTTCGCGTCGGCTTCGAGTGCGGTATAGAAGTCGTCGACGGCGCCGTCCTCGCGGGTGCCCGCAGCGATGATCCACGCTAGGTCCGCTTCCAGCCAGGCGGCCGCATGCCAGCGCTGGATCTTCACCTTGAACAGGATCTGATCGGTGTCGGCGAACTGGGCGGATGCCTTGGCCAGCACCGGGTGGTCGATCTCGTCGAGCTTGCCAGTCGCGGACAGGGGCCGGATCCGGCCGGACATCTGGGCTGCCTCGAGGGCCGCGAACGGCTGAGTCCTATGGCCCTCGGTGGGGTTGAGGAGTCCGGCGTGTTCTATGCGGGACCGCGGGCGAACACCGGGTCGAGATGGGAGGCGACGAGCGTGACCTGGTCATCGAGATTCTCCTCAGAGGCAGCTTCGAGGCCTTCTTTGCGTCGCCACGCGGCCCATTTCGCCTGCCCGACCTCGCCGTAGCCGACCAGGTGCGGGGCGACGGGGCCGAGCAGGACGCCCCGGTATCGGGCTACTGCGCGTGCGGAACGCAGCAGGTCGTCCGCATCGATGCCCTGCCGGGCGAGCTGGACGATATCTACATAGTCACGCCAGCGGGTGCTGGTGACGCCCCGTTCGAGGATGGTCACGCCCTTCTCGGCGATGGTGGTTTCCGGTGCGTAGCCGAGCAAGTCGATGGGGTCGCCGAGAACCCTGTCGATGCGGATCATTCTGGGGGCGGGGACGATCGGATCTCCGGTGGACACGTCCCACGCAGCGACGCCCTGCCAGGGGCCGATCTTCGCCTTCACGCGGACTCGCAGGCCGGGATAGTCGGCCTGCTCGCGGATCTCCTGCACAGTGATCGTTCCGGTGTCGAGGTCGACGCCGTCTGCGACGTCGACGGCGGCGATATCGCGGACCACGTCGGCGATATGTTCAGTGGTGACGTCGGCGCTGACGGCGTTGGCGTCGGCGTCCTTGGTAGGGCGGCGCACTCCGTAGGCGGCGAGCAGGATGCCGCCCTTGAGCACGAAGTCCTCGGCGTGGACGGTGCGGGTCAGCCGGTCGAGGAAGGACTCGAGCATGTGACGGATGAGGTATTCCTGGGTCGGTGCGGCGGTGCCCGTCTTTGCCGCTGTTGATCGTGCCGCGGCCTGAAGGCGGCGGAAGACCTCCACTCCGGCGCTGGTCATGCGAGAAGGTCCAGGGCTTGCAGGACGGGCCGTTTCGCGCGGGGAAGCCGGGAGGCGATCTCGATCAGTGTGGCTGGTTTGCCACCTCTACGCAGCCACTCTTTCAGTGCGTCGCGGGCGAGTTCGTAGCCGGTCTGGCCCCGCAGCCGGAACGCGTCGGCGATTGATCGTTCGGGGGAGTACAGGCCGATGGTCAGGTCCGTGCCGGGGATGGTGGTCTCGTCACGGCCGAGATCGAATGTGGCGCGGTCGAAGGAGTGCCAGGCGATCGACGGGCTGCTGGCTGGGATGCGGGTTCCGCGGGGGATCGCGACGTCCAGTGCTGCTGGTATCGCGTCGGTGAGGTCGTGATGGGCCAGCGCGGAGGTGAGGCAGATCGTTGCCTCCGGGCGGCGGGTTGTGGCTTCGAGCCAGTCCCAGTCGGCTGTGGCGTCGTCGGTGGGCAGGTAGATGCCGCGTGCGATCCGCTCGTAGCGGCCCTTACGGGCGGCGCGATAGAGCGCGCTGCGGGATATACCTTCTTGCGCCGCCGTCTCAGGCGTCAGCGCCTTCATTCCGTCACCTCCGAATCGGCCGACTCGAACCGTCTACAGATAATCGTACCTGATGACGTTTCATTCCAGTGGTCGGGTTCGTGATAGAAGAAGGTGGCCAAGGAGAGACCTCCGGACATTCCGATCGACGTCCTGGTCGTCGGTGACGCCGATCGAACTACCGTGTACGCGGCGGCCGACCGCAGCCAGACCCGCATCGGAATGCCCGTCAACCCAGTGCTCGCATGCCCGCGACGCTGGCATACCGCCGACGACGCCCTGATCCGCCAGATCAAATCGAGTTCCACCATCGACCTCACCCCTTCGATCAGCCCTCGGGAGCACACGTGACCTGGTGGACCCGCGGGAAGCCGACATCGAACACATACTCGCCGACAAGGAACTCCAGCGGATCAAAGGCGACGCCGCGGACGGAGCAGGCTGGCTGAGCAAAGCCACCACCACGCTGGCCAGCGCCGAGGACATCAGCGAAAATGACCCGAACTCCGCATACACCCTGGCTTACGACGCGGCCCGATTCGCCTGTTCCGGGCTCCTCGCCCACCAAGGGCTACGCGCCACCACCACCGGCGGGCACTACGCCGTCCAGCAGGCGATGCTCGGCCAGTTCGGCAGCACTTTCGAGCCCTTCAGCACCATGCGCAGGAGAAGGAACGAGCTCGAATACCCACAGTTCTCCGACGAACTCGTAGAACAGATGGAAGCCGACCACGCGATCACAACGGACAAGAACACCATTGAGGCCGCTCGAAAACTCGTTGAACACTTGAGCATGTTCTGAGCCAGCCAACGGCGAAGGGAGAGCGGGCTCCGGATTCTGGCCGTCGATGATGGCCTGGGAGTCCGGAGCCGGCCCAGGTTTGACCGGCACGCCACCGAAAACGGACAACACGTCGGGGTGTCGTTTCGCTCGGGCGCACGCCGACCGCGAAATGTGTGGCGTGGTCACAGGGAGCGTTGTCACCGGTATACGACATTGCGGTGAGATCCATGTCATCTGCCACGATCATGGGACCGTCCCGGTGGAACCTGCGGATATTTCGACGAGGACGTGTTGCGGTACCCGTGGGTTCACCTGCGACGCCATGTTCCCCGCCTTTGAGGGATCTGATGGCGATCTGTCAGGAAATGATGTCCTCATCGTTGCGTCGTGAACCGTCCGCTGATCGTGGGGTGAGCAGACTGCCGACCAGTTCGTGGAGTGTGGCTGTCAGTCGGTCGGTGTCGCCGCGTCGGACTAGATGGACTACAAGGTCGCTGTGTAGGGCGCCGAGGAGGATGTGGGCGAGGAGTTCGGCGTCCAGTTCGGGGCGGGCTTCCGTGATCAGGCTGCTGCCATGGCGGTGCCAGTACTGGTAGATGTCGCCGGCCTGGCGTTCTTCCTCGGCGGCCTTCTCGTACGCCGCGACCAGTGCGATGTTGCGGGTGGCGAGGTCGATGACGGCGTCGAGGAAGGCGAGTAGTCGGTCCGTGGCGGGTGGCCCGGGTCCGAGCGGGGAGGGCCCGTTCTCGATGGCCTCGGTGAGCATTCGCAGCCGGTCTTCCATCAGTGCACGCATAAGGCCGGAGCGGCTGCCGAACCGGTGGAAGAGGGTGGCCTTGCCGACGCCCGCGGCCTGGGCGACCTGTTCTAGTGAGACGCGGTCGGGACCGTTCTCGACGAGCAGCCGTTCGGCCGCGCGCAGGATGGCCGCCCGGTTGCGGGCAGCGTCGGCGCGTTCCCGCCTCGGTTCTGGCATGCATCCCTCTCTGGACAACTGAACCATCGGTCCGGATCGGGGGCTACCTCGTGCCGCGAGCCCGCGAGCTTGGCGCTGGCCGGGTCATCGCCACGGCCGGCACGGCGGCCGGCCGGGATCGGGTGCGCGATCTCGGTGCCCAGCTGGTCGTTGACCACTCCGACCCGGGCTGGCCGGACCGGCTGTCCGAAGAGTTGGCCGACGGCACCGTCGATGTTGTGTTCGACATGGTCGGTGGCGCGGTCGCCGGACGGCTGCTCGATGTCCTCGCGCCGAGTACGGGACGCATGCTGCTGTATGGAACGCTAAGCGGTGAGCCAGCCGTGATCGACTCGACGAAGATCCGCGAACGCGGCCTGCAAGTCGTCGGCTGCGGTGGTCCGGGCTGGGCTGCGGACATCTTCGGCGTCGACTCTCCGGAGTTCCTCGCGGCAGCCGGACGCGGCGACGTGGCGCGGCCGGCCATCGAGGCCGTCCTCCCGCTCGTCGACGCGGCCGAGGCACACCGCCGCCTGGAGGCGGGACGGATGTCCGGCCGGATACTTCTCGTTCCGTGAGGTGAACAGCTCGCTTCGGTGCGGCACACAGCCGCATTCGGGCAGCACGTCGATGTTGTGCCGTTCGTGTGGTGTCGGCGACATGCCGACACCAGGTGACGATTGAACCGGTGCCCCGCTGGGAACACGGCACCGGGGCGGAGGAGTACCGCACTCGCCACGGCCTGCCCACCGACGCCAAACTCCATCGCCGCCCGCAGACCGGCTCGTAACCCAGTCGTCGTCGAGATCGAACTGGCGGCGACCGCTCCAGGCCAGCGCGAGCGGGAGTTTAGATCACGCCGTGTTCGGGCCTGTGCAGGTCCTCCAGCAACCCGGGCACGGCGTATGGCCTGGTATCGGCGTAGCTGAAGGGCGATTTGTCCATGTCTCCAGTGTGCCAAACATCGGACGAGCACGCAGCCAGAACATTCCCCTGTGAGGTCGGTGATTAGCTGGTCGACGGCTGCCCCGCCCGGCCTGCTACGGCATGAGAAGGGCATCAGAGGGCTGCACGGCTGGTACGCGCGGTGCTATTCGCTCGCTAAGCCCCTGTAGACCGGGCGGAGCAGATCCGGCAGCGGGATGTTCCGTACCTTGACCGCAGGTGGCTCCAGCGCGCGGAGCAGCAGGTCCGCGGGGGCCGCAGACGGAGTGGGGTGGCGGACTCGGCCACCGGTGAAGAAGTCGTCGAGGCGGGCGGTGAACGGGACGTCCTCGACGTCGAGCAGCTTCGGGCGCCGCGGTCCCTCGTCGTCCGTAGCGTGTCCGCGCAGGTCAGCCAGCAGGTCCTCACGGGTACGGCCGCGCCAGAGCAGGATGAGGAACGGATCGTCGTCGAAGGCCTCAGCCAGAACGTAGAGCGCGGCGGAGACGTGCTTACAGGGCCTGCCCCAGTCGGGGCAGGAGCAGTCGAGCTCCAGCTCCGGCTGTTCGGGGAAGAGCGGCAGGCTGAGTGAGTCGAAGACCTCTTCGATCTCGGGCGGCATCTCCCCGGCGAGGAGCTTCGCCCGGTGCACGGCCCGGGTGGCGAGCTCTTGTGCGAGGTCGGCCCAGTCGCCGGCGTCGTACGCCTCGATCTTCAGCTGCACTTTGTACGGCTTGGGCCGCGATCCCTGCACGTCGGCCCTGACCAGGCCGGGCGCGACATGCAGGGATGCGACCTGCCCCCGGCGGGCGTAGGCGCGGCCACGGGTGAGGCGCCCGGTGTCGCAGATCGACTCCAGGATGTCGATGAACCGGCGCGACCACCAGGTCTGGCCGATCGAGCCGCGCTGCGACCTGGCCTTGATGCCGTTCTTGACCTCTCGCGGACGCGACGCTTCGTACCACCGGCTCATGACACCGCCTTCGGATCGAGGGTGAACAGATCGCGCAGCTTGGCGGTGGAGAGCTCGGAGATCCAGTCCTCGCCGGCGCCGACGACGCGGTCGGCGAGCGCATGCTTGCGCTCGATCATCTCGTCGATGCGCTCTTCGAGCGTGCCGAGGCAGATGAATTTGCGTACCTGCACGTTGCGGGTCTGGCCGATGCGGAAGGCGCGGTCGGTGGCCTGGTTCTCCACGGCCGGGTTCCACCAGCGGTCGACGTGGATGACGTGGCTGGCGGCGGTGAGGTTCAGGCCGGTTCCGGCGGCCTTCAGCGACAGCAGAAAGATCGCCGGCTCGGGGTCGTTCTGGAACCGGTCGACGAGGTCGGCGCGGCGCTGTTTGGACAGGCCGCCGTGCAGCCAGAGCACCGGACGGTCCAGGCGGGCCTGCAGATGCGGCTGCAGGACGGTGCCGAACTCGGCGTACTGGGTGAAGACGAGCGCCTTGTCGCCCTCCAGGACGATCTCCTCGGCCAGTTCTTCGAGCCGGGTCAGCTTGCCCGACCTGCCGGGCAGCGGCGAGCCGTCTTTCAGGAGCTGGGCCGGATGGTTGCAGACCTGCTTGAGCCGGGTCATCGCGGCCAGCACGTTGCCACGCCGCTCGATGCCCTCGCTGTCGTCGATCTTGGAGAGCATCTCCTCGACGACGGCCTGGTAGAGGGTGGCCTGCTCGGGGGTGAGCGTGCACCAGACCTTCATCTCCAGCTTGTCCGGCAGATCGGAGATGATGGACTTGTCGATCTTGAGGCGGCGCAGCACAAAAGGCCCGGTCGCGCGCTTCAGCGCGGCGGCGGCCTGCTCGTCACCGCGGGCCTCGATCGGCTCCTGGAACCGGTCACGGAAGTGCTTGGCCGAGCCGAGCAGGTCCGGATTGCAGAACTCCATGATCGACCAGAGTTCGGCGAGATGGTTCTCGACCGGTGTGCCGGTCAGCGCCAGCCGCGAGGCGGCCGGGATCGCCCGGATCGCCCGTGCCTGCTTCGCCGCGCTGTTTTTGATCGCCTGAGCCTCGTCGCATACGATCCTCGCCCAGTTGATCCCCGACAGGGCTTCGAGATCACGCAGCGCGGTGCCGTACGTCGTGACGACTAGGTCGGCCTCCTGCGCGGCCTCCAGGTCCCGGCCGCCGCCGTGGTGGACGTAGACTCGCAACCCGGGCGCGAACCGCGCCGCCTCCCGCTCCCAGTTGCCGACCAGCGACATCGGGCAGATCAGCAGCGTCCGGCCGGGCGCGGCCAGCAGCAGCGCCAGTGTCTGCGCGGTCTTGCCCAGACCCATGTCGTCGGCGAGGATCGCGCCCACGCCCAGGCCCGACAGGAACGCCAGCCACGCCAGACCGCGTTCCTGGTATGGCCTCAGCGTCCCCTCGAATCCCTCCGGTGTCGGGACCGGGGTGAGCCGCCGGTCCGCCTCGCCCGACAGCAGATCGCCGAGCGGCCCGTCGGCGTCCACGCTGACCAGCGGCAGATCGTTCTCCCCGGCCAGTGCGATCTCCCGCAGCGCCTCCCCGACGGTCATCTCGCCCGAGCGGCGGCCCTCGATCGCGCGCAGCGCCGCCCCGAGCTGGGCGGGGTCGAGCTCCACCCATTCCCCGCGTACCCGAACCAGCGGCACCTTCAGCCTGACCAGTTCGGCCAGCTCCGCCTCGTCGATGGGGGTGCCGTCCATCGCCAGGTCCATCCGGAAGTCCAGCAGCTCGTCCAGGCCGAAGCCCTGCCCGACCGTCGAGCCGGGACCCTTCTTCCTGGTCCTGGTCGTCAGCTTCAGCCCGATCCGCCGCCGCCCCGCCCAGCCCGGCAGCCGGACCCCGAACCCCGCCGCCTGCAGCAACGGCGCGACGTCCCGCAGGAACGCGAAGGCCTGCGCGGTGCTGAGTTCCATCTCATGCGGCCTGGCCTCGCGCAACGCACGCTCCAGCGCCGGATAGAGCCGGACCGCACGCCCGAGACCAGCCAGCAGCACCTCCTCCATCCGGCCACCCCACACGTCCTTGGCCAGGATGTAGACGCTCTGGTCGTCGCCCGGCTGCAGCGCGAACTCCAGCCGCCACAACTCCTGCGAGCCGTCCGGTTCAGCGAGCCGGAAACAGGTGCGCACCGGCTGGTCCAGCGCGTGTGCCGCCGAGAACCACGCCTGCAGCGCGGCCCCAAGCTCCCGCACGTCGGCTTCCCTCACGCCGGGCAGCGACGCGTCGTCGCCGGTCAGCGCGACCGCCCACCGGTCGGCGAGCGCCGAGCGCAACCCCGGCCTGTGCCCGCCGAGGATCCGGCCGGGCAGCGTGACCCTGGTGGCGGCGTCCGTCAGGCAGGCGATCGCCTCGATGAGCACGTGCGCCGAAGGCCGCTCCCCGTCCACCGCCCGGCACACCGGTGGCATCGCCGCCGCGGTCTCCCGGAACCAGGCCGCGTCCGCCCCGGTCAGCACCGGCCGCCAGCGGGCCGCGTGGCCGTCGTCCTCCCGGACGAGCTGCGGCAGCACCCGGCCCCGCCGTACGAGATCATGAGCCTGCTCCGTCACCGCGGCGAGAAAACGGAGCGAGGCCGTCTGCTGGTCCCCGCCGAGAAGCTCCAGCGCCTCCCCGGCCTCCACGAACACGGCGGGGACCCGCCACCGTCCGAGCTTCGGTGACCTGGCCGCGACCTCGATCCCCGATTCCGGCGAGGCCAGCGGGGACGAGCCCGACCCCGGCAGGGTCAGCGTGACCTCGCCCTCCTTCATCCCCGGGAAGAGCACGCCCGGTGAGGCGGCGAACGGGTGCGGCCGCACCTTCGCCCGCGAAGCGGTCGTGGTCACCGCGCCGGGATCCTCCGCCCACAGGACGAGTCGATCGCCGGACCAGCCCCCGTGCACCACGAGCACCTTTGTCACCCCTCACACCAGAACCACCGCTCAACGTTACCGCTTCCTTACGAGACCAATGGCCGGTCGAGAACTTTGAACCGATCTGTAGGTCACCGGCTATGGCGCGGAGCTGGTTTCGAGGAATTTGACGGCGGTGTGGGGGTCCATGAGGGTGGATCAGATCTGCTCGTTGCCGATTTTCTTGGTCAGGCCGAGGAAGTGGGCGCCGTCGGAGATGAGCTGGTCGACGTCGAAGTCGACTTTGAGCTGTGCGGTGGTGCGGCTTGTCCTGGCAGGGGCGCCGGGTCACGTCACGATGGCCATGAGATCTCCTCTCTGGTACCACCTGGTACCTCTGAAGGGATTGTGTTCACCAGGCATGGTGGGCGGGATAGTGGTTGATCGGGACGACACGCATCGTGTCCGACCGCGCCCCGCGCAATTTCGGTCATGGCGCTCGGCGGGTGCTCGGACGTCAAAGACCGGGTGAGCACCGGGGCGGACGCGCCAGCGCGGAAACCAGCGGAGTCGCGGACAAAACGGCACGCTTGAGCAGGCTAGATCACTAGATAAACCAGGATAATGCGGGTGATCTCGATCTCTTAATCAGCGGGTCCGGGATTAAGGGGATCCGCCGAACCTCGCTGCGGTACGCGGGGTATGCGCGCCGGAATCGTCAGAACGCCGCCTCCCAGGCAGGAGGCGGCGTTCTGGTTTGGACTACTTGGCGGCCTGGAGGGCGGCCGCGCGCTTGGCGATGGCCGACTTGCGGTTGGCGGCCTGGTTCTTGTGGATCACGCCCTTGCTGACGGCCTTGTCCAGCTGACGGCTGGCGGCGCGCAGAGCGATCAGGGTCGCCTCGGCGTCGCCCTGGTCGGCGGTCTCGCGGAACTTGCGGACCGCGGTCTTGAGGGACGACTTGACTGCCTTGTTGCGCAGCCGGGCCTTCTCGTTCTGCTTGTTTCGCTTGATCTGGGACTTGATGTTCGCCACGAAGGAAGCCTCGGATTGAAGTCTTGGTCGGATGGATCGCGCACGGCTCGTTGAGAGGGCGCGCCACACGCAGTTGGACAGGATACCAACAGCCCAGGCGGGCACTCAAATCATGAGCTTGGGGCGGGGCTCCTGCCCACGTCAGTCTAGCTTGAACCACGGCCCCAACCCGCCATTACGACCCGAACAATGCCGACCCGATCGTTTTCCTCCTCGGCCGATGCCGGTCCGGGTGATTTAGCTGGTGATTTCCGGCTTGGCGGGTTTCTGGCGCAGGGGCTAGCCCGGGATCATGGTTGCGCCGCCGCTCAGGTAGGGGTTATTCCTCCGTGGCTCGGACCCAGGCCTGCTCGTACTCGCGCCAGTCCTCCTCGGTCGCGGCGAAGTCGATATACAGAGCGAGCCCCAGGTTGGGGCGCGGGCCGTGGTCGGTGAGCGCGAGCCTGGTCCCTTCCGCCGCCATAGCGACACTCTCCGCGTAGTCGCTGATGCCGACCATATGGTCGTGGTACGCGGGAGCCCCGATGAGCAGATCGGTCGTGGCGGGGGTGAGCTCCAGGGCCATGGCCGTCTGCCGGGCGACATATCCCCCGTACAGGGATTGCAGCGGCGTCCAGGAGTCGTACGTCATGATCGCGACCTGGTCGGTGAGTTCGGCCATCTGGCGGAAGTATTCCGGGGACCAGTACTTGGGGTGACCCCCCACCGTACGAAAGAGGAATGTAGCGCCGATGACCGGTTCGATCTGATGGGTGGCCACGGAGAGCACGGCCGAGCCGATCGCCTGCCGGGTCTCACGCATCAGGGCCAGGTAGTCGGCGTCGCCGTCGTCGACCGGCTCGAAGTCGTAGTGGATGCCGTCGAAGCCGAGATCCACGAGGGCTTTCGCGCCCACGACCACCCGAGCCCGGGTCGCCTGATCCGCGAGGTTCAAGTGGCCTTCGTCGTCCGGGTTGACCGTTTGGCCAAGCCAGGCGGAGATCCGTACCCCAGGAAGGCGGGCTTTCCACCAGGTCAGAAGATTTGCCGCGTTCGGGTATTTCGCGGTGGGTAGCGTGCCGTTCGCGTCGAGGGGGCCGCTGTGGACGTACACGTCCTTCATGGAACCCAGCCGGGCGGCGAGGGTGTTGACGTCGGCGGCGGTGCGGCGGCCGTCCACCCAGGCGTGGCCGAGCCAGAGAGCGTCATTTCCGGTGGATTTGGCCCATGGCGCCGGAGTCCCGGCATAGTCCAGGCGCAACATGGCCGCGACGATCAGCACGAGCGTCAGCGGCACGGCCACGATGATCGCGAGCCACTTGAGGACGCGCCGGGTGGTCAAGGAAGGCATCCGGACATGCCACCATGGAGGGTGGCTGCTCCGCCAGCCGTTGAACGCCTCAAACCCTGTTGAAACGGACTTCGGTGCGCACTCAGACTGGCCAGACCGACCCTACGTTGATCCGCAACTTCTGCATCATCGCGCATATCGACCACGGCAAGTCAACTCTTGCCGATCGCATGCTGCAGATCACGGGCGTGGTCGACGACCGGTCCATGCGCGCGCAGTATCTGGACCGGATGGACATCGAGCGCGAGCGCGGCATCACGATCAAGTCCCAGGCCGTGCGGCTGCCGTGGAACGGGCACGTGCTCAACATGATCGACACTCCGGGGCACGTGGACTTCTCCTACGAGGTGTCGCGGTCGCTGCAGGCGTGTGAGGGCGCGATCCTGCTCGTCGACGCGGCCCAGGGGATCGAGGCGCAGACGCTGGCCAACCTGTACATGGCCATGAATGTCAACCTGCACATCATCCCGGTGCTGAACAAGATCGACCTGCCCGCCGCGCAGCCGGACAAATACGCGGAGGAGATCGCGCACCTGATCGGCTGCGAGCCGTCGGATGTGCTGCGGGTCTCCGGCAAGACCGGCGTGGGGGTGCGCGAGCTGCTCGACCACGTGGTGGACAGCGTGCCGCACCCGGTCGGCGACGCGGACGCGCCGGCCCGCGCGTTGATCTTCGACTCGGTGTACGACACGTATCGCGGGGTCGTCACCTATGTCCGGGTGATCGACGGGCATCTGGGCAAGCGTGAGCGCATCCTGATGATGTCCACGCAGGCGCACCACGAGACGCTGGAGATCGGCGTCATCTCGCCCGAGCCGAAGGTCTCCGACCTGGGGCTCGGCGTGGGCGAGGTGGGCTACCTGATCACCGGTGTGAAGGACGTGCGGCAGTCCCGCGTCGGTGACACCGTGACGAGCGTCGCCAAGCCCGCCGACGCGGCGCTGGAGGGATACGACCATCCCAAGCCGATGGTGTATTCCGGGCTTTACCCGATCGACGGGGACGATTTCCCCGAGCTCAGAGAGGCGCTCGACAAGCTCCGGCTGAACGACGCGGCGCTGGTCTACGAGCCGGAGAGCTCGGCCGCGCTCGGGTTCGGCTTCCGCTGCGGCTTCCTCGGGCTGCTGCACATGGAGATCGTGCGGGAGCGGCTGGAGCGCGAGTTCAACCTGGCGCTGATCTCGACCGCGCCGAACGTGATCTACCGGGTCGTCATGGAGGACGGCCGGGAGATCGTGGTGACCAACCCGTCCGAGTTCCCCGAAGGCAAGATCGCCGAGATTCACGAGCCGGTGGTCAAGGCCACGCTGCTCGCCCCCTCCGAGTACATCGGCGCGATCATGGAGCTCTGCCAGGGCCGGCGCGGGGCGCTGCAGGGCATGGACTACCTGTCCGAGGACCGGGTGGAGATCCGCTACACGCTGCCGCTCGGCGAGATCATCTTCGACTTCTTCGACCAGCTCAAGTCAAAGACGCGGGGGTACGCGTCGCTGGACTACGAGCCGTCCGGCGAGCAGGACTCGGATCTGGTCAAGGTGGACATTCTCCTGCAGGGCGAGGCGGTGGACGCGTTCAGCGCGATCGTGCACCGGGACAAGGCGTATGCCTACGGCGTGGAGATGGCCAAGAAGCTCAAGGACCTGATCCCGCGGCAGCAGTTCGAGGTGCCGATCCAGGCCGCCATCGGAGCTCGGGTGATCGCGCGCGAGAACATCCGGGCCATTCGCAAGGACGTGCTCGCCAAGTGTTACGGCGGTGACATCAGCCGCAAGCGCAAACTGCTGGAGAAGCAGAAGGAGGGCAAGAAGCGGATGAAGATGGTGGGCCGGGTGGAAGTCCCCCAGGAGGCCTTCGTCGCCGCGCTGTCCACCGGGGAATCGTCCGCGGACAAGCCCAAGAAGTAGCGCATTCCCACGCGGTGGCTTGGTTATCGCGCGAGGCGGCGGACGGTCAGGGCCGCGCCGCAGAGCAGGATGCCCTGAGCAGTGCGCAGGTCGATGCCCGTGAGGTCGCGGACCCTGGTCAGGCGGTTGTCGATCGTGTTGGCGTGCACGCCCAGGTCGGCGGCGGTGCGGCGGCGGTCGAAGTCGCAGGCCAGGTAGCGGTTGAGGGTTTCCAGGAGTTGCTCGTCGAGAGGGGCCAGCAGGGCGGTCAGCTCGTCGGCGCTGTCGCCGGGGGTGCTCAGGTGGTAGTCGAGGAGCACGTCGCGGATGCCGTACACGCCGGAGGGGTTGTCGTTCTGTTCGGTGATGGCCGCGACGCGGGCAGTTTGGGCGGCGGCGGGTTGGATGTCGGCAAGGGTGGGAGCGTGCGCGAGGCCGAGGCGCACGGGGGCGCCGAGGGAGGTTTCCAGGCGGGTGGCGAGCCGGGCGAGGGGGCGTTCGACGCCGGGCTGGGCCGGAAGGAGGGCGTGGCCGCCCTGGCCGTCCAGCAGGGTGAGGACGGGGTGGCCCGCGAGCGCGTCGAACTCGCGCTGCACGCTGCGCATCGTGCGCCTGGCCATGATCGCCTGACCGGTGGCGACGGCTCGGGTGGGCTGGTCGGTGGGTAATTTTTCGGTTGATATGCGGATGACGATGACGTGGTAGGGCGGGGTCAGCTCCACGTCGTAGCGGGTGGCCTGGTCGTGGCGGCCTGAGATCAGGGCGTGCGCGACCGTACGAAGGGTCTCCCGGCGTTCGGACATGAGGGCGGACTGCTCCGCCAGGTACGCCTCGGTGATCGTCGCCGTGAGGATTTCCAGGGTGTTCAGCTGGAGGGTGGCGAGGTAGCGCAGGGCCTCCTCCTCGCCGGGTCTGGTGGCGGCGCAGAGCGTCTCCCAGATCACCCGATAGCCAATGTAATAGGCCGTCATCAGGTCCCTGAGCTGCACGCCCTCGTCCACCCGCTGGGCGGTTCTGTCCCGGAAGAGCTGCATGTCGGCGCCGGTGAGCTGATGGCCCTGGGCCAGGGCGAGGAACAGCCTGATGCCGTGCCGCGCGGTGGCGGCTATCTCCACATCCCGCATGTCGGAGGGGAGATCGCGGAGCGCGGCGTGCTGGTCGGCCACGATCTTGCGGGCGATCTGGTTCGCCTGGGGAAGGCAGCGCGCGGCGATCACGGCCGCGGTCGCGCGGATCTCGTCCACTCCTCATTGTGACATGTCACAACATCATGATGAGCGGGCTGGGACGACCGCAGATTGCCTGGCCAGCCGGGCAGGAGAAGAGTTGGTCCCGCATTCTGGGACCGGCTCTCAGAGGGGACTCGATCGGCATGTCTGAAACATTGTTCGATTACGCGGAACGGGTCTGGCAGGGTGAGCTGGACAGCAATTGGTTCGGGGACGAAGTGCAAGACGTCACGAAGGGCGTCGGCTGGTATCCCGCCTTCGGCAACTCGATCACCTTCACCACGGCCGGCGAGCTGATCCTGTTCGACACCGGCTCGCCGTTCGGGGCGGCAAATCTCTTTCGTGCCGTACGCGCCTGGACACCCAACCCCCTGAGCATCGCGTTCTACTCCCACGGCCACATCGACCACGTCTTCGGCATGGAACCCTTCGACAAGGAGGCCGCCGCCCTCGGCCGCCCTCGGCCGATCGTCGTCGCGCACCAAGCGGTGACCGAACGATTCGCCCGATACGCGCTGACCCGTGGTTACAACAGGGTGATCAATCGCCGGCAGTTCCAGGATTCCTCCCTGGACTGGCCGTCGTCCTACCGGTTCCCCGACGTCACGTACCACGAGACGATGACCCTTACCCGGGGCGATCTGATGTTCCGTCTCTTCCACGTCAAGGGGGAGACCGACGACGCGACCATCGCGTACATCCCGCAGCGCAAGGTGCTGTGCATGGGCGACATGTTCCTCTGGGTGGCCCCCAACTGCGGCAACCCGCAGAAAGTCCAGCGTTTCCCGGCCGAATGGGCGCAGGCGCTCCGCCGTGTCGCCGGTCTCGGCGCCGAGATCATGCTCCCCAGCCACGGCGCGCCCGTCTTCGGCGCGAGCCGCATCACCACCGCCCTGCTCGAAACCGCCGAATGGCTGGAAAGCCTGGTCGAACAGACCCTGCGACTCCTCAACGAGGGCGCCCGCCTGGACGAGATCATCCACGCCGTCCGGCCGCCCGCGCATCTCGCCGCCCGACCCTTCCTCCAGGCCCGCTACGACGAACCCGAGTTCGTGGTCCGCAACCTCTGGCGCCAGTACGGCGGCTGGTACGACGGCAACCCCGCCAACCTCAAACCCGCCCCCGACCCGGTCGTCGCCCAGGCCGTCGCCGAACTGGCGGGCGGCGCCCAGGCCCTGGCCGACGCCGCCCTCCGCGCCGCCTCCGACGGCGACCTCCGCCTCGCGGGCCACCTGGCTGAAATGGCCGCCCTGGCCGATCCGTCCGACGAGGGCATCCACCGCGTCCGCGCCGACGTCTTCAGCGCCCGCGCCAAAGCCGAACGCTCCCTGATGGCCCAGGGCGTCTTCACCTGGGCGGCAGCGGAATCCCAGGCCATCATCGACGGCCACGGCCCGGAAACCCGCTCCCCGTTCCGGCGCTAGCGGCTCAGCCGGCCTGCTCCGTCCCTGGCGTCGCATTTGCGCGCGGGGTCGGAGCAGCCTTCCGGTGAACCGATATTCCGGGCCAATAAGCCGCTGAAGTGCCTGGGCGGCGACTCGGTGGATTCCTGCACGAATATCGAGTCGAATTAGGCGACACAGTTTTCGGCAGCGACGTGATGTGCGGTGCCTCCGATATTCTCAGCAACCGAAGCCCTCCGCAGAATATCTTCTGCGGAGGGTGTTTTCGCGTTGAAATCCGACATCAACACCATTCGGCCCGGAGGAATCTCAAGAGCTGATCAGATCCAAAGCCGATGGGATTCCGTATAGACAGTCAGACAGGGAAGGTAAACATGTCTGAGATGGATCTCTCCGGCCTTGCCTGGCGCAAGAGCCCCCACGGCGCCAGCTGCGTCGAGGTTGGCGTTCTCGACGCAGCGACCGACGCGGCCGCCCGCAAAGCCGACCAGGAGCGGCTCATCGTCTTCCGTGACTCCAAGAACCCGGAAGGCCCCAAGCTGTACTTCACCCCTGCCGAATGGGAAGCGTTCCGGCTCGGGATGAAGGACGGCGAGTTCGACGACATGATCTGACGGAGTCGTACCGGCGCGAAAGAGCAGCCTCTCCTGCTGTGGGGGGCTGCTTTGTCGTTCGGGCTCTTGTCAGGCTCACCCTGACGGGGGCATGATGTCAGGGCCAGCCTGACATCAATCGCATGAGGAGAGCACATGCCTGCCCCCACCCTCGCCGAGCAGGACCTCCGCTGCTCGTTCTGTACCAAGCCGAAGGACGAGGTCGCCAAGCTGATCGCGGGGGCCGGTGTCTTCATCTGCAACGAATGTGTGCAGCTCTGTGCGGAGATACTGAAAGAGTTCGCCGCGTCCGAAGCCGCACCGGCCCCGCAGGCCGTACCGGACGTCAAGCTGCCGGAAATACCGGAGGTGCCCTGGCCGGACGCGATGACCGACGAGGAGATCCTGGACTTCCTGCCCAGGATCGCGGCGGTCGGCGCGCAGGTGGACGCGAACCTCAAGGTCTGGGTGGAGCGGCTGCGCGACCGTGGCGTCACCTGGGCCAGGATCGGCGCCGCGCTCGGGACCACCCGCCAATCCGCCTGGGAGAAGTTCTCCGGCGAAGAGTGACCCCAACCGGACCCAGTCAGTACACACCCAGACAATCCCATACAGAACGAACTTGCCCTCACCTATCGGGATCGCCATGTGATCTCAAGAGGGAAATTGTCACGTTTTCGATATCACATGTGCATCGCCGCAGCGTATCGGCTGGATCACCGATTACTTTGACCCATGGTCAAGCGCCCGCAATCCCCTAAGGTGAGCGAAATACCGGACATCGGGGCGAAAAGCTTGGGGGTCGTCGATGCGGGGGCGAACACCGCTGGTCCTGCGGCGTGCGGTCAGCGAGCCGCTGCTGCTGGTGGCCGCGTTCGGCTCCATTCTGCTCGCCACCACCGCGCTGGTCGCGCTGACCATGTACGCGGTATCGGTAGCCGAGGTCGGCGTCCGGCGCGCCATGGAGACGGCGTCGCTGGAGACCGTGTCGGCCCGGGTCAGCGCGCCGGTGGACGCGAACACCTTCCAGGCCTTCGACCGGAACATCCGGCTCGAATTCACCGAAACCTACGGCGATATCCCGGCCGAGGTGAGCGTCAACATCCGCTCCGACTCCTTCGCCCTGCCCGGCCAGGAGAAGCTCGAACTGCCGGAACTCACCCGCTTCGCCGCCTACGAAGGGCTTGAGCAGCACGCTCGCCTGATCAGCGGTGCCTGGCCGAAGGACCAGCCGTCCGGCCCGGTCGAGGCGGTGCTCTCCCAGCCCGCCGCCCAGGCCATGAACGTCTCGGTCGGCAGCGAGTTCCGCATCGTCGGACGCCTCGACGACAAGCCGGTCGACGTCAGGCTGGCCGGGATCTTCCAGCTCACCGATCCGTACAGTGACCGTTGGGCCGGGGATGACGTGCTTCGCCGGGGTTCGTCCATCGGCAACTACACCACCTATGGGCCGCTGGTCGTGCCCAGGGAGACCTTTGTCGCGAGGTTCGCGACGAATGTCACGGCGAGCTGGCTCGCTGTACCGGATCTGCGGGATCTGCCCCGGGACGAGTTACGGCCGTTCGCCGACCACGTCGCCGGGCTCGGCGATCGCCTCAAAGCGGACTGTTCCGCCTGTACGGCCTCCAGCCGCCTGCCCGAGATGCTCGCCCAGCTCGACCAGGCCGCGCTGGTGGCCCGCTCGACCATGCTGGTGCCGGTGCTCCAACTGCTCCTGCTCGCCGCCTACGCGCTGATGCTGACCGCGCGCCTGCTCGCCGACCACCGGCGCATGGAGGTGGCGCTGCTGCGCTCGCGCGGCGCGGGCAGCGTGCGCCTCGGCCTGCTCGCGGGCGCGGAGTCGCTGCTGGTCGCGGTGCCGTGCGCGATCGTCGCACCGTTCCTGGCCCCGCCGCTGCTGCAACTGGTCAGCTCCATCCCGTGGTTCAAGGCCTCGGGCGTACGGCTCACGCCCACGCCGGACACGATGACGTTCGTGGTGTCGGCGGGGGTGGCGCTGGCCTGCGCGATCCTGCTGGCGTTGCCGGCGGTGCGGGGCGCACGGCGTACGTACGTGGAGGAGCAGTCGGCGCGCGGCCGGGGCGAGAAGCAGGGGCTGATCCAGCGGGCGGGCGGCGACCTGGTGCTGCTGGCGGTGGCGGCGCTGGCGGTGTGGCAGTTGCGGCGGTACGGCGCGCCGGTGACGTCCACTGCGGGGGGCGGGCTCGGGATCGACCCGCTGATCGTGATGGGGCCGGCGCTGGCGCTACTGTGCGGCGGCATGCTGGGGCTGCGTCTGGTCCCGATCGTGGCCAAGCTGGCCGAGCGGCTCACCAGCAGGCGGCGGTCGCTGGCTCCGGCGCTGGGCGCCTGGCAGGTGAGCCGCCGGCCGCTGCGCTACTCGGGCCCGGTGCTGCTGCTCACCATGGCCATCGCGATCGGCGTGGTGTCGATCGCCACGGCGGCGACCTGGCGTAACTCGCAGCGGGATCAGGCCAATCACCTCGCCTCCGCCGACCTGCGGGTGGCCGGTCCCGTAGCCGGTGCCGAACTGGGCCCGCTCGGCCGGGGCCCCACCTTCGCGAAGCTGCCCGGCGTGACCACGGCCAGCCCGGTCTACCGGGGCTCGGTCGAGGTGGGCGCGGTGGACGCCACGTTCCTGGCGGTGGACGCGACCAAGCTGGACCGGCTGATGACGCTCCGCGGCGACCTGGCCGAGGACCCGGTGGCCACGCTCGGGCGAGATCTGGCCGGGGAGCGGCCCGAATTCCCGGCGGTCCAGATTCCCGGGACGCCGAAGACGCTCGCGATGACCGTCCGGCTCGAACTGGACAAACCCGAAGTGGCCGCGTCCTACCGGAGCCTGGTGCCCCGGCTGGCTCTGCGGGACGCGCTCGGCGCGCGGCACGAGGCCAAGGCCGGGCTGCTGGTTCCGGACGGCGCCGACCATGTGCTCACGGTGGACCTGACCGCGTTCGCGGGACGGTCGGGGTCCATCGCGTACCCGCTGAGCCTGACCGGCCTGCTGCTGGACGTGCCGGTGCCGCCGGTCGGGTCGCCGTTCACGATGAGCGTGGCCGGTATCGCCGCCGACGGGCAGCCACTCGCCGCGCCGGACTGGACGGCCATCGTCCGGGGCACCGGGCAGCTGCCGCCGCCGGAGGCCGTCTCCGGCGGACTGCTCACCCTGCAGGTGCCGCGCGCCAACGCCGAGGAGTTCCCCGAGGCGCAGAGCCCGGGCTTCGTGGCGGTGATTCCGGGGACGCCCGAGACGCCGCTGCTGCCGGTCGTGGTCACCGCCGACGTGGCCGTGTCGGCGAAGCTGGCCGTGGGGCGGGCCTCGCAGCTGTCCATCGACGGGCAGGATATTCCGATCATGCCGGTCGGGATCGTGGCCGCGATGCCGGGGACGAGTGGGGACGCTCCCGCCGTACTCGCCGATCTGGAGACCTTGCAGGCGCGGGACCTGACGACGGCGCGGCCGCCGCACCTGGCCGGGGAGTGGTGGCTGGCCACCCCGGACGAGCGGGCCGCGGCCGAGCTGGCCGCGCACCCCGAATGGGATCACACCGTGGTGGACCGGGCCGCGCTGACCCGGCAACTGCGCGACGACCCGCTGGCCAGCGGCCTGCAGGGGGCGCTGATCCTCGGGTTCGCGGCGGCGCTGGTGTTCGCGGTGCTCGGCTTCATGGTCAACGCGGCCGTGGCGGCCCGGGAGCGGATGACCGAGTTCGTGCTGCTACGCGCGCTCGGGGTGAGCTTCCGGCAGGTGTTCGGGCTGCTCGCGGTGGAGCAGGCGTTCATCATCGGCCTGTCGCTGCTCGGCGGCACCGTGCTCGCCGCCGTCGTGGCCACCCTGGTCGTGCCGCACATCGTGCTGACCGGGCAGGCCGTCTCGGTCACCCCCGGCGTGCTGCTGGACATTCCATGGGGCGCGACGATCGCCCTGCTCGCGGCCGTGACCGTGGTGCTGTTCGCGGTGGTGGGCGGGCTCGCCCGCACGCTGCGCCGCCAGGGACTCGGCCGCGCGCTGCGCATCGGGGAGGACTGACATGAACGCCTGGCAGCTGGTCCGGGTGCATCGGGGCGCGGCGGCCGTGCTCGCGCTGCTCGCCCTCACCGCGTCGCTGCTGGTGGCGGGGCTGCCCCGGGGTTTCGAAGCCGCGTACGACGATGCGCTGGCCGCCATGGTCGACGAGGTGGTGGCCCCGCAGACCGACCTGGCGGTGCGGTTGCGCCCCAACTCCCCCGAGGACGAACTACACGACCGCGGCGAGTTCACCGCGCTGGACCGGCTGTGGCGGGACGCGCTGCCGCCCCTGCTGTCGTCCGCCGTCGTCCCCGGAGGGACCGGCCACCAGTCCGCCAAGACCCACGGAACGCCGGTTTCCGGAGTGCTCGGCAGGCCGACGCCGTTGCAGCGGTATGTGGATCTGGCCTGGGCGTCCAACGTCGGAGAAAAGGTCCGCTACGTGGAGGGACGGGAGCCTGGCGCCCCCAGAACACTCGCCACCGTGCCCGGCAACCCGGACCTGAAGAACGTCCCGCTCTTCGAGATCGGCCTGGTACGGGAAGCCGCGGACGCCATGCGGCTCCCGGTCGGCACCACCGTGCTGCTCGGCAACAGCTACACGATCGCGGCCGAAGTCGTCGGCCTGTTCGAGGCGATCGACCCGTCCGACCGCTTCTGGGAGCACAACCCCGAGGTCAAACGGGTCACCGTACGATGGCTCCCGGAGGCCGACGAACCCGACCTGATGGCCGTCGGGCTCATTCCGGACGCGGGCCTGCGGGAGTTGAACTCGCGGCGCGAGCTGTACTACT
The DNA here is from genome assembly GCF_039871605.1 of Acrocarpospora sp. B8E8. Taxonomy (NCBI): domain Bacteria; kingdom Bacillati; phylum Actinomycetota; class Actinomycetes; order Streptosporangiales; family Streptosporangiaceae; genus Acrocarpospora; species Acrocarpospora sp. B8E8. The sequence continues at coordinate 147,194 of NZ_JBDPLV010000013.1, read as the reverse complement.
CGTGGGTGCTCGGCATCGACGGATCCCCGATCAACGCCCGGAACGCGGCCCCGATGATCCAGGACATCGTCGACTTCCGGCAGGTGGTGGAGCAGCAGGGTGAGCGCAATGACAGCGGGATCGCGCAGATCCCCGCGGCCAGCTTCGAGCTGACCACCGGCCTGGATCCGCTGCTCGAAGGGTTCCTGACCCAGCTGCGCACCGCGCAGACGCTGATGTTCCTCATGCTGGGCGGGCTGGCGGTGGTCGCGCTCGGCGTGATCGCGCTCGCCGTCCAGCTGCTCGCCGAGCGGATGCGCGCCGGGCTCGGGCTGGTGTGGGCGCGCGGCGGCTCGCTGGGCCAGATCACCCGGGCGGGCACGGGGGCCACCGCGCTGATCGTCGTGCCCGCCGCCCTCGCCGGATACGCGGCGTCCTATCTGATCCCCGGGCCGATCACGCCGATCGTGCACCTCAGCCCCGCGATCCTGGCGGTGACGACCATCGCCTTCGCCGCGGTGCGGCTCGCGTTCGCGCACCGCAAGCCCCTGCACGACAGCCGTAACGACGTCGTCGCGCCGAAGCCGTCGCCGCGCCGGATCGCGCTCGAACTGCTGGTGATCGTGCTCGCCCTGGGCGGGGCATACCTGCTGCGCACCCGCGGCCTCGCCACCGACGTGGCCGAGCTCGGCGCCGACCCGTTCCTGCTGCTCGTGCCCGCCGCGCTCACCCTGGCCGCCGCGCTGATCACGCTGCGCTGCTACCCGCTGCCGCTCCGCCTGATCGTACGGCTGGCCAACCGGCGCCGTGGGGCCGTGCCCTTCCTCGGCCTGACCCTGGCCGCCCGGTCCCGGGGCGTCACCTCGCTGCCGGTGCTGATCCTGCTGCCCGCGCTGGCCGTGTCCGTGTTCGGCGCCCTGGTCTCGGGGGCGATCTTCGAAACCCAGCGGACCGCCACCTGGCAGACCGTCGGCGCGCCCGCGCGGGTCGAACGCGCCGCCGAGATCCCCGCGGACGTGATCGCGAAGGTGCGGGCGCTGCCCGGGGTGACGTCGGTGCTGCCGGTCGCCAAGGGGACCGTGCAGGTGGCGACCGGCGCGCAGATGGCCACCGTGCTCGCCATGGATCTGGCCGCCTATCGGGAGCTGGTCGCGGGAAGCCCGCTGGTGGTGCCGGATCCGCCGGTCGGGGACGGTATTCCGGTGCTGGTGTCGGCGAATTTTTCGCCGTACGCGTCGTTCGAGATCGGGTGGCATACCCGGATGAAGCTCACCAACGTGGGGTCGATCGAGAAGTTGCCGGGGCTGGCGTTCGAGAGCAGCAACCTGATCGTCATGCCGTACGAAGGGCCCAAGATCGCCGGGTTGCGGACTTACACCAACATCCTGCTGATCGGCGGGAATGTGGACCAGACCCTGCTGCAGCGCACGGTCGGCCTCTCCGACGCGGTCGTGGAGACCTTCGACTCCGCCCACACGCGCATCGCCGAGGCACCGCTGGCCGGGACGATCATCGCCAGCTTCACCATCGTCACCGTGGCGCTCGCCGGGTACGCGCTGATCGCCGTCGTCATCGCCCTCGTCATCGGCGGGGCCGACCGGGCCCGGGCGCTGTCGTTCCTGCGTACGCTGGGGTTGTCGCAGCGGCAGGCCAGGCTGCTGACCGTGCTGGAGGTGGCACCGTTGATCGTGCTCACCTCGCTGGCCGGGCTCGCGCTCGGCATGCTGCTGCCCGCCGCCCTCGGCCCCGGCCTGGATTTGTCGGCCTATGCCGGGATAGCCGTGACCGAGTTCCCGTTGACCTTCACCACACCCATCCTGCTGGCGGCCGGACTCGCCGCCGTCTCCATCCTCGGCGCGTTCGGGCACGCCAGCACCGGCCGCCGCGTCACCACCGCACTTCGAGTGGGGGAATCCACATGACCACGCTGTCGGATCTGGAGGCGCAGGCCGTACGGAATCGGCCGGCTTTCGGGGAGCACGCCCATATTCTCTGCGACAACCTCGTCCGCATCTACAAGACCGAAGGCGTCGAGGTCGTCGCGTTGCAGGGGCTCGACCTGCTCATCGAGAAGGGCGAGCTGATCGCGATCGTCGGAGCGTCAGGGTCGGGGAAGTCGACGCTGCTCAACGTGCTGTCCGGGCTTGACGTGCCGACGGCCGGGCTGGCCCGGGTGGCCGGGATGGACCTGCTGTCCATGACCTCGCGGGATCGGCTGCGCTACCGGCGTTCGGTGGTCGGGTTCATCTGGCAGCAGACGGGCCGCAACCTGTTGCCGTACCTGACCGGGCAGGAGAACGTGCTGCTGCCGATGCGGCTGGCCGGGAACAAGCGCGACGCCCGCCGCCGCGCCGACGAGCTGCTCGAACTGCTCGGCGTCGCCGACTGCGCCACCCGGCGGCCCGGCGAGCTCTCCGGCGGCCAGCAGCAGCGCATCGCCATCGCCGTCGCGCTCGCCAACGAGCCCGAGGTCATCCTGGCCGACGAGCCGACCGGCGAGCTCGACAGCGACACCTCGGAAGAGGTCTTCGGCGCCCTCCGCCGCGCCAACCGCGAGCTCGGCGTCACCGCGGTCATCGTCACCCACGACCCGCTCGTGTCCGAGCAGGTCGACCGGACGGTCGGCATCCGGGACGGGCGCACCTCCTCGGAGACCCTGCGCCGCACCTCCGAAGACGGCGACGTGATCGCCGAGGAGTACGCGGTGCTGGACCGGGTCGGGCGGCTCCAGCTGCCCCGCGACTTCATGAACGCGCTCGAGATGGAACGGCGGGTGCGGCTAGAGCTGGAACGGGACCACATCGGCGTCTGGCCGTCGGCTCCCGGGGAGGAGAACAATGAGTGAGCCTCTGGTTTCCGTACGGGACCTGCGGAAGGTTTACCCGCGCGACGTGGTCGCCCTGCGCGGTGTCAGCTTCGACGCGAATCCCGGCGAGTTGATCGCCATCCGGGGACGGTCCGGTTCCGGCAAGACCACCCTGCTCAACCTGGTCGGCGGCCTCGACCGGCCTGCGGCGGGTTCGGTGACGGTCGACGGCAAAGCCGTCACCGAGCTTCCCGAACAGGCTCTGCTCGAGCTGCGGCGGGATGTCGTCGGGTTCGTCTTCCAGTCGTTCGGGCTGATTCCCGTGCTCACCGCCGCCGAGAACGTGGGGGTGCCGATGCGGCTGGCCCGGATGGCGCCGGACGAGCGGGAGAGACGGGTGGAGTTGCTGCTCGCGCTGGTGGGCTTGGAGCCACACGCCAACCAGCGGCCGTACGAGCTGTCCGGCGGCCAGCAGCAGCGCGTCGCCATCGCCCGCGCCCTCGCCAACCGCCCCAAACTCCTCATCGCCGACGAACCGACCGGCCAGCTCGACTCCCAGACCGCCCGCCAGATCATGCAACTCATCCGCGCGGTCGTCCGCAGCGAAAACGTCACCGCCCTGGTCGCCACCCACGACCCCAGCCTCATCTCCCTCGCCGACCGCGTCCTCGAACTCAAGGACGGCGCCTTCCTCACCCCAGAACCGACCCCCGCCTGATCCCCGCCCGGTAATCGTTCGCCCCCACCCGGAAGGACTGAGAACGCCTACCGAGAGGCCGCTGTCTTTCTTGACGCCGGGACGGATGGCCGGGATCGTCAGTTGGTCTGGAGGGAGTTAGCGGCCGGTGCGGTTGGCGATGATGGTTTGCACGGTGTTTTCGAGGGCGTAGGCGGGGTCGGTGCCGCCTCCCTTGACCTGTTCGTCGGCGAGGGCGACGGCTTGGATGGCGCGGGAGAGGCCTTCCGGGCCCCAGCCGTTGAGCTGGCGGCGGGCGTTCCTGATTTTCCAGGGGGGCATGCCGAGTTGGGAGGCGAGCTGGTTCTCGTTGGCGTTCCTGGGGGCGCCGCCCACTTTGGCGAGGGAGCGGAGGCCGCCGGCCAGGGCGCTGACGATCAGGACGGGGGCGACGCCGGTGGCCAGTGCCCAGCGCAGCTGTTCCAGGGCTTCGCCCGCTTTGCCCTCGACGGCGAGATCGGCGACGGTGAAACCGCTGACCTCAGCGCGGCCCCGGTGGTAGCGGGCCACCGCGGCCTCGCCGATGCTCTTGTCCCCCGTGTCGAAGATGAGCTGGCTGCACGCGGCCGCCAGCTCGCGGAGGTCACTGCCGACCGCGTCGAGAAGCGCCTGCGCCGCGGCCGGAGTGATCGAATGCCCGGTCCGCCGGACTTCGTTGCGGATGAAGTCGATCCGCTCCCCCGCCTTGGTCAGCTTGGTGACGGTGACAACACGGGCTCCGGCCTTCTTCACGCCATCAACCAGCGCCTTGCCCTTGACCCCACCCGGGTGCGCCAGCACGAGCACAGCATCGTCGCCCGGATTCGCCGCATATTTCACGACTTCGGCGATCACATCTTTGGACAGATCCTGCGCCGCCCGAATCACGATGATCGCCTGATCCCCAAACAACGACGGCGAGGTCAGCCTGGTCAACTCCCCCGGCTCGACCTTCCCCCCCAGCAGATCATGCACGTCGGCATCCGCACCCCCCGCCCGCACCTCGGCCACCACATCCCCGACAGCCCGATCCGCAAGCAACTCCTCATCCCCGAGCACCAACGTGACCGCCGCAACATTCCCCATGCCACGCAGCATGCCACGCCCCCGAACCCCCCGACACGAACACCCGGAAGATCACCATGCCCCCATGCGCAGCCCGGGCGCGTGGCGTGGCGGCGGTTCGACGCGCTGGCCCTAGACCTTTGATGACTTCAGCTTGTACCAGGCGCGCATGACTTTCACCACGTCGACAATGTGGAGCGGGGGCACCTGGACTCCCACCAGATGCTCGACGTCTTCGACGATCTCCTGCCTGTCCTCGGTGTCCATGCCGTCCGACTCATCGTCCGACTCGTTGTCCGGGCCCTCGCCCTCATCCGAACTATCCGGAGGTGGGTCGATGACATTGAGAAGGTCCTGCCAGTCCTCGGGGTTCTTCCCCTTGAAGATCGCCCCGAAGTTCCCGAACCACATTTCCACATAGTCGGCGACGTGCCCTCCTACGAGCTGCGCCTGCCATCTGAGCTGCGCGGCGACTTCGGCACTCAGACCGGCCACGTTGATGAGACGCAGGTCCGGGACGTCGCTCGTGACGGTCCGGCCGCCCATCCTGACCTGGTGCGGGCCGGCGGCAATTATCGCGCCCCAGAGCCGGTCGAACTCGACGTTCGTGCGGTCCTCGTTCAGCTCCATCGACAGGACGAAGGAGACGCAGCCCAGGTCGCCCTCGCGTGCCTCCCGCATGAGGTTGCGGTTGGTGTCGGCGCGGGCGGCGTTGCAGAGTTCGAACAGCACCCGGACCAGGCAGGGCCAATAGTCCGCGGTGTCCTGGTGCCAGCCGGGCTCGGTGTTTTGAACCTCGCCGATCCTGATCACATTCTCGTACGGATCGTGGTCCGCCCGCAGGCTGGCATCGTCCCTGCTGTCGATCACCACGACATGCGCCTCGGCGACCAGGCCCTGGGTGATCGCCATGAGCTCGTTGAGACGTTTCATCGAGGGATCGGACTGCCCCTGCTCCTCGACAAGCGCCTGGACGTCATCCGCCTTGGCGGCCTTGGCGGTGACGCCGTCGAGCAGACCATCGAAAATCGGATTCGTCAGAAGGTACCGGAGCACCTGCACGACCGAGTCTTCGCTGTCCGCCTGGTCCAAGGCGACCAGGGCGCCGTCCTTGCACAGGACGGCCGTCTTCCGCAGGGCACGCGGTGGAGGGGGCGCCTGCGCCGGTTCGCCACCGATGTTCGTCTGGGTCCCGGTGAACTCACCGACGTTCCTGGAACGCTTCGTGGGATCTGTACGGCCCCCGCCGACGCTTCCCTCCCGGACGGGGGATCTCGGGGCGACCTCCGACGTCACCTTCTCAAGCGTGCGCTTGCCTTTCGTCTTGGTCAGGGGCGGCCTGGTGCGATCGCCCTCGGACGACGACTCGTCCGAGGACTCGCCCTTCTCTCTGTCGTCTCTGTCGACGTCACTCTTGCTCGTGGGGGACTTCTTCCGCGTTCCGCGTTTGTACATCGAGTCGCCGCCGTCCTCTCGAGAGTCGCCCGCGACGCTATGTGCGCATATGAAAGCCGTCAACCGCTAATTGGGATCGTTGTAATGTTCACTTCGCACGAATGGGCCTGGCCGGAGCCGGGCCCTTTCTATTAGCTATGTAGATCAGGAGTTGCTCACCTGGACTGCGAGCCGGGTCTCCTCCAGCGTGCTCACGACCTGCGGCAAAGGTCTTCGAGCCCGCCTTGAGCAGCAAACCCGATCTCTTGCGACGTCGTTCGCCGCCGTTTGCGGATCTGGTGCGCCCTCCGGCGGCCTCCGCGTCGGATCTTGACGCCCTCGCGCGAGGTGACATTCTTAGCCCGATGCACCACCCGCCCTATGGCTCACATTTCATTTCTCTGGGCTGACTGCGGCGCCCGGCGAGGAGTGCCATGTTCACGAGAATGATGGCCTGGCTGCCCGACGGCTTCGGTATCCGCACCGGCGCCACCGCCCGCGCAGCCGCAGCCGCCGGTACTGGACCGCTTCGCGCCTGGCCTAGTCCAGGCCGGCCGGCCGCTACGGGAGCGGCAGCGGCGGTCACCGCGATTACCATGGCGGTCCTGATGACCGGCTCCGCCCGCGCCGACAGCGGAGCGACGAGCACATCACCGGCGCCGCCGACCGGCCAGTTGCAGGAGATAGCCGACTTCGGGCCCAATCCCACCGGGCTCCGGATGCACCTGTACGTGCCACCCCGGCTCGGGCACCGGCCGGCGGTGCTGGTCGTGCTGCACTATTGCACTGGCACCGGGCCGGCGATGTTCGAGGCCACCGAGTACGCGTCGATGGCCGACCGGCTCGGCTTCGTGGTCGTCTACCCCACAGCGGGTCGCGCGGACGGCTGTTTCGACGTGACCTCACCCGAGGCGCTGCGGCGCGGCGGTGGAAGCGACCCGGTCGGCATCACATCGATGGTGCGCCACGTCCAGCGGCACCTGGACACCGACCGCCGGCGCGTGTTCGCCGCCGGCTTCTCCTCCGGCGCCGAGATGGTCAACGTGCTTCTCGCCACCTATCCGGATGTGTTCGCCGCCGGGTCGGTCATGGCCGGTACGCCTGTCGGTTGCTACACCGCGGACGACGGTGGCTGGAACCCCAACTGCGAGAACGGCGGCACGATCCGCACCCCCCGCCAGTGGGGCGACGCGGTCCGCGCGGCCTACCCCGGGTACACCGGATCCCGTCCGCGCGTGCAGCTGTGGCACGGCACGGCCGACGAGGTCCTGGCGTACGCCAACTTCGGCGAGGAGATCAAACAGTGGACCAACGTGCTACACGCCCGTTGGCACGGGACGGATCAGCCACGGCCGACCTGGACCCGTACCCGCTTCGCCGACCGGTTCGGCCACGTGGTGGTCGAGGCGTACAGCATCGAGAGCGGGGCGCACGGCATCGCGTTCAGTGAGGACGGCATCGAGAAGTACGCCATCGACTTCTTCGGCCTTGCCCGCCACCCCATCCGGTGAGCACCGCCCAGTCGCCTGAACTGTGCATCGCTCGTGCCAGCCGACTGGGCAGCCCGCGCCCATCCCGCCACAGCGCTGCGCACCGAATAGCACCGCACGCGGACCGCGCAACACCCGCACAGCAAACGCACTTGGCCGACGTGACTAGGAGGCGCCTCGCGAATCCACCGCGAGGCGGCCATCGCGCGCGACTACCGCGAGGTCTCCAGCGCGGTCGGTGCGGTAGACGCGGCTGCCAAGCCAGGTCAGGCGGCTAATGGTCGCCTGGGCAGGATGGCCGTAATTGTTGTCGGCACCGACGCTGATGAGGGCGGCTCGGGATCTGGTCGCCGCGAGGAAGGCGGGATCCTGACGGCTGGAACCATGATGGGGGACCTTCAGAACGTCCACGCTGGGGACACCGATCCGGAGCAGGGAAGCCTCGGCTTCGGTTTCGAGGTCTCCGGCGAGGAGGGCGGATCCCGTCGGCCAGCGGACCAGCAGGACGACGCTGGCGTTGTTGGTCATGGAGCCTTCGCCTTGTCCCTGGATGGGGTCTTCGGCGTTGGGAGCGAGCATGGTGATCTCGGCTTGGCCGAAGTGCCAGCGGCTGCCGGGGCGCACGACCCATTCGGGGATCTTTCTGGTGCGGAGTTCGGTCGAGACGCGGGTGCTTTCCCGTTGGGGGGCTCGGATAGGGCTGACGACTACGGCGCCGATGCGGCGGTTTCGAAGGACTCCGGTCAGGCCGCCGACGTGGTCGAGGTGCGGATGGGTGAGAACGAGCAGCGGGACCGTGTGCACGTCCAGCCTGCGCAGACATCGATCGACCGGTCCGGGTTCCGGGCCTGCGTCGACGACCACGGCTTTGCCTTCCCCAGCGGACAGGACGAGAGCGTCACCCTGGCCGACATCGCACATCACGAGCAGCCAACCACGAGCTGGCCAGGTCGACGTCGCGGGGCCCACGAGCAGAATCGCGATCAGCGAGCCGCCGGCTAGGGCGATCGCCAATCGTCTGCCGGTCTGCCGTCGAAGTACCAGCCACACGGCTACAGAGGCCGCCGCCAGCAAGACGAGCCCGAGCATTCCGGCGGGCCACCCGACCGTGGCGAGGGGAAGCTCGGCCGCCCATTCGGCCACTGTGATGATCCAGCTGGCGGACAGTCCTGCTGGGCGGACGATCACCTGTGCCAGGTCCATGCTGATCGGGGCGATCAGGGCGGCGAGAAAGCCGAGGATCGTCGCGGGCGCTACCGCAGGCGCCGCGAGAAGGTTGGCCGGGATCGCGGCCGGCCCGAGTTCCCCCGACATGAGCACCAGCAAAGGCGTCACCGCCGCCTGGGCCGCGGCCGGGACGGCGATCGCCTCGGCCATCCAGGCGGGCATGCGGACGGCCATACGACCACGCCAGCGCGGCGCGAGCACCAGGATCCCTCCGGTCGCGGCGACGGAGAGCGCGAACCCGTATTCCCGGGCCAGCCCAGGATTGAACAAGATCAGCAGCAGCACCGTCCCCGACAATGCCGCCATCCCGTCCCGCGATCGGCCGGTCCCGAGCGCGATGGCGGCCACCGTCCCCATCACCAACGCCCGCAACACACTCGGCGACGGCCTCGCGACCACCGCGAACGCACCCATCGCCACAACGGCCAGCGCCCCCCTCGCCGCCAAGGGCAACCCCGCGAACCTCCCCACCAGCAAGACCGCCCCCGCGACAATCGCGAGATTGGCCCCGCTCAATGCCATTTGGGCAGTGTTCTTTCGAAAGGCGTCTCCGTCAAGGTAGTGACGTTCACGAATTGATCGGTTAGATTCGACAAGCCGAAACGGGCATTGGGGCAGGCGAGGGATTAAGGGAACGCCGCACCGCTGGACCTGTCCCTTCCCGAGGCGGCGGCCTAGCGGTGCGGCCCATCAGGGGGCGGACCACCCCGGCATGGTTGCTGCCGGGGTGGCCGTCCCAAGGGCGAGAAACCCCTATACGTCCTGTTCGCTCTCGCCCAGCTCTTGGATCGCAGGCATGACGTAACTGCCTACCTGCGGCTCTGTATAGATCAGTCCTTCGTCACGGAGCTTGGCCGTGATCTTTCGGGCGGTCCCTCGGGCGATGCCGTACTCCTGCACAAGGGCAGTCTCAGATGGGAAGGGCCCATCTGGACGATACGTGCCATTTGCGATGCGCGCACGGAGCTCTTCCGCAATCGTCTTCCAGAGCGCCTGCCCGCGCCGAGTCATCACGGGGGAACCGTAAACGAGCATGAACGAGCCTTGACGTGCAGGTACGTCCATGCTCGACCATGGACGAGCATGGACGAGCACACTTCCTCTCGGGGAGGGGTGCGCGGCGCGCCGCGCCCGAGCGGATCTTTGAACGCATACCCAAGATCGGCCCGGACATGACAGATGCTCTGGATCTTCTAGACTGCGGTCTCGCCGCCACCCATTCTCATCACTCATGGCTGCCAACCGACCGCTGATCGTCAACGTCCTACCGGGTGTCGGATCTCCCCTCACCCCCAGGACTAGCCATGTACCTCAAGCGCACCATCAGGGTTGCCGCTGCTTTCCTCCTGTCCGCCTCCTTATGGGCGGTCACACCCTCGCCGGCGTCAGCGGCCACCACCTACCGAGGGGATGGCGACGACATCATCACCCTCAACAGGACAGCCGTCGGCATCGCCAAAATCACCTACTCGGGTGAAGGGCATTTCGCCGTGGTCGGCCTGGACAAGAACGGGGAGATGGGCCAGTTACTCGTCAACGACCTGGACGGGTACACCGGCGTCGTCCCGTACAACACCGACACAGGCGATCGGCTGTACGGCTTGGAGGTGACGGCGGACGGCCCGTGGACAATCCAGCTTCTGCCGTTGAGCAAGGCGAAGTATTGGGCGATCACGTCGCGAGGCGGCACCGACCAGGTGTTGCGGCTGACCAAGACCTCCACCGGCTTGCACACCCTACGGGTCCGCTACACCGGAGACGGGCACTTCGCCGTACTGGCACTCAACGCCAAGGGTAGGTATCACAGCCTGCTCGTGAACGACCTTGACGGCTACAACGGGCGGGTCCGGCTCCCGGCAGGCACCCGCTACGTGCAGGTCGACGCGGACGGGCCGTGGACGATGGTCCGCAAGTAGGCCGTCCACCCAGGCTGCGGTCTCGTGACCCAACGCCGCGAGGGAGGCCACGAGACCGCTCCCTGCACCGCTAAGGCCACTCCCGTAGGAGCGGCCTTAGGATGTGGCGTTCGGGTCTCCCCTAGGCACCGGGAAGCAGTCTAGACAGGCGCACCGACATGAACGCGGAGTAGCGTCATCCGTGCTGGCCACTCGCTCAGATCCGACGGCGGGACGACCACGTGGGACGCGTCGCCAAGCCGGGCCACCTGCCCCATGACGAACTCCATCGTGTCGTCGCGGAAGGCGACCATGACGGCCACCTCGCCGTCCGGGCTGAGCGCGGGCATCTTCTCTCGGAAGTCGCGGTGCCGGAGTAGGCCCATAACGTCGCGTGTCAGCCGTAGGCGGAGTTTCTCTCTGTCGTCCACGGGACCATCATCGCGGCTTTGAGAGCGCCTTTGGGGAAGGTGACACAAGCACGAAGGCCCCGCACTGGGTGCAGGGCCCTGGCTTGGCGTGGGTCAGCAGACAGCTACCAGTTGCTCCTTGGTGTGCACGGTGATCGGTTCGGGACTGTGGAGTTGGACTTGCACCCGCACCTTCTCTGAAGACAGGTAGAGCCCGATCGCGTCGGCCAGGTTCTGCCACAACTCTTCAACGCTGCCGCCGGACGCGAAGCATCCAGGCAGTTCGTGAACCTCGGCCCACAGTGAGCCGTCGTCGGCGTCGTCGTGCACCTGGATGGTGTAGGTTCCGGTTCTTTCGTCCATGCTTTGGGTCATGTGGCGCGTCACCGTCCCTTCAGTCCTGCTTGCCGGAGTATGGCATCAGTAAGTGCTGCTGAATAGTCCCGCCCGCCATGCTGGGGCAGTGTGATCGGGCGGCAAGCTTCCTTCTCCATCTTGACGTTATGCTTCCCGCCCAGCGTTTCCACCCACCCATACGCTTCCAACAATCTCTTTGCCTTCCGCTGGTTGAGAACACGCGGAAGGTCGTTCTGGTTCCCCATGGGTACCTCCTGCTTGCGGCTGGCGCAGGGCTACCGAGCGTAGAGCGGGGCGGTCGTGGGGATGGGGCGAATGGTGAACCTTTCAAAACAGGGGCCACATAGGAGACGCGCACCAGGGCGAACGGGTTGCCCGGCGCGGGAAAAGTTGGGGCCCCATCTGGGTCTCAGGTCGCCGACGCGCCGATAGCGGCGAGTGCGTCGAAGTACTCGAAGATCTCCGCATCGAGCAGGAGTTCGCCGCTTCGTTCCAGCGGGCCTACGGCCGCGCGGCGGCGGGCCTCCACCCACGGCGAAGCCTGGTGGGTCATCAGCGAGAGTGTGTGAGCGTCGCAGTCGCCGAGTTCGCCTAGGACGACGCCGACCGACTCCCGCTCTCCGTCGTCGAGTACGCCGGGATCCCCCGGGACACTTCCGGGCGAGAGACTCAGCAGGCCCCGGTGGACTGCGTACAGGTCCGGCGATGCCGGGCCATTGGCCCACGCCGCGAACGGCTCGGCGAACAGCCTGCGCTCTTCCCACACCAGGTGATACCCGTAACTGAACCAGGCGAGACGGTGAACCTTCATCGCCGCCATCGGCCCGAGGCGGTCAAGGATGTGAGCGGCGACGTCTAGCACGGTTGCCATGCCGCCACCCTACGATCGCCTACCGCCCGAACGGGATCAGCATCACGAGCCCTGCCGACTCCGGGTCATCCCAGTCCGCGTAGTCGCCGGCGTCCCAGTGGTCTAGGAACTCCTCACCGGAGATGCCCAGAACCGTGCGCGCTTCGCGGTCGAACAGGGCGCGGCCTTCGGCTTCGGTGGACTCCACGACCATGACTACCCCTTCGGCCATTCGGCGCGCGGCACCACGAAGGTCCCCTTCTGAGGGATCGTGACCACCCAGCCGAGTTCCCGCAGATGAGCCACGGCCTGCCGTGCCGTCCCTCCGGCGACGCCGTGCGCCTGCATCAAGGTCTTCTCGCTGGGGATCCGCCGATCCTCTTTCAGCCTGCCCGCCTTGATCTGGCCGATGACGTCGGCCGCGATCTCCTTGTATCGCGGAAGCTTCCGCCCGCCCTGGGGCGCGTCGGGCGGGCCGACGAAGGTGCCCTTCCCCTTCTCGGAGTAGACCAGCCCTTCATCCCTCAGGATTCGCATGGCTCGCTGGATGGTCGGGCGGGACACGTCGTAGCGCTCGCGCAGCACGGTTTCTGACGGGACGGGCATTCCCGGGCGCAACTCACCTGCGGCGATCAGGTCTCTGACCTCGCCTGCTATCTGGTTGTAGAGGTGCACCGGGCTCCCGCGATCAACCACGCCCGCACCATAGGCGGGCCTTGTTCTGCCCTAGCTGAGCGCTACACGCACCTAGTTAAGACCTTACGAGTACTAGAGCAGATCTTACCTGTAGATGTACTCTCCACCCATGAAGCCAGCATCCTCCCGCACTCCGCAGGCCCCGCCGTGAGCACCACAAGCGGTGGGCCGACCGAACTCGACCTGCTGCGCAAGAAGTACGGCGGCCGTTGGCGGATCACGTACGAGCGTGGGCGCTGGCACGCGGCGAGACGGGGCCAGATACTCCCCGTCGTCCTGGACGGCGATTTCGCCGACGAATTGGAAGGCCGTCTATCCCGCTGGGAGAGCGGCCACCAATCCGGCGACGTCCCCTGATGTGGCTCCAGTACGCCTACGGCCAGACCCAGCAGGACGACTTCCGGCATCGCGTCGCCTTGCGCACGGGCGTACTCATCGGCGTCCCCACCAAAGCGGCGTGCGGGCAGATCGTCCTGATCAAACACCGGGGCGACGCCTGTATGCCGTGGGATCCCGACGACGAGGAAGCCTGCCCGGTCTGCCGGGAGACGCCGCTGCCGTAGTACTCCGGGCGCGCGTCGGGACAGCGCCCGGACGGTGGTCCCGCTCCCGCTGGAGGGGCGGGGGCGGGTCCACCCCACACGTCCGTGAGGCGCTATCCCGGCGGCGGGATAAGCAGCACCGGACACGGCCCCACCCGGCGAGGGAAGAGCGGGTGGGGCCACAAGCACTCAGTCCGAGGGGTGGGAGCGGTCCTTGGTCCGTGTGCGTCCACGCGGCCTATCCGGCGGCCAGTACGGCGAGAGCAACTCCAAGGTGCGCTCTGGCTCGGCATGGAGCGCGATCAGTGTCGCGCGGAGGAGTTTCTCGATGCTGCGGCCCTGTAGGTGCGGTTGGGCGTTGGTCACCTCGTCTGGCTCGGGGCGGACGGTGGTCCCTGGTGTCTTGTGGTTGTCGGCGGCCATGGGGACAGCTTCGCATAAGTGGGTTCCATTTACGAGTTGGCAGTGCTAGTCTGAAGTCAATTGGAAATGGACCGCCATATTTACCAGGGAGAATGAGATGGCCACCGTCACCAAGTCCATCGATGGCATCGAGCGGATCACGCTGCGGGTCGAGGTCCGCATGTCTCGCACCGACCTGGTCGAGACGCTGGCGGAGATCGCTACTGGCATGAGCGGTGCCGAACTCACTGACATGCCGACCCACAAGGCTCTCGCCTTGGTGAGGGACCAACTCAGCGCGGACGCCTACGAGGGCCACGACTCCGACATCTCACCGTCCCGACGCGAGTACGAGTGGGCCGAGCGCCAGGTGGCCCGCTTCTGGAACGCCGCTGCCTGACCCAGACCTCTACTCGCTCAGATCACCCAAGGAGACGTGATGACGCTCATGACCGCCGAGAAGATCCCATACGACGCCAAGCACGTCATCTACGTGGACCACGGCTACATGGTGCGGGTCCTGTGGACCTCCAACCCGGTCAAGGCCGCCAACCCTGAGCGCCTGATCGCCACGCTCCACGAGCGCGGCAACGACGACGTGGAGGTTGTGGCCACCCTGACCCGCTTCTACAAGAAGGACGGGGCCGGTTTCTCCGGCTGGCTGACCGAGAGTCAGGGCTACCCCAGCGACCCGATCCCCAACAAGCGCGAGGGCATGCGGCAGCTCCGCATGGTCATCGCCGAGTACTTCAAGCGCTGACCCACCCAAACGCACGACGGCATCCGGTACGCGTTGCGATCGCGTACCGGATGCCGGATCCGAAGACCATCACCCCCGACACCAGCAGGGATGACCCGCGATGAGAGAACCTATTCCGCCGTTCGGCGTTCCGCTAGACCCGCAAACCGGGCCGTTCGGGCTGGACCTGCCCTTCTCGATCCCCATCGTCGCGGTGGAGTGGGTCGAGTTCGGCGTTCGCGTCGTCGGCCTGCTGGTCGCGCTCTTCGTGGCGTGGCGTCTCCTCCGGTCCGGGCGCCGAACCGCCCGGCACGCGTGGCGCACCTACGTGGCCCCGCGTTCGGCCGAGGACATCCTGACCGTGGTGTCCGCCTCCATCGCAACCGGAGTGTCCGCGCAAGGCATGTGGATTTTCGCCGGCGAGGTGCTCGGCTTCCCGTGGCCGCTCCAGTTGCTGCTGTTCGCCTTCCTTGAGGTGGCGGTCATCACCTCTGCTGTGCGTGCTCGCCGCGGCATGCGGGAGAACTACTCGGCGGGAGTGGACGGGATGGCGGTGTGGGCGTTGACGAGCCTGTCCGCCGTCCTGTCGGCACTTCATGCGAGCTCTGTGCCGGAGTTCCTGTTCCGACTCTCCGCCCCTCTGGTCGCTGCCTGGTTGTGGGAGCGCGGGATGGCCATCGAGAGGGTACGGCTCACCGGCAAGGCTCGGATCCACTGGCGGTGGACGCCGGAGAAGGTCATGGTGCGGCTCGGACTCGCCGAATCATCGGACCGGACGGCATCCGAAGTGGACGCTCACCGGAGGCTCAACCGGGTGGCGCTGGCAGCGGATAGGGTGCGTGAACTCGAAGACGGGACGTGGCGTCATCGACGGGCGACGCGGGCTCTCAAGCGGGCCGGGCGCAAGGCTGACGAGCACACGTCCCTGGCGTCCAACCCGGTGCAACGGCTCGAACTGCTCGACCACATCGCCTTGCTGCGCGGCATCGAAGAGTTGCCCGAGCTGGAGCCGCCGTCCGTGTGGGGAGAGCACCTACGGCCACGGCGGGAGATCGGCGCGGAGGCCGTGGCGGCGGTCGCCGAGCTGGAGCGGTTCGCCAACCGGTACGGCAGCGGACTCGCCGCGCACCCGGCCGCACCTGAAGCGGACCCGATCGTGTCCGATGTGCACTCGTTGAGTACCTCGGCAGCTCAGAGGTATGCGCGGATGCTGCGGGCCAAGCAGATCCCCGGGTTGCGGGTACTCAAGCGGGATCTCGGGATCGGCCAGGACAAGGCCACGCTCGTCCAGGAGAGGCTACGGGAACTCGCTGGCCAGTCGAGCGCCTGACCAGCGCAAACGGCGGGACGAAAACTCTATATAGGTGGTTCGCCCACCGACGGGAGACCGACCGACTGCCGCGATTGGACAAGGTTCCCGTCTAGACAGCTTGACGCTGTACAGCCTGAGGCTGTAGATTCTAGTTATCAGCCACGACGCCGGAAGGCCCCCAAAATGACCGCCCTGCCGTTCAACATCACCGACAAGATCAGCAAGAACGCCAAGCGCCACGGTGCCTACATCGCGGTCATGGGCGAGCAGAGCGCGTTGCAGGCCGCCTGCGAGTCCGGCGCACCGATCACCCTCACCGGCAAACTCGCGGGCGAGGTCGTGTACCTGGGCCACGCCTGGCACGGCTACGACGAGGGGACCACCCGCGAGGTCATGGGCCTGGACCACGTGATCGGGGAGTCGCCCCGCTACCCGGGCGTGGTCGTCGCCACCTACCTGGTGGACATGAGCAGGCTGGAAGGCGCTCCCACGCTGCTGAAGCTCAAGCGCCAGACCGACGCCGACCGGATGCGCGCGGCGGTCAAACTGGAAACCCGCGCCGAAGAAGAGGACGACGCTCTGGACCGGCTCGCCGAGGACGGCGCGTGATGGCGACCATCTCTCTCGACCTGCGCGGCACCGGCACCTATGAGGACGTCGACCTGGACGCGCTCACCCCTCGCGCCCGCGCCCTGGCCGAGGCTGTCGCCCAGCGGCTGGGCAGCACGTGCGTCATCTGGGTGCAGTCGGACCGGACCGTCCGCGAGACGATCCCGGACGCCGAGTGCTACTACGGCGCCGACGAGCTCGACCAGCCGTACCGGATGGGCTGGTCAGGCTGGTCCCGCTACCCGGCAGAGTCGGCGATGAGCCAGCACGGCTATCTGGAGCAGCAGGCCCGCCGCATCCCGCCCCAGTACTCGATCATCGGCGCGTTCCCTGACCAGCCCGTCCCGTCCGCCGCAGCCGCAGCCGCAGACCGTGGCATGACCCGAGACCAGGTGCTCGCCTGGCTCGCCGCGCGAGGTCGGAAGGTCGGCCCGAGCACATGGAGTTCGTACACGGCACGTGGCCAAGCCCCGAAGCCGCGCTACGTGGGCCGAACCCCGCTGTGGGATCCGGAGGCCCTGGAGGAGTGGCTGACCAGGCGTGGCTGAGGCGTGTGGAGGTCGCCCGCCCCGGCGGAGTGGAGACGCTGTGGCAGGTGGAGTGGACACTCGGCGAGGACGGTTTCGGACATCTGCTCTACCGGGACCGCGAGGTTGCGCGCACAACCTTCCGGGGTCTCAAGCTGGACCAGACCGCCTAAGCTCCCCAAGACCAGACCCGCCCTGGGCTGCGCGCCGGGGCAATAACCCCCTTAGGAGCACACCATGGCAGCATCAGACCTGTCAGACCTGGTCGCCGCCCGCGACGCACTGACCGGACTCGCCCTGCGCCTCATCCGCGCCGAGCGCGCGAACCGGGAGCATCTTCTCCTGACCCCCGAGTTCGCCGCAGCGCTGGACGAGCTCAACGCCGACCCGACGAGCCGGGATTTCGAGTTCTCGCCCGACCGGGCGAGGCTCTATGCCCCTCGTGCCGCCTACCAGCAGCGCTACTCCGACCCGGGCAACGCGGACGCGTTCTGGAGGAGCGGCAAGTCGTCCGCGAGGGCGCTGGCCCGCCTGGGCTTGGGAGTCGTCCACGCGCACGCCCGGCCCGAACCCACCGAACGGAGTATCAGTTTCCTTCAAGAGCAGATCACCAAGGCGTGGGGAGACGCGCGCAACGCCTCCGCCGAACTGGCCGACGTCCGCATCTGAGAGGCGGACGAACGGCACGATAATCCTGCCGAAGGGCGTGACTTGATCTCCCGAGGGGCGGTATCGTCCTCCCCATCGGCCCCGCTTCGGCGGGGGTGATTCGCGCCGTTGTCTCACTGAGGCGGTAGCAAGTACGTCGGCCCCGCACCGGGGATGGCCCGTAGCCGTGTCTTGAGCAGTACTCGGCCCCGAATCCGGGGATCAGCCCGCTCCCCGCTGGGGGCGGGCGCTCTGCTGTCCGGCCCACTGGCGGGAGATCCCCTCTTGCATAGGTCACCTATGCAATGCATACTTGGTCTATGCAGACGACGGCGAACCCCCTGGACCTTCAGATCCACAACGGGCACGGATTCGCTCCCCGCCACGAGGTCTACGACCCCGCCAAGCGCGACCAGCTCGCCGCCGACATGACCGCCAACGGCTGGCAGGGACCGCCCGTCGTCGCCGACGTCGACACCGCACAGGCCATCACCGGCTCCCACCGCATCCCCGCCGCCCGCCTCGCCGACATCGCGATCCCCGTCGTCGACATCGCCGACCTCGCCGAGGCGTGCGGCATCGACCTGTGGGAGTTCGTCGCCGACCACGGCACCCTCGAAGACGCCCTGCCCGCCTTCTGCGCCGCCCTGCCCGCCGACGTGCGGGACGCCTACGGACTGGACATCGACTGATGAGCTACGAAGCCGACCCCGCCGCAGCCGCCGCGCTGGTGGCCCACCTGGATGAGTTCACCGACCCCGCCGAGTTGTACGCCCGCGCATCATCGGAGCAGGCCCTGCTGGACGCGGCGGCGCAGCTCGCGACCGGGCACAAGGCGCGCGCCCTGGCCATGCTGTGGCAGGGCGGGATGTCCTACGGCCAGATCGCCGCATTGCCGTGGGTGGCCGAGACGCGGTCGGGCGTGCAAAAGCTGGTCGAGCAGGGGCGGGCCGTCGCGGCAGGGACCGGAGTCTGGATCGGCATGCCCATCACCGCCGAAGAGTACGACGCGCTCGACGAAGGGCTCAAGCGGGGCATCGAGGTCATCGATGGCTACGTCGTGGCGCGGCACTGAGGGGGCGCTCTGCTTTCTGGGGGGAATCCGCGCGCCGAGACGACGAAAGCCCCGCGAGTGCGAGGCTTTCCGTTTACCCCTCGGAGGGGCGATGAGTGTGGATCTCCACGCGTTTCCGTGGGGAGAAACAGTTCGTTGCGACCCCTCGCAGGGGCGATGAGCTGTGCCTGAGGTGCGGCTCCACGAGCAAAACCAACCTGTTGCGACCCCCAAGGGGGGCGATGAGCTGAGGTCGAGGATACGCGGCGAGGCTGGCTCAGGGAAGCTTCCTCGGAATCATTGCTGATGGTATAAATCTGTACTAGTATAGAAACATACCACCACGGAGGAGGGGTCACCATGGCGAAGGCGACCAGCAGCCACCCAGCATTCACCGGCATCAGCCGAGGCGACCTCGTCAGCATTCCCCACCTCAAAGACGGCCAGGTCCACCGCACCAACGGCAGGGTCTACGCCTTCAACGACAGCGGCACCCAGGTCCTGCTGGAGCACGGCAAGGGCAAGCCCCGGACCCTCCTGTTCGCCAAGGACGTCATGCCCGCCCGCGAGATCGAAGCCGCCGCCGAGAAGGCCGCCCGCGACGCCGCCACCCCGATGGCCCGCGAGAAGCAGGTCGACTACGCGCTCTCCCTGATCGACCGGCTCGGCCCGATCGGCTGGCACAACTCGGACGCCGGGCAGATGCGGCACGCTCCCGACGCCGCCGAACTCCGCCAGCTGAAGCGGCACGAGATCTCCGCCCTCATCGACAGCCTCCGGGGCGAACTCGGCCTCGACGACTTCTAGGAACACGCCATGACCGACCAGCTCGACACCGCCATCGCCAACCTCCGACAGGCAAACGAGGACCTTGTTGCCGCCATGCACGCCGAGAAGGCGAAGGGCACCAGCGCTAACAAGATCGTCGCCCGCGTTGAGGGGCTGCCCGGCTACTCCCGCGTGCTCGTCCTCCGGCTGCTCGAATCCGAGGACATCCGCACCCGCGCCCTCGCCGCACTGGCGGACGCTGAGTGGGCCGAGGAGGACGTCCGCGTCTGGCGGGACCGGCAGCGCCGGGTTCGGGTCACCCTCCCGGGCAACGCCTACGGCAGCCGGATTGCCCGGATGAACGGCGCATCCTCACTCGCGCACACGCTGCTCGGGGTCGGGCTGCGGCTCGCCTCGGACGAGCAGGGCGACGCGCACACGCTGCTCGCGGACGGCGAGCCGTGCTACGTCATCCCCGCCTGACCCGCACGAATGCGTTTCGTCCATCTGTCACATATGAGAGCGGGAAATCCTCATCGCCCCCCCGAGGGGTCCCACCGATCCGCCATCCGGCGGACGGTCCCCGAGCTCCGAGGAGGAGCCGTGAAACTCGCCATCCTCAACACCAGCATCGTCACATCCGACGGCACCTACAGTCTGTCCACCATCACCCTGGAGCAGGCCCGCGCGCTCGCCCAGTCCGAGCCGATCGACTCGGCCGTGGGCCACGAGTCCACCGCCGTGCTGCTCTCCACGCTGCTGGGCGTGGACGTGCCCGTCAACCGGCAGCTCTTCCAGCAGCAGCCCGGACAGCGGGCGCTGGTGTGCAAGCTCAACGGCCGCCCGCCGGAGGGCGCGGTCCTCACCCTGGAGGACCTGGAGAAGATCGGCTACAGCTTCAAGGTCCTCACCCGGACAGACACGGGATCGGCCGCCCTGACCGTGCTCCAGGCCCACGCCGCACACCTGGAGACGTCCGTCCCGCGCCCGCACGACCACCTGGAGCCCTGGAGGCACATCTCCACCCAGGACCACACCGGACATGAGCTGCGCGGCCCGGCCGCCGACTGGGGCTACAAGGGGTGCATCCCGCGTGTCCACGCTCACTGCGACAGCCACCCCACCGCTCAGTGCGTGTGGCTGTCCACCGCCGAGTACGACCAGGCGGTGGATGCCGATAAGGCCGCGAGGCTCGTACAGGACACCGCGTGGGCGGAGGAGACCATCGCGTGGCTTGAGGCTGGCGCGTGACCAGACGCAGAAGAGCGGCCCCGCCCAGTCCGAAGACCAGGCGGGGCCGCTCTCGTGTTTGCCCGGGGAGGGCTGGCACCGCACTGGGCGGGCGTTTGGATGTTTGGTTCAACTAGACATCTCGCAATCCGCCGGCGCGGTCCTCATCGACGAACAGCCGCTTGGAGATCTCGACCGTGCGGGCTACTCCTCCGCAGCCGAGAGTGATGTAGGCGGCGTCGGCGTCTAGGTCCACGTCTACGCGCATCAAGCATTCTCCCGCACTCCACTGGTGGGTCATGGCGAGTTATGAAGAGTTTGTGTGAGGTCCGGCAGGTTACCTAACCGGGCAAGCCCGGGGTTCTCCGCTCTTGCGTCCCAGCTTCCGCTGTCGCCGTGGCCTTCGGCGCTCAGTCGGGAACCGGACCCACGTCTCCGAGGGATCACCCGACGGGACCGAAGTCCGGTCTGGGGCCCTCAGCCTTGTTCACCGGCCCCTACGTCCGGCACAGAGTGTCCGGGACGCACTGCCCAGAGAGCAGTGCGTCCCGCCGCCCGCCGCTTTGTGCCGGTCGGGATGCTCCGCCGCGATCAGCGGTCCCAGACACCGGGTGGCCACGATTTCGCGCAGCAGAGACGGGTCGCTCAGATACTCGACTGGAAGGCGGCCACCTTGACGGCCGGGGCCTTGCCCTTGAGCCGCGCCACCATCTCGGCGTCTCCCACCTGCTCCGATCCGAGAGACTCAGACCGGTAGGGGATGCAGGAGACGAGTTCGTCTGCGGAGTTCATGCGGCGAGCCTAGCGGTCGTCGGACTTCTTGGCGTTGGGGACGACAGCGGTGACACCCATCCCTGCCAGTGCCGCCCCTAGGACGATGAACCATTCGCTGGGGGTGACGACGTTGTCGGCGACGGCGGTCGCGAGCGCGCCGCAGCCAGCGGTCAGGGCGGCAACGATCGCCTTAGCGTAGGAACCGATCTTCATGGTGACCCTCTTTCATGGGCCGGAAATGCAGAAAGCCCGCTCAATGGCGGGCTACGTGACCCGAAGGTCGTAGGTGCTGCGGCGTCTAGTCGGACTGGCGGGCGATGGCGGCATTGCCCCAGAAGACGGCCTGCTCCAGGTTGGTGATCGCCAGCGACTTCTCGCGGCCCTCGGGGCAGAGTTCGTTGATCGTCTCCGCCAGGTGACGAGCTTCGTCCCGGATGCGCTGGTAGAACTCGGGCTGGCCCGGCTTCGGGGAGTGGTAGGTGAACCGGTTGTTCAGGTCTTCGGGGGACATGGTTCTCCTAGGGGGTTCGGGAACTGGAAAGGATTGCTTTCAGGTTCAGAAGCCGGGCAGCAGGGCAAGCTGCTCGGACGGGAGCATGCCGCGCTTGATCAGCAGCAGGCGAAGCTGTTCAGCCCCGTACGCCACGACGTAGGTCGTCTGCACCTTGTTGCCGTTGGCGTTCTTGGGGTCCACGGGCTCGTCGTCGATCATGACCGCTCGGATTTGCTGGCCAGTGACGGGGAACGTGAAGAGTTCCACCGCGCTAACGTTGGACATGCGTGACTTCCATTCGGGTTTTGGAGGTTACGTCCGAGCCCCGGGCCGCCTGAAGGCCACGGGGCTCACTAACGCGAAAAGCCCCGACCGTTTGGTCAGGGCTCAGAGGCGGAAACCTTGCGGACATGCGCAAAGTTGCAGGTCGGGCTACTCGGCGGGCGTGAAGTCGAGGTAGTACGACGCGCCCGGGGAGAACTCCACGTCCGGGTTCGTCACCGTGATGGTGAGATTCCCGACGGGCGTGTACTTGGCGTACCGCTGGTTCTCCGGCACGCTGTCGTCGGCGACGGCGGTGAAGCGGTAGTTGCGCTGACCGTCAGGGGCGGTGCTGAAGCTTTCGACGGACACACAACGGAACTTGGCTCGGGTCATGGGATTCCTTTCGGTGAGTTCTCGCCCGTCGAGCGAGTGGTGCACGTGGAGCCAGCCGAACGAACCGTCAGGCCGCTCTACCGGTTGCGTGGTGGGACCGCACGGGCATTCGACGGTTAGGACGTGTTCGATCAGGTCGCCTACCGGGTGGACGTGGAGTTCATCCATTCGGCGTCAGGTGGCGCTCGGGGTCGGG
Organism: Acrocarpospora sp. B8E8; assembly: GCF_039871605.1. Classification (NCBI taxonomy): domain Bacteria; kingdom Bacillati; phylum Actinomycetota; class Actinomycetes; order Streptosporangiales; family Streptosporangiaceae; genus Acrocarpospora; species Acrocarpospora sp. B8E8. The sequence goes on along the minus strand of NZ_JBDPLV010000013.1, from coordinate 124,319 downwards.
CTCGGGCTCGCCGGGGGCAGGGTCGGCGAAGGGCTCACGGTCGGCGTCGGGGTGCCCGTGGGAGTCGGCGAGGGCACCGGGACGCTGATGCATCCGAACGTCCACGTGCTGGACGTCGCCGCCACCTTCGTGCACGTCTCCGTCTCATCGGACCGCTTGAAGACGATCCGGTTCGGCATCCACCCGGACAGGGTGATCAGCGTGACCTTGCTCGCCTTGCCGGAGCCTTTCGACGGGCACGCCCCGTACCGGGAATCGGCAAGGTTGCCCCGCTCCATCACCCAGAAGCCGCTCTTGGTGTGTTTCGGCACGCACGCGCCGAGAACCTTCGGCTCGGGGGCTGCGCTCGCAGCGGCGGCCGGTCCAAGCGCAAGCAGCGCCACGGCACCCGCGATCAGGATCTTCTTCACTCCGCGACCTCCAGTCGCACGGTCAGATTGCTGATCGCGGTTTCGATCCGCCGCACCACAGCGTCGGCGTCGACCGCCTCATCTCGGGACGCCAGCGCCTCGACCAGGGTTCGGATGGTGGCCTGTTGCGCGTCCAGGCGGGCTTCGATCCGCCGCAGGGCCGCGCTGTTGTCCTTGCTGTAGGCCCACGTCTGCCGGAAGGCCGTCTTCGGCTCGATCTTGTCGCCGTCCTTGAGGATGCCTTCCCTCACCGCCCACAAATCCTTGTTCAGGGTGTGGGTGAAACGCTCGTAGACGGCGTCTGCTACTTCCTTCGCTGACGGCATGTCGTCCTCCTCTTCGTACGGCGGGTTCCAAAAGCCTGCGATCACGGATGCGGACCTGACCCGCCGCTTGCAGGCGTCGCCCGTATTGGCCTCGATGGTGGCCACGCGGCCGTCAGACAGGACCTTCTCGATGATCCCGATGTGGTCGATCGCGCCGATCACGTTCGACATGCTCCAGTCGAAGAAGATCAGCGCGCCCGGCTTGGCGTACCGCTTGATGTTCTCCACGGTCCCGGCATGCCAGCGGCCGATGTCCTTACCGTCCTGGGCGTGCCACGGCGTGAACGCTCTGTCGCCTTCGGGCAGCACGGCGTCTTCGTTGCCGCTTTTCAGAGCCCAGATGGATACTGCCTGGTTACACCAAGGCGCGCGCAGGAACACGCTGCCGTTGCGTTCGGAGTAGGCGCGGGTGATCCTGTTCGGCCTGCCCGACAGCCCAAGGTCTTTGCGGGCGGCGGCAAGCATCGCCTTAGCGCTCACCCGTCACCATCTCCCCGGTAGATGCCGTCAGGATCGGGAGCGCCGTACAAGGCGGCCAGAACGGCATCTTCGTCGGGTTCGGTCGCATCCCAAGGCCGGGTGTCCACGCCTTCTTCGACGAGTTCGTGTTCATGCTTCTCGGTCACGCCCCTACCTCCCCCGGCTCGTGATGTCCGTGGCGTTCATCAGTGCGTATTTCGGCGAGGCGGGCCTGGAGTTCTTCGCAGCGTTCTTGCAGGCGGCCAAGACGGGCGAGGGTTCTGGTGAGGTCCTGTTCAAGTTCGTCGATCTTGCGGTCCCGCTCCCCTAACCGCTCATCCCTTTCGGCCAGGGCCTGCCGTAATCGTTCGTCCCTGTCGGCGAGAGCCTGCTCAAGCCGGGTGATGGTAGTCTCCGCCCGGTCCAAAGCGACCTGCAACGCGGCAACCGCCTTCTCCGCTCCGCCGATGAAAACGTTCTCCAACTCAACCGGCTGGCGTTCCTCGTCCAACTTCGCCTTGCGCAGGTCAACGCGTGTTTTCACCCACGCGGTGGCCATCCCTACCGACGTGGTGGCGAGCAAGGCGATAGCGGCGGGAGTGACCCACTCATCAGCCATCTGCGCTCCCCATGTGCTTACGGATGGTTTCCTCCAAACGGGCCAGCGCCCGCGCTCTTGCGACGCAGGCGGCGGCGAACACCAGGTAGAAAGAAGCCGGGTACAGGGCGCGCATGCCGGAGTGGGCGAGCGCGACACCGGCGTAAATGATCAGCGTCGCCGCGAGCGGCCACAACCCGGCGCGTTCAAGCCGCCAGCCGAGCACCAGCCGATCCGCGCGGGCCGACAGGACGATCCCGGCCACCACCGACACCCCGGCGGCGAGTTGCAGCACACCCCACGCCCGCACCACCAGAAGCGGCAACAACGCGTTGATGGACGTCGGCGACACCACTCCGAGGGCGGCGGCAGCGCCACCCAAGATCGCGATCAGGCCGAACAGAAGCTCGAAGGGATGCTCTGACAGGGTGCCCGGACCGGCCTTGTTCACGACGATCTCCAGGAGGGTGGAGTCGGATAGGTGTAGGCCGGTTTGGAGGCAGCGCAGAGCCAGCCCAGACCGGGATCGGGTGGATTACGGCAGGGAGCAGGCCGCGGAGTGGTGGATCAGGCGGGCGGGAGAAGCCGGTTCATGCCGAACGTCCTAGGCGGCTGGCCGCCGGCGCGGGCATGCCACTCGTCGCGGGCGCGGATCGCCTGCACTCGCCGCAGGTCCAGCGGCGCGGACGTCAGTACCTCAAGCGGGTCGGCCGGTGCGACGTCGTCTATGCCGAGCAGGTAGCGAGAGTCGAGTTCGCCGCCGCGGCTGCGGATCTCGTCGGCGGTATGTTCCAGGACCGCGCGCCGCCAGTCGAGTGCGCCTTGCCGGTCTTCGATCGGCGCCGACTCCACGGTTAGCAGGTGTGTTTTCGCCGCCTCGGTGCGGGCTAGGACGACTTCGCGGCGCTCCCGGTAGGGCATGCGCGGGTCTAGATGGTCCGGCAGATCGGCTACGGCCTTCTGGAGTGCGTCCAATGCGGGCTGCTGCCAGGCGAGCGTGTCCCACGGGTCGGGGATCTGCTGGTGGTGTAGCAGCGTGTCCACGAGAACGGGCATGTCGTCGTGGTCGAAATCGTAGGTCGCCGCGTAGTACTCCAGCAGGACGTGCGGGACGATCTCCCAGTGGTCGCCGTTACGTGGATCGCTTTCGTCTTCGCGGATCTGCGGGAAGTGCATACTGACACCCCACAGCGGGTGGGTGTCGTCCTGGGAGCGCAACAGGGCCGGGTGGATCCGGTCCGGCGCGCTGTACCGGGAGGTGTAGGAGGCTTGGGTTTCGTATATCTGGCCGATCAGCATGCCGCCTCCTAGTGCCGGGACGCGGCGATGTAGAGGGCGACCGATCCGGCTTTGGACCAGACAACGGTGACACCGCTGGTGGAGCTGGCCGAGATGGACCAGTAGAAGTCGGCTGCCGGGTTGCCGTGGCGGAGTCCGATCGACGGGCCGATGTTGGACGCCATGTTGGCCGGATAGTTGATGGTGCCGCTGGTGGCCGAACCGCCGATGGTGATGGAGCCCCACAGCAGGCCCGCCGTGGACGGCAGGGATCCGCCGACGTCGTTCCACTGGCCGATGTGCTGGCAGATGCTTGCGCCGAACTGGAAGTAGTTGTTCGTGCTGTAGCCGAAGCGGGCCTCGCTGGAGCCCCAGAAGGCGAACCCGCCCGAGCCGGATTCCATCGAGACTTCGTTGTAGGCGAGGGTAAGCCGCGAGGAGACGCCGCCGGAGGAGCCGGATTGCAGGACCAGGTTCGCGGTGCCGCCGCTGCCCGCCTGGGCGGAAATGCGGGTGGGGTTGGCCCCGGTCCCGTCCGGGTCGAGCCAGATCTCGGGGTTGGTCGCGCCGTCGGGGTTCATGGTGATCATGCGGTTGCCGACGCGGCCGACGATGAGCGGCCCGAATTCGACTTTGCCGTAGGGCTGCTTGCTGTTGATCGACGTGAACAGCCGTTGGATGTCCAGCCGCATCTTGCGCTGCTCATCCAGGAAGTCGTCCGGGTAGATCGGCACTAGACCTCCTCCTCGGCGAAGGTCAGAACGACGGTGTCTTGGTCTCCGTTGCGGGACGGGGTGGTGACGTCCATGCCGACCACACGCCACGACTTGGAGAAGCTGGGGAGTTTGTCCACGATCGGCCACCACGGGTTGACCAGGATCAGGCGGGCGTAGTCGCCGAGATCGCCGGGGTTGAAAGATGTCGTCTCGTCCAGCCGGACGGTGGCCTGATGGAAGCGGACGGCACCCGCCATGTGGGTGGCGTGCCAGCCCGCGTAGGCGTTCAGCGTGTCGACCAGCCTGACGGACGGGTAGTCGATCGTGGCGTCCAGTCCGGGCCAGCCCGCGTCCAGGTGCGGGGTGGCGAGGCCTGCCGCCAGGTCCGAGACGGTCGGCGCGGAGGTGTCGGTGACGTCCGGGTTGTCGGCCTCGCCGCGTGTCAGGTAGGAGGTCGCGCCCCGGGTCGAGTCGATCTCCTCCGACCAGGACGACACGTTTCCGGGCTGGGAGAAGACGTGGTTGCCGGTCAGGCTGCCGATGGTGGGGTGGCCCCAGACGAGTTCGTAGGAACGGACGCCCCCGGTCTCGCGCGTGTGGATCATCCATTCGAAGCCGTCGTCGACCTCGGACAGTTCCTTGATCCGCGCGCCGTAGGTGGCCACCTCAGACGCCAGATAGGTGCGATCCCTCGGCACTCCCGACGTTCCGGCTTGGACGGTCAGGCCGATGTCGTAGATCGGGTTGGACTGCATCGCGGACAGCAGTTCGCGGACGATCTGGATCTGGTCGACCTGCTCGAACTCGTGGTCGGCGCGGATCTCGACCCGCTCCAAGTACGACTCCAGAGACGCCCCGGTGATGGACACCGTGACCTTGTTGCCGTCGCCCGCCACCGACGCGGCGGAGATCAGGTAGGTGCCCCAGATGACGTTGTTGCGGTAGACGTGCACCACCGTGCGTCCCGGACCGGTGGTCAGGTCGTCCGGGTGGCGCGGGACGACCTTCGCCACCCGGTCCGCGATCGTCGAGTTGGTGATCGGGATCGTCGCGGAGAAGGTTCCCGGCTCACTGATCCGCCGCGTGTAGGTGACGTCCGACAGTTCGAGATCGGCGATGAAGTCGTCGGTGAGCAGGTCGCAGAAGCGGTAGCGATACCAGACGGGCACCCGATCGCCCCCGATCCGGTGACGTCACATGTAGGCGTCGTGGTACAAGATCTCGATGCCGTTCTGGCCGGCCGAGTCCACCGCGTAGGTGATCGTGTTGTCTCCCGGGTGGAGCGCCCACGCCTGCACCGGCAGACCGGCGATGGAGCGGGTGTGGTCGACGCTGCCGATGGTCACCGTTCCGCTGAAGCAGTCGATGTCCAGGCGTTCGCCAACCTCAAGCTGGATGTCGAAGGCGATCGTCAGCCCTGCCGTTTCGTTGGTGATCTGCGGCAGTTCGGCCGGTCCGGTGATGCGGATGACTGGCTGGGACTCGGTGTCGCCCACGTTTTCGAGCACTTCCGCCGACGTGGTGCCGACGATGCGTGAGTACCGTTGCAAGCTGTACCGGCGCGGGTCCGAGCACTCCCACCGGAGCGGGACGACCGCGAAGCCGCTGTAAAAGAAGCGGGGCGGGACGACGCGGCCGATGATCTGGCCGCGCGCGAGCAGGGTTTCCCCGCGCGTGCGGACCACCAGGTTGGGCTCTGTCGCGTCCGGCAGGACTCGTGCGGCGCGGCGGATCGCTTTGATGCGGTCCATGAACGTGTCGGTGTCGTCGGCGACCAGGATGGTGGCCGACACGTAGCGCTGCTGGCCGAACTTGCGGCCCGCGAACGCGCCGTGCGTCTGCGCCCGCAGAACGTTGCCCGAGTCGAGTTCGACCAGATCGTCCCAGCCTTCGACCGTGTCTTCGAGGATGATGTACGGCGGAGCCCCGAAGAGGATCTCCCCGGCGTACTCGATCTGGTAGTCCCCGGTCAGCAGGTCTCCGGGCAGGACCGGTACGGAGATTCCCGGTATGGGGATAGCCGCCTGTGTGGCCACCGTGGAGAGTGGGATCTCCGCGTTGAACTCGCCGGACACCGTAGGAGACGGCGCCGCTACCACTGCCGCTACCGTGGCGGGTGTCAGGCTGACGCTGGTGGAGATCGCCGGATCGGGCACGGCGGCGGTCGTGGCGACCGCGTCGAGCGCGATCTCCTCCACGCTGCCCGCAGTCACCGACGGGGCGGGAACGGACGCCGTCGCCGCGACGGTGGCCAGGCTGATCGTCGCGCCGAACGAAATCGTCGGAGTAGGGACGGCTACCGTCGCGGCGACAGTGGCCGGGTGCAGGGTTGAACCGGTGTGCAGGATCGGCGAGGGTATGGTCGTCGTCGCGGCGACGGTGGACGGGGTGATCTCGGCCGATACCGTCCCGGGGAGGAACAGGCGGCGGCGGCCCTGCCGCCACGCGATCGGCGGACCGTCCTCAAGGCTCGTACCGGAGCCGCCGGACAGGGTCTGGCCGTTGCCGGACAGGTCGACCGTGGTCCCCGGCCCGGCGAACGGATACCAAGCGGCAAGGTTGGCGGTCCGGGATGGGAGATAGGTCTGGCTCTCCCTGGCCAACTCGGCCTCGTTGAGAGCGGCTCCGACCCACAGTTTGACTGCGGCCAGGCAGCCGTTGAGCCACTCGTTGCCGAGCCCGGAATCGCCGAGTATCACATGGTCCAGGACGTACGCGGACGAGCTGGTCGATCCGCTGTTGACCGTGAAGCTGGTGGCGTTGTGGGCGCGAATGTAGAGGGATGCGCTGGTGCCGTTGCTGGTGGCGGCCAGGTAGTACCAGGTGCCTACGGTGAGGCTGGACGCGCCGACGGTGCTGCCGGGAGCGAAGATGTACACGGTGGTACCGTCGCTGTCGGTTTGCACGATGAAGCGCTCGCCCGGCGTACCCGACACGTCGAAGAAGGTGGAGAAGTCGTTGCGGTCCACCGAGATCTTGACCCAGCCCGCGATCGTGAACTGGCCCTGAGAGCCGAAGGTGGTGGTGCGTTCGTAGTTCTCGAAGAGGTTGTTGAACCTGACCGCCACAACTCACCCCCCGATCAGGTGTCGCTATAGGAGACCCGGATCATGGTCAAAGCGGCGTCGCTTAACATCGTGTCGGCGCCGTTGGTGCCGACCCGGCGGATCCGCAGCCAGCACTCATCGCCAGCGGCGACCGAATCCAGGTTGGACAGGGCGATCGTGGCCCGCATGACGCGTTTCGCCGTGGTCCCCAAATGGGTGTCGTCCACGGTTTGTTCCGTGGCCAGGGCTTTGGTTTCCACGTCGGTCGAGTCCGACTCCGGGGTGATCGCCGCTAGAGCGACACCCCACCTGACCACACCGGATGTCACGTCGATGGCGGTCCAGTCGATATCCACGGTCCAGTCGCCGGAGCCGTAGTCGACGGCTTCCAGATGCCAGAACGCGGACTCGTCGGCGTCGCCCGCGTAAAGCAGGCGGCCGACTGGAAAGTTGGTACCGACCGCCTTATCGAAAGGCGCGAAGCCGCTCGTGCCGATCTGCTGCGCCTCCTCCGGGAGGAGGACCTGCCGGACCGTCGCCATTCACCCTCCTGAATTTGGGCGTGAAAAAAGCCGCCTCGATGGGCGGCGCGTCAAGAACTGCCAGGTCAGGGCACGCAGTCGACGGTCAGCAGGCCGTTAGCGTGAATCGTCACAAGTAGCACTCCGTCACTAGTCGCGTACGCTGTGCCGAAGTCGATTCCGAGGATCAGGTTGTTTCCACCCAGCGCATCGGCGTAGATCTCTCCACCACGCACGCCGGTGAGCGTGGAGGAATCCCACTGGACGTTGTCGGAGTCCCACGTGAGAATTCCCGACGACGCCGAAAGCGCGGTACCGGTGACGACCTTTCCACCAGCGGTGTAGCCAGTACCGGAGATTTCGCCGGACGACGAGTACGCGCTGTCGGTCGTGTAGTTGGGCGTGACCGTGTTGTCGTAAAGCGCCAGCTTGTGGGTCTCCAGATCGAGATCCAAAGCCAACTGGGTGGTGTCCAGGACGTCCTGGAGAGTCACCACATACAGGCCGGAGCCGCCCCATGCCATCAGGCACCCCCCGCCTTGTTGGCCTTGCCTCTGGCGGTGACGACCGGGGCCGAGATGGAGACCACGTCGGAGTCGCCGTCGTCGTCGGAGCCGATCGCGGACAGGTCCGCGCCGAGCGCTTCCAGCCCCGCCCGCGTCTCGGCGACGAGTACTTCCAGGCGCGGGACCTCCTGCCGCATCACCTCCTGCGCGTCCCGTAGGCGCGCAAGGTGGGCTTCGTCGTCGTACTCCTTGTTCGCGATCGTCCGCTCGATGCGGGCGATGTCGCGCGGCAACTGCTTGAGGGCGGCTTCGCGGCGGAGCCACTGGCGGGTCGCGCGGAGAGCGAGAGCGGCGGCGTTCTTCTGCTCGCGCGCAACCGCGAGCGCTTCCGGGTCGCCGGAGTAGACCGCTTCCCGGACCGCCTCCTTGGCATCCCGGGAGGCTTGCCGCTGCGGTTCGCACGCCTCCAACAGCGCGATCTCGCCCTTGAGGCGTGCCAGATCTGCACTGGTCATCGCGTCACCTCCTGGGCGAAACGCACCCGGATGTGAGGGGCGAGGATGCGGACGTCCTGGCCTTCCCACCGCTCCCGGATCCGGTTGCCGAGTTGGTCTGTGGTGACCTTCACGGGTCGGCGGCGCGGGTCTCGGTGCTCGCGCACCTGATCGTGAGTGGCGTGGGTCCAGCCCTGCGGGCGGACCTGAACCGACCGGAGCCGCTCCAAGTCCGCCGCCGTGTAGGGCTCAATTCCGGGCATGCAGAAATCGCCTCCGGTTATGGCTAGAAGAAAGTGGCTTTGCGTCGCGGGCTGCGTTTAGGTCACAAACAGCCGCAAACCGGCCACAGGCCGCAGTTGGAACGTGGCAGGATGCCCACCGTTCTCGGGGCATCGCAAATTCAGGAGGAACCCATGGCCATTAGCCGGATTACGGCTTTCGTCATAGCCGCCCTACTGCTGACCGGCTGCGGTGCGGCATCCGTCACCAGCAGCGCAGACAAGCCAGCCGACAGCACGCAAACCGTCGCACCCGCCGCTGGGGAGAAGCCCGCCGAACCTGCCAAACCGGCTGGTGTCGGCGACATCATCACCCTCGCCGGGTCTGACGAGGCGCTCAAGATGGCCATCAAGGTGAGCAAGGTCATCAAGGCTGGTGAGTCCGCGAACGAAATGTTCGCCGCCAAAAGCGGCAACCGCCTCTACGGCATCCAGCTGACCCTGAAGAACGTCGGGACAGATGTCTACGACGACGCCCCCGGCAACGGGGCAAAGGTGATCGACGCCGAAGGCCAGGAATACGACGCATCCCTGTTCGGAGAGATTGCGAACGCGCAGAACATCGGCTCAACCACGATTTCGGTCGGCGACGTCCGGAAGGGATTCGTCGTGTTCGAGGTGCCCGCGAAAGCCAAGATCGTCAAGTTCCAGTTGGCTCTCAACTCTGGCTTCGCGGGTCACCACGGCGAGTGGCTTCTCTCCTAGACGCGTCAGCGAGGGCGACCCTCCCGCCCTCGCTGACTATCAGCGCCGCGCCTTCTTCCGCCAACTCAGCGCGTCCACGATCTGCTGCGGCGTCTGGCCCGCTTGGGTGATGTAGTCGCCTTCGATCGTGAGGCCGCCGTCACTGCCTTGCGTCCGGCTTGCAAGGTCGGCCCACTGCTGCTTGTTCAGAACCGGCTCCGGGCTTCCGGTCGCGTTGTAAGCCAGGTTCATTCCCGGCATCAGGTAGCCGCCGTCGTCGAACAGTTGCGGCGGGCGGCCCATCAGTTGGACGGAACGGGCGGCAACCTCCCGCACCGGCGTACCGGCGTGGGCGGCCTCGATGATCTTCCCGTTCCCGGAGTACATGAACACGTGCCCCGGATTGGGGAAGCCGAGGTCGCCCGGTAGCGGCGTGGTGACTGGCTTCACGAACTTCATCTGGTCCTGGGAGACGCGCGGGATGGATACCCCGGCAGCCTTCCACGCACCTTGAGTCAGGCCCGAGCAGTCCCACGCGTTCGGCCCGGTCGCGCCCCACTGGTATGGGTCGCCGATCTGCTGGCGGGCGAAGGTGACGGCTTGTGCGCCGTTGCCTTCTTTCTTGCCGAACAGGTCGATGACGCCCTTGACGATCGCGCGCGGGATACCGACGAGCAGTTTGCCCCACGCCGACCCGCCGACCGCCTGGACGGCGCGGTCCAGCAGCGGCATGAGCAGCTTCTCCGCGCCCGCCTTGACGCCGGACCCGAGGATGCCGAGCGCGGCATCGACGATGCCGCCGCCAGCGAATCCCCCAGCGAAGGGCGTACCTGGGTCCCCCGCGATGCCGAGGAAGCGCGCCACGCCGCCGACGCCGCCGCGACGGGCAGCCGAGTTGGCGCTGGTGACGTACTTCTCGCCGACCGCCTTGGTCCACTCCGGCCGCATGATGGCTTCTCCGCCGGAGACGGCGGCGAGACCCACGTCACGGCCGGGGGTGTAGCCCGGGTAAATACCACCCTTGGCGAATTTGACCGGGCTGAGTTCGCCAAGCCCGAGGAGTTTCGCCGCCGCATTCCACACCTTCACAATGCCGTTATTCCACACGGTATTGACGATGAATTCGACGGGCTTCTTAGCGACTTCCTTGACCTTGTTCCAAATGGACTCGATCAGGCCGACGCCCTTTTTGAAGCCGTCCGGGATCGTCTCGAAAATCATCTTGTACAGGAAATCGAAGGTCGGCTTGAGGATCTTGTCCCACACCGTTTTGATCGCCGAGCCGATGCCGTCCCAGGCAGGCTTCACCACGTTCTTCCACAACCAGGTCACGACCGGGCCGATGATCGTCTTGATTATCAACTCCCAGCCCTTGATCGCGGGCTGGATGACCTTCTCCCAAGCGAACTTGACGATCGCGCCGATGGTCTCGAAGGCAGGCTTCACCACGTTCTTCCACAACCAGGTGACCGCCGGGCCGACAACGTTCTTCATGATCAGCTGCCAGCCCAGGAAAGCCGGTTGGAGAATGTTCTCCCACACCCACTTCAGCGCCGCGCCGATGCCGTCAAAGGCAGGCTTCAACACGTTCTGCCACAGCCAGGTCGCAGCCGGGGCCAAGACGTTCTGCCACAGCCAGACCATGCCGTCCCAGATGGGCTTGAGCACGTTTTCCCAGACGAATTGGACGGCCGTGCCGATGGCTTTCCAGGCGGTGGTTATGACGTTCCGGAATGTCTCATTCGTCTGCCACAGGTAGACGATCGCGCTGACCAAAAGCCCGACGAGCATGATGATCCGCCCGATCGGGTTGTTGTTCAGGGCCACGTTCAGGATGACCTGCGCGACCGCCCACGCCTTGACGCCGATTACGACCGCGCCGATGACCGACGCGATCAGTTGGATCAGCGCGGGATCCAGTTTGGCGATCAAGGAGGCGAGGCCGGAAAGCCCGGCCAGCGCCACCTTTCCCAGAGGTGCGACGCCCTCCACCAGTCGGCCTATGGCCGAGGCGACGTTCTTGATCAGCTCCCAGACCTTGGGGGCGTTTTCGCGGACGAAGGAGATGAACTTCTGGAAGCCTTCCGACTTGCCCAGGTTCTTGCCGAAGGTGGCGAACTCGGATGTGGCCGTCTCGATGCCGCCGACGATCTCGCCTGTGAACGGCAGGAACGCCTTCACGATCCCGGCAACGCCGGTCGCGACGTTCCCGAAAGACTTGCCCAGGCCAGTGATGGCGGTGGGCGCAGCGACGGACAACTGGGCGAAGAAGTCCGTCCAGAACTTGCCGCCGAGCGCCTTCGCCGCCGAATCTTCCAGCCCGGCGAGAGCCTTCGCGCTGCCTTCGATGAGCGGCTTCAGTGGGACGAACAGCTTCTCGACGACTTTGAGCGCGCCGGTCATCGCCGGTAGCACGGCAGGCTCTAGCGACTCCTGCCATTCCTTGTAGGCGTCCTTGAAATCCCGGATCGCCAGCGCGGCGGTCTGGGCTGCTGGCGACAGGTCCTTGAAAAGCTTGTCGGCCTTGCCCGCGGGGCTTGCGGCTGCCGCCTGCGCGGCAGAGTCCTTGGCCTGCTGCTTGCGCAGCTTCTCCTGAAGATCGGCGATCTTCTGCTGATTCTCCAGCGCCTTGATGGCCTGCTTAGCGTCGCCGACACGGCCTTGCGCGTCCTTGGCGGCCTTGCGTGCGTCCTTGATCCGCTGGGCTGCGTCCTCTGCCGCCTTGGCCTCGTCGGCGTGGGCCTTGCTTAGTTCGGCCTGCTGGTCGAGAACCCGCTGATTCGCCGCCTGGACGGCGTCCTTGGCTGCGACGACACGGTCAGAGCCTTCGACGCCCTTCTGGTCGGCTTCGGCCTGCTCCTGCTTGAGCCGCTCAATCTGCGTGGTCAGGTCCTCGACCCGCAGCTTCGCCCGCTCGTAGGCGATCTCGGCGCGTTCGATGTCCTCGGCGTTGCCGCCCTTGCGGGCTTTGGCGAGATCTCTCTCGGCGTCCTTGACGTCGAGAGTGGCGTCCCGCAGATCGAGCTGGCTGCCTTCCAGTCGGGATCCGAGATCTTCAAGATCGCGCGTGGCTTCGCGGCGGGCGTCGTTCAACGCCTCCTGCGCCTTGAGCGCAGACCGCTGCGCATCTACTAGGGACCGCTCGGCCCGGCTGACCCGCTCCGCCGCCGCAGCCTGAGCTGATGACGCGGCGGCGATAGCCGACCTGAGCCGCTGCTGGGCCGAGGCCACGCCGGCGAGCGCGTCCTTGACCCGGTCCTGGGCGGCGCGCATCTGGTCGGCGGCGCCCGCCTGCTGCAAGGTGGCAATCTGGGCCCGAATCTGCGCGGCGGCGGCAGACTCGACCGCCGCCCCGACAGCCTTCGTTGCCTGCTCCGCAGCCTTGTTGGCCTCGGAGATCCGCCCCAGGCTCGGCACCGCGACGGCCGCGAGTCCGGCGAAGCCCACCCCCGCCGCAGCCGCTGCGGCGCCGAGAGCGCCAACACCCAGCGCGGCAGTCGCGGCCACGGGAATGGCGGCAAGAGCAGCCGTTACCGCACCGATGGCCAGCAGAGCACCGGAGACGTCGACGTCGACTCTGGCCCTGGCGGTTCGACCGTCCAGGCGGGACAGTTCGGCGTCCGCCAACCCCAACCGGGAGAGCGCGCCCGCCGTGTCGGCATCGACGTTGATCTCGGCCCGGCGACCATCAAGGCGGGACGCCGCTGTGTCGACCGAGTCCAGCAGCGCGACCGCACCAGAGGCGTCGGCCGACACCTGGATTTCGGCGCGGCGGCCGGAGATCTGCTGGATCTGCCGCTGAAGGCCGGTGACCTGGGCGAGCGCAGTCGTGGTGTCGGCGCGCACGTCGACCTTGGCCGACTTGATCGACGACTCGATGCCGCGCTGGATCTCCCGGCCGATGTCCCGCCCGACGTTGAAGGCCCCGCCGAGAACCTGCTTCCGCAGGTCCTTGATGAAGCCGTCTGCGGCCGGGACGACCGGGACCACGACTTCGCCAGCCTGGAACTCGGCCACCGCTTCACCTCCGGACGGGGGCTAGGCGGGTGGCGGGTCCAACTGCGTTCGAGTGGCCTTGCCGGGCGGGGTGGAGACCCAGGTTCCGGACAGGGTGCCGCCGTTGATGCGGTCGAAGATGGCCTGTGCGCGTGCTTCGGCCTGCCGTGCGGTGAGTTTCGGCTTCCTGCCCTTGGGCTGAACACCAGGCCGCGGCATCGGCTCGGGCGGTTTGCCTTTGCCGCCGTTGACGCGGATCAGCGCCCATTCCAGGTGCCGGATAGCGTCATGGACGCGGGCGAGCAGCATCTCTTCCTGCGACCACTGGCCTTCAGACGGGTCCGCTGCCTTGCCTGCGGCTTCCAGCTCCGTGCCCGACATCGAGTTGCGCATCGCCGTCTTGGTGGCGGACTCCATCGGCAGGTTGCGGATGAGCACGCCGAGCAGCCGCCACGTAAGCCGCGAAGGGCCACCACCGGGCTTGAACAGATCCCGCAGGTCCACGCCGCCTTGGACGTGAAACCGCAGGTCGGCCTCTACCGCCTCCGGGAACTCCTTGAGGAGCGCCTGGAGGCCCTGGATTCCCCCGGCGAGGTGCCGTAGTGCTTGCGGCAGGCTTCCAGCAGATCGCCGATCTGCTTGTTGGTGAGTTTGATCGCGGAGAAGCGTTCCCAGTCGTCGGCGTCCATGATCTCCTGGACGAACGCCTGAAGGCCGCCGTCTCCGGTGATGTTGCCGGTGACCTGCCAGTCGGCGTCTTCGGGGGGCTGCATGGTGAAGAACTCGCCGTCAATATCGAAGACGAACGGCTCTTCGTGGGCCTCGTGCTGGACGGCGGTGAGGGAGAAATGGGAGACGGGAGAACCATCTTCGGTGATGAGTTTCGGGGAGGTGGCCATTAGGAGAGGTATGCCTCAACTTCCGGGGCGAAATAGGAATGGTAGACGAGGTTGTTCGCCGAGTCCGGGTAGGTGGAGATCGTCCACTGGTAGCCCGTCATCTCGGTCTGCTGGTACGTCACTTCGCTTCTCTCCGTGATCTCCCCTTCAGGCACGTAGAAGCGCTCCCAGACCGCCCCGTCATAGACGTCGAAGATGAAAGCCCGCCGGTCAGGGCTCTGCGACGCAGACTCCGCGTAGGTGACGATGCCGTCCACGTCGGGGACGAGAGTGGCGACGTCCAGGCGGTTCTGCAAGGCGCGGACGATGGGCCGGTTCGTCTCCCAGGCCGTGAACTGGAACGTCCGGATCGACGACGACACGACCGTGCGGAACGGCGAGGACAGGCCCCACGGGGTGAAGGTCTGTGTGTCCTCCTCCACGCCGTTAGTCAGGCCCTCCTCGGAGATCGCTCCGATGGCCAGGAACGGCGCAGCCGGCACCGCTTCGGGGTCGGCGGGCTGGGCGGTGCCAACAGGCCCGGCCCATGCGCCGCCATTACTGCCGACGACCGCGAGATCGGCGGCGCGAATGATGTTGACCATGGTGAGCTCCTTCAAGCCGCTTTGGTCGTGGGCATGCGAAAGCCCCCGGCCAGACGGCGCGGGGGCTGGTGAAGTCAGTGGTCAGGCGGGGTGGACGGCGAACTCGTTGTTCGCCTCGTACCGGCGCATGTTCGGGTTGTCGTAGGGCACCGAATGCGGCGCGGTCGACGTGCGGATGTACGACACCACGGCGTCGCCGTACCGCTGGCCCTTCAGGTCCCGGTGTAGAAGGACCTGGATTTGGATGGCCAGCGCCGCAGCGGCGGGGCCGGTAGCGGCGAAGACGCCGATATCCACCGAAGGGCGGTCGATCCGGAACCCGTCATACGGTCCGGTGACGCGGCGGACGAGAATCCAGAGCAGTCGCGCGTCAAGGTCGGCCGGAGTCTCAGTCGAGGCGGTGACGTCCTCGATGTTGTCTTCAAGCCAGGCGATGAGCAGCGCTTCGATGTCGATCATTCGGCACCTGCCGCTTTGCCCATCACCCGGTAGCGGGGCGTCTTGGACGTGCCCCACTCCACGTAGGCGGCGTGGGGTGAGTCGTTGATGACCTTGGCGATGGCGCGGGTCGTCTTGCCCTTCCGGATCGACCCTTCGACCTTGAAGGACTGCTTGTAGTCGCCGGTCTCGACCGGGCTGCCGCTGATCGCCCGCTGCTTGACGCGTTCGGCGCGGGCTTCCATGGCCCGCTGCATCTGCGGCGAGGCGAGGATCTGGCCGATGCCTTTGTAGTTGCCGCGGAATTTGGCACGCTTTGCTCCGGCCATCGCGACCTCCTAGCCCGTGACGCGCTCCAGCCGGATCTCGACTCCGGCGCGGGTGGACGTGAACGGGCTTGACCAGCTGCTCGGTACGCCGGTCACCCGGTAGATGAAGCCGCGGACCCGCGCGCGGTCGGTGAAGCGGACATCGGTTCCGTAGGGCAGGAGAGCTGACAGGCTGTCGCTCGTCTGGTCCTGGCCTTGGATCTCTTCGGTGCTCCCGGTTGGCCAGACGGCTACGTGGTCAACGTCGATCTCTGTGTCGGCTCCGGGTACGTCGTTGCCGTGGGAGTCGCGCGTGGGCGTTCCCGGACGCAAGATGACGATGGTTTCGCCGATCACTTGAGCGCCTCGATCGCCTCGCACCAGCGGGCCAGGTCCTCACTCGGGTCCAACTCCTTGGACCTGAGCAACGCCCGTTCGGACGCGGCCTGCCATTCGGCGGGATCCTCCAAAGCGCGGAGCATGGCAACCCATCCGGCCTGGTCCTCCCGATCTACGAAGATGCCGCCATCGGCGAGAGACTCGGCCAGCCCAGGCGTCTGGTGCGCGATCACCGGGATGCCGCTGGCCATGGCCTCGACGCCGGTTCGGCCCCACGACTCATAGACGCTGGGCATAAGCAGGACCTTGGTCCGCGCGTAGACGAGTTCGGCCATCCGGTCGCCGGGGACGTGCTGCAGAACCTCAACGTTCGGCAGGTCCTTGACCACCTGATCGCCGTACGCGCCAAGAACGCCCAGGAATCGACGATCGGGTATCGCTTCGGCCAGTCGCCAGAACAGCCCGCCGCCCTTGGGGTCGTACAGGTTGATCAGGGTGATGGCGTCGCCCGGCGCGGTCCGGTAGTCGTCGGCGTGAACCGGTGGGCGGACGACCAGTTCGCGGGCGGGCGAATGCTTGGGTGTGTTCGCGGCGAACCAGACCGCCGCGGCTTCCCGCATCCACTGCGAGTTGTAGACGGCCAGGGCCGTGGTGCCGCCAGCGATGGCGCGGAACGTCGGCTCGAAGGTGTTGTGCGCAAGGACGACGAACGGTCGGCCCCACCCGCGCGCGAGCGCGCCCGCGGACTGGACGTTCTCCAGATGCGAGATCACGGCGGCGGCGTTCTTGACCGCCGTTGCGTAGTCGAGCCGCGCCGCCGCTGGAATGATCTGTACGCCGTCGAGTTCGTATGGGATGCGTTTGCCGTTGTAGACGCTCAGCCAGACCTGCACGTCGTGGCCGCGCTCGGCGAGAGCCGAGAGCATTGCCGACGCCATCATCTCCGCGCCGGCGTTGTGGACCGGCGGAAAGGCGTGGAGTCTCGCGACGATCCGCATCAGTACGTCCTTGTCGTGATCGTCCCGGCCTTGGGCCGGTAGCGGTCCAGGTCCTTGCGTTCATCCGCGCTCATCGACACGGCTGTACCGACGCCCGCCGATTCCAGCCGGTAGCTGTACGGGCCGATGGACTCGGATGTGACCCCGCCGACCAGAGTCGGTGCGGTCAGGCAGCGCAGCACCATCGAGCAGACGATCCGGACCACGTCATCTGGTGTCTGCTCGTAGCCGCTGGTGTAGGTGACGCGGAACGTGGACGGCCAGCCGGATTCGTCGTCGAACCAGCGTTCGGGCAGGTTGATGACCATGTTGCCGGACCCGAGTTTGATCAGGTCCGTGCCGTCCCACCACCAGTCCACCAAGGTCACGTCTGGTGTGCCGTTGTAGCCGATGGCGACAACCTGGGCCACCGCCGTGACCGGCCGTTGAGGCAGTCGGAGTAGCCCGCCCTGGGATCGCAAGGTCTGCGTCTGGGTGGCCGCGGTGAACTGCTGTCTGGTGTAGGAGCGGACCATGCCCGACGCGTCGTCGAGCAGGGCGGGCGCGCGGGCCGATTGGTCCGCCGTCAAGCTCCCGATGCGGGCGACCAGATCGGCCTCTGTGGCGAGTGTGGCCAAGACGACCCCCAATCACAGCCGGGCGAGTGCGCGGAGGCGGGCACGCTGCGGCGCGAGGGCTTCGATCGCGTCGCACCAGCGGTCAAGATCGGGCGTGGGGTCTAGTTCGGCCGAACGGGCCAGCGCCTTCTTCGACGCGGTGCCGTAGGCGCGCGGGGTGAGCAGTCGGCGGATCTGCTTCTCCCACTCGCCGATGTCGTCGCGGTCGGCGAAGATCCCGGCGTCGCCTAGGGACTCCTTGAGTCCCGGCGTGGGGTGCGCGATCACCGGGATGCCAGAGGCGCACGCCTCGATCCCGGTGCGGCCCCACGACTCGTAGTCGGACGGCATCAGCAAGATCTTGGTCCGGGCGTAAACCAGGTCCCGCATCTGGTGGCCGGGGGTGTTCGGCAGGACTTCCACGTTGGGCAGATCGCGGATGTCCTGATCGCCGTAGCCGCCGGTCACCGCGATGAACTTCACGTCGGACATGCGCTCGGCGAGAGCCCAGAACGTAGCGGCACCCTTAGGCCCGTACATGTTGATCAGGGTGACGCGGTCGCCGTGCTTGGTCCGGTAGTCGCCTGCGAGGACGGGCGGGCGGATCACCACCGAACGGGGCAGCGGGGCACGGACTGACGCCAGCCACGCCTCGTAGTCGGCGCGCATCCACTCGGAGTTGTAGACCGCCAGATCGCATGGGCCTTTACGCAGCCATGTTTTGGTCTGCTGGAAGGTGTTGTGGAGCACGTGCACGACCGGGACTCCGCGCATACGCCCGATCAGGCTCGCCCGCTGGGTGTTCTCCAGATGGGTGATCAGCACGTCCGCGCCGTCGATGTGCTCGAACGGGTCGTTCTTGCCCCGGTGCGGCCACACCCGGACGCCGTCCAGGGTGTACGGGCCGCCCGGGACCGGGTTGGACAGTACGACGTCCGCTTCGTGACCTCGGGCGACCGCCGCGCGGAGCAGGGTGTGCACCATCCACTCCGCCCCCGCGTTGTGATGCTGCGGGTATGCGTGGATCATCGCCATCAAGCGCAACGTCGACTCCAGGGGGCTTGGGCGGGCCTCGCCGACGGAGGCCCGCCAGAGGTTGATCAGGAGCCAGCGGTCTCGGCCTGAACCGCCCCAAAAGCGAAGCGGGTGTTCTCGTTGGCGTTGAGCGCGGTCACCGGGTTGGAGGTCGCGTAGGCGAGCCGCATCACGACTCGCAGCGCCACGGAGTCCTGCTGCATCAGGTTCAGGACCACGAGGCCGTCGGAGTCGGAGATGACGCCCTGGTCGAACACCTTCCAGGTGATGTCCTGGCGCATGCCGATGACGCACTTGGTCCAGTCGCCGGCGATCAGTTCGGCTTCGCTGGAGTCCCAGGAGCCGTTGATGACCTCCGACAGCGGGTAGCCGTACAGGCGCCCCGAGGCGATGCCCTCCTGGAAGGAGTTCTGGTAGATGGGCCGGTTCTCGCCGTCCCGGAGGCCGGTCAGCTTCCAGGTCAGACCGGGCCTGCTCGCGAAACCGTTCACGGCGAACCCGTCCAGGGCGATCTTCTCGCCGAGCAGGGTCACGTCCTGCGCGAAGTCCACGCCGGTGCCGGTCACGACCGTGTTACCGGCGGCGACGGCGCTGGTGTAGATGTCGGCGGGCCAGGAGGCGGGCTTGTCGATGCCGAACAGCGCCGCCTGGTCGATCTTCTTGCCGAACGCCTCCACGATGCGCGGCCGGACCTCGTCCCAGATCGGGACCTGCGCATCGTCGAGATACGCCTCGGGGATCGGCACGACGACCGCGAGCTCCTCGGCCACGAGCGAAACGTTCTTCCAGTCCACAGCACTGGTCTGCTTCATGCCGGTGTCGCCGTTCACCCAGTAGGCGACCGGCAGCACACTCATGACGGGCTGGCGCTGCGACTTGGTGGACATGCGCACCTGACCGGCACGCTGGAGCACGAAGGACTGGGTGGGCATCTCCTGGATGATCTGATCCGACACCGGAGTGGGGATCAGCGGATCATCGGAAACGTCCCGGGAGACGAGAGAGTCGAAAGGCACGGGGCAACCTCGCTTTCAAGGCATGCAGCGGCCCCGGGCCCCGTGCGAGGAATCCGGTAGCTGCGAATTGATCAGTGGTTAGGTGCGGCGGCCGAGGAGACGGCGGAACACCACGTTCGGGTCGTCGGCATCACCGGCGTCCGGCAGCGCGCCGGGGCTGAGCGACTCGACTGGCCGCGTATTAGCCGCATGGCGCGGCTCCACAGGCGGGATCTCGGCCATGCGCCGGGCGACTTCGGCGTCCACGCGGGCGGAGACGATCGTTTCGATCTCGCCCGCGAGCGCTTCCGCGTACTCGTTGATCTCGTCCTCGGTGCCGCCGCCGAGCCGGTCCAGCAGACTCGCCGGAAGGTCGTGCGTCGCCGCGGCCAGCAGCCGTGCGCGCGCCACTTCGGCGTCGTGCGCCCGCTTCTCGGCGGCTTCGGCGCGTTCGATCATGCGCTGCTGGTCGGTCTTCTGCGCGTCCTCGATCTCGGCGATGCGTGACGCCATCGCCTTGACCTGGTCCGGCTTGTAGTCGCCATACGCCTTAGCCGTCTTCTCATGCTTCTTCGCCTGGAAGCGCCAGTAGGCGGCCTGCTGTCCGGGTGCCATGTCGGCGACCGGCGTGTTCGGCGGAAACCCGTCTGGTCCTGCGGCAGGTGGTTCGATGCGCTCCGGCTCGACCGGTTCGTCGATCTCGGCAGGCTCCTGCTCGTCGACGACTTCGGGCGCGGTTTCGGACATGGATATGACTCCCGTGTCGGGATAGGGACCCGCCATGGCGGCGTAGTCGGGGCATGCGAAAGCGCCGGGCCTGCCATGTCGGCTGGTCCGGTACGAGTGGTGAAGTTCAGGTGGGAGGGCTAAGCGGCCTTATCGCGGGAGCGCCAGTAGCGTCGCCACTCGCGGAGCGCGTCCTTGCCGGAATGGCCAGCGGTGGCCTTCTTCCACTGCTCGTAGAGGTCCTTGCCGTGCTCTAGCCAGACTTCATCGCGGCTGAAGACCGGCACGGCCACGCAAGCGCAGTGACTATGGCTTTGAAACGAAGCAGTTTCGCGGGACTCGAACACGGGCCCTCGCGAAACCAACATGCTGCAGAAGGCGCACGGGTCGGCATCGGAAACCCGGGCCCAGCCGATCGCATCCTCGTCGTCTTGGACGGCGTTGAGGATCGTCTCCCGCCCGGCGTCCAGGCCGATGCGGGCCATGTTTCCGGCCAGGAGCACGCCTGCGGCCTGCTTGGCCTGATCGGGCTGCTGACCCGTCGTGAGCGCACGACCGTAGGTGCGCGCTCCCGTGATCCGGGCGGTTGCCTCGACCAACTCGACCGGCGGATCGGGTGCTTCTGCCGGGAGGAACCGCTGCGGGTATCCGGCCCGTTGACGAGACCGCGAATAGTAGGCAACCGCCGACTGCGCCGAGCGTTTCCGGCTTCGCAACACTAGGGACCACAGCAGGTCCAGCAGCATCCGCCACGACGACGACTCATCCGGACGGTAGATGGCCAGCCAAAGCGCTAGCGCTTCGCGTGTGGCGTCCGCCGATATCCGCGCCTGCTCAAGACGTTGCGCCTCGGCCAATTGCAGCTGTGTCGCCATCCTCAACCTCCCCTGCGGGAGAGCTGGGCAGTTGCCGGTCGGCCGGCGCGGTCTGCCGGTTGAGAGTTTCCTCCAGGCGGGCCAACTCGTCCGCCTGCTCGGCCGTCTTCTTCCACCTCGTGATGTCGGTTTGGGAAACCCCGGGGATCTTCTCCCAGAGCTCCTGGGCGGGCACCTGTAGTCCTGCGACGAGCTTGGTGAGCGCGTCGACTGTCTGACTGAGAGCCCTCGTGGTGGTGTCCCGCCAGACGACCTGCGCGGAGACGTCCTCCCACGCCTTCTGGTCGCCCGCCGCTTTGCCGGCGAGGCGCAGCAGCTGCTCGTGAGACTCGCCGAAGGTGGATTTGCGTTCGTCCGTCTTACGGTCCAAGCCGTCGCGGGCAGCTGCCAGGCTTTCGGCCGAGTTGTGGGTCGCGATGAACGCGTCGGTGACGCAGAACATGTGCGCGTCCGAAGAAACGGTGACGCAGCGGACTGGCACGGACTCCACCGGGTCGCAGGCCACGATGTAGCGGCGGAGCGGCACGTTGGACTTGCCGTCACCTCCGCCGAACGCAGTCCTCTGGCGGCTCGACTTGCGGCTCAGCCGGAAGACTGGGTCCAGCGCCGACCACGACATGCGCCAGCACATGCCTGTGCCGTAAGCGTTCCTCCAGGTGCGCTCGCGGAGTGCCACCTTGTGGCCCAGCGACTGGATCAGCCGGTGGACGTCACGGGCAAGCCGCTCGTCGTGCAGGGTGATCGCAACCGAGCCCTGCTTGCCGTTCACCGACCCATCGGTGTCCATGATTCCTTGGAGCAGGGCAAGCCTCTGCTTCGCCGAACCGTGGAAGTACTCCTCCGGGATGTGCTTGTTCTTGAAGAGGTTCAGTGCGCGGAGACGGGCGGGGAACGACATGTTGACCCGCTCCGGCATCGGCCCGCCCGCGTCGCGAAGCTTCCGGCAGGAGGTGCAGCGAGCCGTGTCCTTGCGGGTGCCGCGCGGCCGGGAGTGTCCGTACGGGCAACGGGTGAAGTCGTGCACCATCGTCAGGAGACGGCAGTTCGGCCGGTCCTTCGGCGTACGCATCCGCACCGTCTCACCGCACGCGGTCAGATGGGCGGCCAACTCTCCGGCGTCGTCCTGGTGCTGAGTGATCAGCCCATGGTGGGCGTCGCCATCGCCGAGGAACACGCCGAGCACGTACGGGTCGATGAGGAACTCGCGCTCCGCGCCGTCGTGAGGCATCGCCACAGGGATGAAGTGGTTACTCGTCCCCATCGACGTTTTCAGCGACGCGGCGATCTCCGCAGTCGTCACGATCGACGAGACGAATTGCGCGCCCTGCCCCTGGCCATAGGGGCGGGCAGGGTCGGCAAAGTGGGTGGTCTCCCACATGTGCGCCGCGTCGGCCACGATCTCCGTGCCGTCGTCGAAACGCAGCCGGTAGCAGTCGTGGTTGGTGAAGACGGGCGACAGGCCGACCACCTCGGCGATCGATCCGTCAGGGGCGAACACTTCATCGCCGACGACCAACTCGCCCATGGTCGAACGGCCCCTGGGAACCGGCACGACCGTATCCAGGGCAAGCGGCAGATTGCTCACGACGCCTAGCAGGTAGTACGGGGGAGTTTGGGAGATGGTCGCCATCGACCGGATCGACTCTTCGCGCGACTTCAGATAGCCCTCAAGGGAAGTCTGCGAAAATTCGCCGAACTTGGTGTCGGGGTCCTCGGCCACGAACAGGCCGTCAACGCGCACCCTGAACGGCTCGATCGGGGTACCGTTCTCATCGAGTGGCGGGGCCATGCCTGTCACCCAGCGCTGACGATGCGCTGCGTACTGCTGCGCCATCAACAGGTTGAAGGTCGTGGAGTTGATCTGGTCCTGGATTTCAAGCAGCGGCTCGACCTCACCCGCAACGGCCTGGCTCTCGTCGAGATCCACTTCGTTGACGTAGCGGACGACCGGGCACACGCCGAGGTTGTGGTCTTCCCGCCCGCCCCATTCGAGACCTTTGCGGCCCTTGCGCTGCGTGAAGGTGTACCGGCAGACGTCATCCAGGAGGCGGACGTGCTTGACCCGCTCCAGTTTTCCTCCGGAGCCTTTCTCTTGCCCGTGCTCGACCTCGACCGCGTAGATCGGCCACTCATCGTTGATCGAATCCGAGTAGAAGGCGGTCATTCTCCGTGGCGACATCGGCCGAATCACAGGGAGCGGCTTTCCAGGCAGGACCATTCCGTAGCCGATGCCGTACTTCAGCGCGGCACGGTAGATGCCGTGCTGGCGGGAGTCCATCCGGTTGGCCTGCCAGGTTTCCCACGGTGCGGCATTGTCGTCGGTCTTGGCCCGCCGGTAGCCGTCCACGTACAGGTTTTGCGCGACGGTGTTGATCACCAGCGGCAGCATGTTGACCGTCGCCCTTTCGAGCAGCCACCGGTATTCGCTTTTAGCCCCAGCCGGGACATACACCGAGGTGTGCTTTCCGGCGACGTAATCGGCGATCCGCTGGAGGCGAGCCTGCTCCGGGTCCCGGCGGGCCAGTAGTGTCCGCGTGACCGCTTCGGCTTCTTTCTGGTCGAGCGGCACCCGCGGACTCCCTTCTTCTAGGCGAATCCGTAGACGCGGCCCGTCCGGGCCTTCTTGCGGTTCTTGTATTTGGGTGAGGCCAGGACAAGGCGACGGACCATGCGTGCGCCGATCACGCACACAGCGGCGTCGATCTTGAGGGGTGAGTCGGGCGATTCCTTGCCGATGGACACGCCAAACCGATTCGGACGCCGGCGAGCGTTGGTGACATGGCGGGCCACTCGAGAGTCGCCGTCATGCTGGAGCGCCCGATCGTTGATCTCGGTTTCCGTCAACTCGCAGGCCAGGGTGAAGTCATAGACCCGCGCGCGCATATCCCAGGCGATTGCCTGAGGCTCCTTGCCGTCAGGGACGGCCCAGACCAGGAGGTCGCTGGCGTAACGGTCGGGCCACGTGACTCGAGTGAAGCCCTCCCACTCCTTCACGTCGGCGAAGAAGGCCAGGACGTTCCAGCGATCGAACATGCGGGCTACTGCGGCATCCACCTCGGCTACAGGCACCACGGATTCGGTGTCGTGGGAGGTGTCGGGCTCCCACACGCCGATCGTGAACACGAACCCGTCCGAGATGCGGCAGCCCATGAGGGCCGTGGCGTCTCGGGCTCGAGACCCGTCGAAGAAGCCGACGATGTCCTCACCATCGGCAACCACCGTGTCCGGGGCGGCGCAGATCGACCACGCCTGAAGGGTGGTCCATGCATCCTCAGTGGCCGTCGGCCAGTTCAGGTACTTGCGCTTGGAGTCATCCGGTCGGCTTCGCGGATCCCAGATTCGCTCCACGATCGGGCTGATCTTCTGCCAGAAGCAGTCCTCGTAGACGAACTCGAGTGCGCGTCGCAGGGACCGTTCATCTGCTAAGTCCGTGTCGTGCGGTGCAACACGCGCGTCGTAGAGGATCCTCGACTTACCTCGAGTCCGGCCCTCTTCCTGCGCGATCCAGGCGTCCCATGACCCTTCGGCGACGGAGCCGATCCCGGGAATCCAGGAGTTGCAGGTCTCGAGCATCCGGCTACCCGACTTGGTCAGGTTGTCCTCAAGGGTGGCTGCCATCTCGGGGCCGCCGTTGGAGGGCTTCCAGTGCTCGGTTTCGTCGCCGACGACGAAACTCGACTCAGCACCTTCTGCGGCTGTCGAGGAGGCCGTGATGACCTCGAGCGTGCCTTCGGGGGCGCGGTAGTACCTCGTCTTTCCCGGGTCCAAGCCGAACTCGGTGACGATCCTCGAGCCCTTCGGCGCGAAAGCTCGCACCATCCGCATCGTGTTCGCCGTCTGCGATTCGGCCGTGGCCGCGATCTGCACGAGCGGCATGTCCACCGGCTTGCCAATCACGCCACCATGCGCTCGAGGATCGAAATCCTTCACCCGGACCGGCGCACACAACTCCGCCAACGCCATCAGCGCCGCGAACGGCGACTTGCCCGAACCCTTCGCCAGGCGCCGCACGCCGTGGTGGTAGAGCCAGCCCCCATCCTCGTCAACCGCGTACCAGTGCAGGAGAAACCGGACCTGCGACTCCACGAACTGCCACGACATTCCCGCCCGAGGCCCGTTCGGATGCCGCAGATACTTCCCGGCCCAGCGGATGACTTCCCAGCCGAGCGTGAATCGCGGGAGGTCATCCGGCAGGGTAATCAGCCGACTAGCCGGAGAGACGTTCACGCCACTCGTCAAGAGCTGCGACAGCCGCCTCCTCATCGGCGTCCGTCTGCACCGCACGCTCGAGTTCAACCCGAACCCGGCGGCGATCCCCCTCGGTCGTCAGCAGGCTCGACATGCCCGACATGACCGCGGCGAACAACTGCGCAGAAAACCGACCAGCCTCCAGGTTCCGCGACATCGCCTCCGCGACATACCGGGCAGTGGCCCAGTCGCTCGCCTCGTAGAAGACCCGCTGGCCCGACTCCCCGAGGGATCGGAACCACCGCTGAGCAATCGGATGCCACGACTCTTCGGGCTCCTCGGCGGGGGGCGAGCCACCTCCTAGGGGGACCTTCGTGACCGCCTCCTGCTCCGCCTTCGTCCGGTGGCCGAGCCGTTGATCCGAGCGCTTACCAACAGGCCCGCGAGTTCCCATGACCCACCTCGCACTCTCAGTAGGTCAGTGACTCTGGGTGGCGAGAGTGCGGGTTCGCGGGCATGAAAACTTGGGATGGATCTTCGGCGGTATACGAGACCGATCGGGGATTAGAAAATGATCATGGGTCACCCGCCACCCCTTACCCAGGGTGATGTCAGGCGGTGGCGTTCGCTGTTACGAGATCCCGCTTGGTGCTATTGCAGATGAAGTGCGCGAGTTGAAGATTGCCCGGCTCGTGCAGTCCACCCTTGGCGAGAGGGATGACATGGTCGAGCGTTGGTGCGAACCGCTCTGCCTTGCGCCTCTCGGCCGCAGCACTGGCCCACTTCTTGTCCCTGCCGTCTGCCTTGGCTCTACGTGCGCCGGCCTTGGCGCGGCAGGCTCCGGAGCAGTACGTGGGCTTGGGTCCAGCACCCTTCCGTACTAACGGGGTGCCGCATTCCATGCAGTCGCCAACGCCTGTAGCGTTCGTCATGTCGTCCTGGTCCTATCAGGTCGGCCGGCCCGGGGAGTGTTCCACCACTCGCTCGGGCATCTTCAGTTGTGAGCCTCAATCGTCTCAGAAGCCACTGACATTTCCGGCGCGCTAGACCATGCCCGGATGCCGTTCCGCTGGCCTAGCCCTGGGGATGCGTTTCGCCTGTGAAGCCTGCCCGCCTTCCCGTGCGGACTTGACACGGTGGCAGTACGGCTCCACCCGGTCGTGGATGGCCTTCAGGTTGGCTTCCGAGTGGTCGTCTCCGGCGATCACGTGGTCGACGCCATCGGCTCCCGACTGCCCGCAGACGTGGCAGATGCGACCGTCCCGCCTGAGGATCCGATTGCGGATCTTCGGCCAGTCGGGTGGCAAGCGGGAAGCCCGCTGGCTGCCTTGCCATCGTCCGCTGGCCATCAGTCTTCGTCCTTGCCGCGGTGCGCTCCTGGGTATTCGCCTGTAGCGGCGTGGTGCAGGCGTGCGCACCAGCCGTCAACCATGTGGTCGGGCATCCTGCCCTTGTAGAAGGCCTGGCAGCGTCGGAACGAACCCTCGGCTGGCCAGTTGAAATGAGCCGCTCCAGCGCCCGTGAGGGCCCACCTGCGGAGCGCCGCCACGTTGCCATCCACTGTGGGATTGGTGTCCGGCATGGCATCACCCCCTTGAGAGCGGCGCGGGCCGTCCTGCTTCCGTCAGCGGGAGCGGCGGATCTGATGGGCCCGCGTGGAGCCGATCATGATTTCAGCGGCGCGGTCTTCGGCCTTCAGATCGCCGTAGATGGCGATCGGTTCGATGTCGACCTTCCCGTCGAGCATCATCTGTCGGATCACGTCGTCCTGCTGGTTGCGCGGGACGCCCTTGAGTTGCTTGCGGAGGGCGGTCATGGTGGCCCACTTGCCCTCGGGGAGTCCCTTGAGGAAGTCGGCGACGGACGATGCGACAGCCGCGTCAGAGACGGGGGCGCTGTCCGGCCTGGCGGGCTGCTTGGGTGCCTCAGGTGCTGCGGGCCTGCCGCGGCCTGCCGCCGTCCGGATGGCGTCGTCGGCCTTCCGGGACGCTGCGGCGGCCTCCGTGGAGCGGATGTTGGCAGGGCTCCTGTCGGACTCTTGGCCATCCACGACCACCTTGACAGCGCCGTACTTGCCCTTGCCGGTGACCGTTCCGGTTTTCCCTCGGTCCTTGCCTTCAATGATGGTGACCTTGTCGCCTTCGCGGAGGGGGGCGTTCCTAGAGTCCTCGCCGGCCTTCTTGCCCAACTTCGGCTTCGCGGGAGCCTTCGCTGTCGGCTTCGGGGTTGGCTTGGGTGCGGGCTTCGCGGCAGGTTTGGCGATCGCCTTCGCAGCGGGCTTTTTCGCCGCAGGCTTGGCAGTCTCCGGCTTGGGCTTGGTGTCAGCTTGCCGGTTCTCCTGGTTCCGCTTGTGGACGGCGGCGGCCTCCTTCACTAGGCGGGAGATCACGTCACGGTTGCCTCCCTTGGGGAGGCGGCCGTGATTCTTGTCCTTCAGCGCTCCTGGGGTGAGCGGCTTCCAGCCGTGTTCCCACTGCTGGCCGGGGTAAGGCTGGGGCATCGGCCGCGGCCTCCTTGTCTGGCGGTTGCGGGCGGTGTGTCGGCGCTACGGCTTCATGCTTGCCGCGACCATCTGGCCGACCAGATACAGCGCTTGGGTCTCGGTGAAACCGGCAGCCACGTAGGTGGTGAACAGCTCATGGAGTTGAGCAGCGGCAGCAGCAAGAGCGGACAGCGGGTCCTGGGGGTCAGGCATTACGCCCGCCCACCTTGCGGCGTTCGTTCTTGCCGAACCATCCGCTGCCGTAGTTGGTTGCGCCGCACGCACAGCGGGAGATGCCCGCATGCGACGACCAGGCGCGGCAGCGGTGCCAGCGGCGGGGAAGCGTGGCGTCGTACCAGGCGATGTCGTCGCGGTGGCGGGCGTCGCCGATCATGGGCTTGTGCCAGGCATCGCATACCGCCTGGACGGCGGCGAGTGCTTCGGGGCTGGCCTCGAATGCCGGATGCTGGGCCGTCGTCATGTCAGACATCGCGCCGACCCGCCTCCGCGAGATCGACCCGCGCCTGAGCGATCGCCCTCAAAGCGCCGAGAAGCAGCGGACGTCCGCTGCGATCGCGGTAAAGGTCGGGCGGGGTGCCTTCAATCGCGCTCTGAGCCGTTCCGAGTGCCCGGTCAAGGAAACCCGCGAAGCCGTTAACGTCGGCGGGGTCTGTTCCGTCTTTCGCTGCTTGAACGGCCGCCTGGAGTTGGACGATGAGTTCTTCGGCAAGGAAGACGCTCGTCCGATAGCGGGTCTGCACGGGCATGCCGTCCTGGTCGTAGTTGTGTACGACCACGATCGGGAGATCATCCGGGTCGGAGAGTACGGCTTCGGCGGAAGGTCCGTCCGCCCACACCTTCGGCGTCCGGGCGTCCACATCGGGCTGCAAGACGGCCGCCGAATCCGGCATGGGTGCGTGCTGGGCGACAAGTTCCCGGACCTCATCCAGCGGGAAGCCCGCCTCCGTGAGTTCGTCTCGGTAGGCGGAAAGACGCTGGGCGGTGGTCATCTCAGGCATCCGCGTCCGCCTTGCGGGCGTGGGCGATGGCCACCTGCAACTCCGCGATGAGCCGTTCAGCCTGCTCGACGTCGATGCCGTGATGCTCGACCGCCACACCGCCGGGGTCGTCCACGGACAGACGCCGCTGGATGGTGACCGGGAAGTCGGGGTTCTGGTCGTTGGCCTCGGCGAAGAAGTGGCCGCGCCCGTAGATCGGGGGCTGGGCGGCAATGTCGGCTTCGGTGCCGACGATCAGGCGGCGCGCGAACAGGGTCAAGGTCACCGCGACAGGTTCGCCAGCCTTGATACCTACCTCGTGGACCGTGACCGGGCTGTCCGCCGGGGCTAGGAGGGAGACGCCGTTGAGTCGGATCTCGTTCGGGACGACGATCTCATCGCTGGACGCGCCCCTGTTCTCGACGATCTCGACGACGGCACCGACGAGCGGGCGGCGTTCGGCTGAAATTCGGATGGACATGTTCGTTCTCCTCATGAATGGCGGAAGCCGTTCACTGGGCATCAGGGATGCTCAACGATCCGCCCATTGCTGAGCGGAGGTCCCCGTCTAACCCAGGAAGGAGCTCCTGGAGCGGGGTAGACGCTTCACGGCCACCAGCCTCGGCAAGCGAGGTCTTACGGTCGGCTCCACATCCGTTTAACGTCTCCGGGCCACTCCCGGCGACGGTGCGCTTCACCAGGGAAGCGAGATTGAGCGCGGCGTTCACGTCCCGGTCGACGATCAGGCCGCAGGTGGTGCAGGTGTAGGTGCGTTCGGAGAGGGCGAGTTTGGCTTTCACCGCGCCGCACCCGGAACACGTCTTACTGGAGGCGAACCAGCGGCCGGCCACCACCAACCGGCCACCGCCCCACGCGGTCTTGTAGGCGAGCTGGCGGCGGATCTCGGCGAACCCGGCGTCGGAGATCGCGCGGGCCAGCCGACGGTTCCGCACCATCCCGGCCACGTGCAGGTCTTCGACCACGACCGTGCCGCACTCGCGTGCGAGGCTCGTGGTCAGTTTGTGGATGCCGTCACGGCGAAGCGCGGCCACTCGATGGTGAACTCGGTTGCGGGCGGCATTGGCCCTCCGCCATCGCTGCGACGCCTGCTGTCCCGTGCGCCGGTCCGGTCCCTGCTTGCGGGACGCCGCACGAGACAGGCGGCGGAGCTTCCGCGACGCGGCGGCCATGTGCTTAGGATTCTCGACCGCCGGGCGGCCGTCTGAGAAGACGGCCAGGGTCTTGACGCCCAAGTCCACGCCGATCACGGCATCGGGCCGGGACGGCGTCTTATCGGCCCGTTCGACATGGACGGAGAACGACACGAACCATCGGCCCGACTCAAGGCGAACGGTCGCCGATGCGATGCGCGCGGTGCCCGCCTCGATGCGGCGGCTCAATTTCCGGGTGGATTCGTGGGTCCTGATCCGACCCAGCACCGGCAGGATTACGTGGGTGCGGCCGTGCAGGCGGATTCTTTCGCCGTATGAGAACCGGACCGACGGGGCGGCTTCGCGCTTTGACCGGAAGGCGGGGAAGCCCATCTTTTGGCCTTTGCGCTTGCCCTTTCTGGAGTCGGACCAGTTCTTCAAGGCCGTGGCCAGTCGCTCCAGACCGCAGGCGTATGCCTCTTTGGAATTATCTGCCCACCACGGCGCAACGGTGGCCTTGGCGGCGTTCCACGCCTTTCGCAGCGAGTACATCGACCACGACAGCGGCGCTGTCAATTGCTCGTCGGGAACGCCGTAGGACTTCTCGGCTTCCCGCTGGGCGAGGTTGGCCTTGATCTGTGCGAGGCCCCAGTTGAACGCGAACCGCGCGGCACCGCAGTGCGAGGCCAGCGCGCGGGCTTGGGCCTGGGTGGGGTCGAGAGCGAAGCGGTACGCCTGAACGACCAGCATCCGCCCTCCCCAGCTATCACCCAACTCTCTTGGGTTAAAGCTTACCCTAGTCTGTTGGGTATGGAGTACCTGACCACAAAGCAGGCGGCCGAGATCCTTGGAGTGGATGAGCGGACGGTCTACTACTACGCCCGCGATCATGAGGACTTTCCGCAGCCCAAGCGGTTCGGCCGCACCCTGATGTGGGAGGAGCAACCGCTCCGCGAATGGCGGGTAGGGCACCCCGCCAAGCAGAGGGGTGCCGACGATCACTGAAGCACGACGAGGAAAGACCGGACTTTCGGAAGCCCCCGGACGCATGAGGACGTCGGGGGCTTCCTGGCCTGCGCTGTACGGGCGCAGGGTTCTAGTGGCGCTGAACTGGTGGGCGCTTACGGATTTCGGCGGGAGGTGCGGCCTGCTTGCCGTCCTCGTCGGAAGTGATCTCGACGGGTGCCATGGCGTCATCCGACCAGCGGGGATGCTCGAAAGGCTTCATCATTTGCCCCTCCCCGGTGGCAAGATCTCGATCTCCATGGACCAGCGGCCACCCTTGCCCTTGCGGACATCGCGAACGACGTACTTCGCGCCACGACCGAGAAGGAGTTCGCGTTCGTCGGAGGCGAAGCCGCTCGCCTGCGTCAAGTTGAGGGCCGGGTAGCCCTTCGGGACGACGATCGCCAGATCCACGGAACCGCGCATGTTGCTGCTGCGTGCTCCGACGCTGGTGGACAGGTAGCCGCGCTCCTGGAACCGTTTGCCCACCAGGGATTTCATCTCGGCCAGGTTCTCGATGTCGGCCCCGAGCGCCTGAATGTAGGCGTCGCCGACATCACGGTGGACGACGACCGGTTCGGGCGTCTTGGACTTCTTCATCGCCGAGTCGAGGTCCCGGACCGTCTCGTTGTACAGCTGGCGCTGCTTGGGGTGCGCGGGTGGCTTGCCTCGCAGGCCGTCGTTGACGAGTCCGTATCCGCGTCCGGTGTAGCGGCTGACCGCGTCTCGCTCGTCGTCGGTGAGGTCGGGCAGGGGCATGTTCTTCTTCGCCCACGAGACCGCTTCGCGGTTGGTGCGGTGCCTGAGCGCTGCGCCTGACTGTGCGTCGGGTGCAGCGTTGCTCGGCCCGGTGGGCGCTGGTGCGCTCTTGGCGTCCCGTCGGCTCGGGGCGGAGCCTGGACGCTTCCGGTTGGCCATGCTGCGGATCGCCGCGTCCGCCTTCTCCGACACCGCCGCCCGCTGGGCTGCCTCGGTGCCGGGGGCTGGCTTTCGCCCATGGTTCTTGGAGACGTGCGCTCCAGCGGTGACGGGCTCCCACCCATGCCGCCAGTCCTGGCCTGGGTAAGGGCGGCGAGACGGGTAGTCGGGCATCGGCTTCGCCCCCTCGGCTGGTGGCGAGAGAATGGAACCGTGCATCTCGGACTTAAGGCCAAGGACTACGGCAACTGCGTGGTCGCGCAGAACTTCGACGGGACGCTAACGGTTGAACGGGCCGACCCGCGCATCCTCATCAGTGCCGAACTCCTGAACATCGTCCGGAACCTAGACCGCGTCGATTGGATGCATCCCGGCGTCGCGCTCGTGGGCGACGTCTTGACGATCGACGGCAGCAATCAGACGGTGGTCTACCGGATCGGCGAGAAGGTCCCAGACCGGTACGCCTACTACGCGGAATGGCCGGACTAGACCCGAGCGAACTCTCCGACGATCGCGCGGACCAAGTCCGCATTGCCTTCGGCAGCCACGTAGCGCGCGGCTAGTTCGCCGTTGGCGATGTGGTTCGGGGAGCCGAGGCCCATCGTTTTCTCGTGGTAGAGGTGCCAGATCGCGCCCGGATGCTTCACGGTTGGACCAAGCAGGGCGTCAGCGGCAATCCGGTAGCACGTATCTTCGTAGCCGAAAGCGACAAAGCGCTCATCCATCCCGCCCGCACGCCACCAGGCGTCTGGGCGGATCACCCAGTAGCCTCCGGTTGCCCAGTCGTGGGCAAGTTCGGTCTCACACGCCTCCGGTGGATTGCCGCCGAGAAACAGGCGGGTACCGTTCTCGCTCAACCCCCTGAAGCTCACGTACGGCAGGTGGAGCAAGCCGTCTTCGTACGCGCCGTGGATAGCGGCGTGAAGCGGTTCGGGCTCCGCGAGGGTGTCGGCGTCGGCCAGGATCACGACGTCACATTCGGCCTCTTGGGCGAGCCGTACGCCTAGGTTGCGGGAGCCTGCCCGGGAGAACGGGTCATGCCCGGAGTCCACGTCAAGGTGGACGGCGTCCGGGAGAAGCTCCCGCAGGTGGGCGCGTACGGTTTCGTGATGGCGCTGCCGGTCGGGGCTGCTTCTCGGCCACCACGGGATCGCAGCTGCGACCTTAAGCGAGGGCACGTCTCACGCCCTCCTCGATGCTCACTTCCGGCACATAGAAGGACTCCATCAGGTATGGCACGCACACCCGGTGCGCGACTCCCGCAGGGGCGTCCGTCCGGTAGTCGAACGCGGGACCATATCCGGCCTCGGCCGCGAACAGCTTGGCGAGGTCGGTCATCGACGTACCGACGCCCGTCCCCAAATTGACGGGTCCGTCCACGTCCTGTTCGACGGCGGCCAGGACAGCGCCCACGACATCGTCTACGTGGATCCAGTCCCTGACCTGCGTGCCGTCGCCCCAGATCGTGAACGGATCCTCGCGCCGGCGGGCTCGCTGGGCGAACGCCGCGAACGGGAAGTCCGGGCTCTGGTCTTGGCCATAGCCGGAGAAGGGCCGCACAACCGTGACCGAGCCGCCCTGGGCGCGGTAGGCCTGCGCGAGGCGTTCACCCATCAGCTTGACCTCGCCGTAGATCGCGTCCGGCCGCTCCGGGGCGTCCAAGCGGATATGGCCTTCGCCGAGTCGCACCGCGAGGCCCTGCGACTGGAGCGCGATCGGGTACGCGGCCGAGGAGCTGAAGTAGACGACCCGGCCCGGCTTGGTGCGCGCCGCCCACGCGAACATGGCGGCGTCCAACTCCAGGCACCCGGCCCCGACCGTCGCCGGGGAGTTGTCGATCGCGGAGCGGTGCGGCGCGACGGCGGCACAGTGGAACACGGCGTCGTATCGGGTCTCGTCATCCCGGAACAGGTCGCGGGCGTCGTGCCCGTTGACGATGTCCACGAGCACGATCGTGTGGCCTCGCTCGAACAGTGCTGAAGCCAGATGGGAGCCGATGAAGCCCGCCGAGCCAGTGATGAGCGCTTTCACGTGTTGCGGCTCCTCCCGGCGATGATCTGCGACCAGGCCACGCCGATGTGCTCCAGCACTTCGAAGTGGGGGGCGAACAGGGATGCGTAACCTTCTTCGTCCCATGCCCACGCGTGGCAATCGCCGTGGCGCTCGCCCGTTTCATGACGTGGCGAGGACGCGACGACGTACTCGGCGTTGCGGGAGACCCATTCGACGACGCCATGGGGATCTGCCACGTGCTCCAAGACTTCGGTGAGTACCGCGACCTGTCCCCAGCGGGGCACGTCCCTGCCGCCGAAAACATCCCGGTGCTCGGCGGTGATCCCGCGCTGCTCCCAGCCTTGGGCGCTGGCGGGATGCCAGTCATAGCCCCACGATGGAATGTCTTTGATCAGGCTGAGTAGCCCTCCGTCGCCGCAGCCGAGATCCACCACGCTGGCCGGGTTCAGTTGCCGGACAAGTCGCGCCGTCTTCAGTAGGCGCTCGCGGTGGTCGGCCTGTTCCAGGTGGGGTGCGCGTTCACGGTGCTCGTGGAATTCGAAGGTGCTGACGTGCGGCAAGTCGCCGTCGAAGAGACGCCACTCCGTCATCGGCACCCCCAGAACTGGAAGGTGTAGCCAGGGGCCACGTGCGGATCGAAGGCCAGGTACAGGGTGGGCGCCCATCCGGCTGTGGCGAGCATGCGCCGCATCTCGGCGTCGTCCCATGACCAGTAGTGCTCGGGGTTGCCGTCGTTGTCTTCGGCGTTCGGCGTGGTCAGCACCAGGGCGTCGGCCTTGGCCCGGATCGCCGCGAGCAGGGCGTCAGGGTCCTCGACGTGCTCGATCGTCTCCGAGAGGATGAACAGGCCGACGCGGGCGATCTCGGTGACGGCCCGCTCGATCGGCCCCGCGTGGGCGCGGCCAGGAACGAAATCGCCGTACACCTTTTCGGCGACGTCGAGGCGGTCCAGGATCGCCCCATCGCCGCATGACAGATCCGCCGCCGAGGCCAGACCGTACTCGTCCACCATCGACTGCGCTAGCGCCACGGTGAGCGCGATCCGTGCCCGGTGCTCCCGCCAGCGGGAATGGTCGTACGGGTGGGCGTACACCTGCTCCAGCTGCTCCGGGGTGTAGAACGGGCGGAGTTGGCGGCGCACGGAGTCACACCCTCGTCGCGTCGTGCGGGATGCGTAACTCGTCGCTGCCCGTGAAGCCCTGGCCGACGAACCGGCCCGGTCTGCGTGGGATCGGGAAGGGCCTGCGGTCGGGCTCGAAGTCGAAGAACTCGTCGTGCACCATCAGCGACTTGCGCGCGATCGGGTAGACGCGATCCCGGAGCCAATGCTGATCCACCTGGTAGTAGTCCGCGCCGTGTTCGGCCGGGAGTAGCTCCCAGATTTGCCGTGCACCCCGGCGCGTGCAACCCCACATGCCGGACAGCATCTTCGCCCCATGTTCGGGATGGTCACGCATGATGTGGAAGTCTTTGCCCGACTGGAGCCACTCGAAGACCGCGGACTGCTCGCGCGCGTCCGGGCGTGAATCGCAGTCGCGGAACAGGTGCGCCTCTATATGGTCGTGGGCCAGCGCCCGGAACCGCCACGAGGTGGAGAACCAGTCCTCCGGCTCGCCTGCCATCGGAACCAACTGGACGTCCCGGTGGGCGAGGAGTTTTTCGCGGACGTCTTCGCCTATCGAGTCGCCGATGTAGAAGCGGCACGCCCAGCCGGGATAGAACTCGTCGCGGAGTTCCAGGTTGCGGATGGCGCCCAACTGGTACATGGGGTCGGAGCCGTACAGGCTGAAGCTGATGACCTTCACAGGAGGGCTCGCAACTTCTCGGCGTCGCGTGGCAGGTCGTTGGCTTTCCACTGTTCGTAGGCTGCGGAGTCGCGGCCGACCACGCGAGGGCTGTTGACATCGTCGTAACGCTCATCCTGTGCCGCTTTGCCGACGATGGGATGCATGTGCTCGATCACCACGTCCGGAAGGTAGCGGAGCCGGTCTACCGCCTGCCCAAGCTCCTTCCAGGCGTTGTCCACCCACAGATGCTCAAGGCAGGGCGGGGCCATCCAGCCGAGCGTCTGGACGATGTCTGACGTCATCGCCGCAGCTGTGGGAAGGTCAGGACCCCACACAAGGTCATCGCCGTAGACGATCCCGGTACCCATCTCCCGCAGTGCGGACACGATGCGCTCGTTCCATCGCGCGGTACGTGGCCTGTGGTCGTCGCCGATGAACGCCAGCGCGAAGTAGTCCGGCGCGTGCGCGCGTGCGACCGCGTTGAGAGTGCCGACCAGGCGAAGGCGTCCTCCTACCTCCCAGTGGATGCCCCGCTCGTTGCAGACGTCCTGGTAGTCGAACAATGCCGGGTCGTCCTGGTCGACCGCGACAAGCAGATGCGCCGCATCGGTCGTGTTGGGCAGCCATGCCTCGTCCCACAGTGCCGCGATGTTGTGTGGGCGTCCACGCGAGGGGACGATCACCAGAAGGTCAGCCACGCCACTCCTTACGCATCCGCCACTTGCATGTAGCCCCAGATCGCGGTCTCTGTGTCGTCGCCGAGATCGACCACGATCTTGTACAGCCACTTTCCCGGGGCTTGGGTGACCGCCACCGGGATCTCGCCCTTCACCTTGCCCGCCGCGGCGTCTACGACCGTCAGCCCATCGCCTTCGGACAGGTGGTGGGCGGTGTCGTCGTCATCCTCGACACCAGCATGCGGCTTGATGATCGCCGTAACCGTTACGGCGGACAGGTTCAGCGGAGTCTCATCGGTGGTGATCTGCCAGGTGCGGGAAGTCTCGTCGCCCTCGATCAGCCGGACGTTCACGATGGAGGCCACAAACACCTCCCGAACTGGCGGATATTGAGCCTATGGCAGGATTCGGCATGACCTGGCATGAGCAGGTAGGATTAGGCGCATGGAGAGAAGCGAGATTTCGCGCCACGAGATCGAGGTCCTCAAGGTCCTCAGCGGCAACCAGACCTCATGGCTCAGTAACGCCGAGATCGCCGCGCGGGCTCAAGGCGTTGCGCCGCGTACGGTCCGCGCCACCACGCTGAAGCTTGTGAAGGCTGGAGTCCTCGACCAAGCAGAAGTGTTCCCTGGCCACCGCTTCCGACTGGCCGACAGGGCAGCTCAGCGCAATCGGGGCTACTTTGACCGCCTGCACCGGGCGGCCGAAGTCTTCGGGGTTGAGTTGACCGTCTAGCTACGCTCGGATCAGGGTCCGTCTCTCGGGACGGGCCCTGACGCATTTCAGACGAGGGACCCACCGAGCCGCGAATCTGCCGCCAATGACCCGCCTAAGGCCCCAACGGAGGTCAATCTGCCACCAAGACGGTAGAGAGTGGGGCCTGGCCCGCCATCTGTCGCCGTAGCCGTAAAAGTGAACGTGACCGACGCATGCCCATGGACGCGGCGGCGGCCCGAAGCCGTGGCCACACAGCCCACAGACAGGACAGCCGTGCCGCGGACTGTTCTCCGGCCCGTCGCCGACGCCGCGAGAGCGCCGAGTGACGCCGTGGAC
This sequence comes from Acrocarpospora sp. B8E8, assembly GCF_039871605.1. Taxonomy (NCBI): domain Bacteria; kingdom Bacillati; phylum Actinomycetota; class Actinomycetes; order Streptosporangiales; family Streptosporangiaceae; genus Acrocarpospora; species Acrocarpospora sp. B8E8. The sequence continues at coordinate 86,938 of NZ_JBDPLV010000013.1, read as the reverse complement.
GCGCCCTTGACCCGTCTGGTGCCCGAGCCGGTGGCAGACAGGCTGCCGAGCGAGGCGCTCGCGGTGCCGTGAACGGTGCGCCGGCCGTTGGCGTGAGCGGTCAGCCCGCCAAGGTCCGCTGCTGCGACGCCGACGACTTCGCCGGATGAGTTGCCGCTCGCGGTCGCGGTCAGGCTGCCCAGGTCGGCTAATGCGGTGCCGTAGGTGGTGCGCTTACCCGAGGCCGACGCGGTGAGACCACCCAGCGACGCTGCGGCGTGGCCGTGGACGGTGCGTTCTCCGATCGCCGTGGCGGTGAGCCCGCCGAGATCGGCAGTGGCGGAGCCCACTGCGGCGGACGTGCCGGACGCCGTGGCCGTCAACCCGCCAAGGTCGGCGGAGGCTTGGCCGTGAACCGTGCGGACGCCGGAAGCGGACGCGGTGAGTGATCCCAGAGATGCCGCTGCCTGCCCGTAGGCCGTCCGCTCTCCAGCGGCGACAGCGGAGAGCCCGCCGAGTGAGGCCGTCGCCTGCCCGTGAACGGTCCGCTGGCCCGACGCGGAGCCGGTCAACCCGCCAAGGCCTGCCACGGCTACGCCGTGAACCGTCCTGCCGCCGGAGGCTGTCGCGGTGAGCGCCCCGAGAGACGCGGACGCGACACCATGGACGCGGCGGACGCCCGACGCCGTCGCGGTCAAACCGCCCAGATCGGCGACGGCTGCACCGGTGACCTCATCTGCCGAGGTGCCCGAAGCGGATGCGGTGAAGGAGAACGACGCGGATGCGGCTCCGTGAACGGTCCGCTGTCCGGTCGCTGACGAGGTCAGGGATCCGAGGTCGGCGGTCGCCGCACCTGTGACTTCTGACGGTCCTCCGCCGCCTGCCGGGCCGATCCAATCCACGTCGGAAAGCGCCACGTCGTCGAAGTGCGCCGTCAGGGTGTTGGAGATGACGCCGCAGCGCATCCGCAGCGGGTTGATCGCGCCGGGCGAGCCGCCCACGATCTCCTGGGTGTAGCTGTCCACAGCGGCGTCAGCGGTGTGGTAGACGCGGAACCGGACTTCAGTGGCGTTGGTGACCTTGATTTCGATGCGGAACCAGGCGTCGCGCGGGTAGGCGGCGGATGAGTTGCCGGACAGGGAGCCGGTGCCGTGCAGGAATCCGAGCGTCCCGGCCGCGTTCAGCCGGACGGTCGCCATGATCGTGTTTCCGACGTTGAGGATGCGGAACACGTTCGTGTTCGACGCGGGCGCGTCAGCTGTCGCCACGTACATGTACACGCGGGCGTAGATCGTGGCGACGGACGCAAGACCTGACGTCCACCCGACGTAGCCGTCAGACGCGCCGGACACCTTAAACGACACCGAGCCGTGCGCGGCCTGCTCACTCGAATAGGTGATCGGCGAGTCGATGGCCACCAGGTTGAACGCGTTCCCGGATGCGCCGCCCGAGTTGCCGGTCGTGATGTTCGCGCCAGGAGTGCCGCCCTCGAAGCTGTTGGAGAGCGTGGTCATCGCTCACCCCCGGACCGGCGTCAGGGTGTGCAGGCCAGATTGGCGAAGCCGAGCGCGGCACCGGTGACGGTGTTGCCGCAGGCCACGACGTTGCCCGTCGTACTGGGATCGTGGACGTAGAAGCCTCGGCCAGGTCCCTGCACGTCAGCCGCGTTGCCGGTGAAGACGTTGCCCAGGCCCCAGTCGCCGAGCCCCGACTTTGTCAGGTTGCGGTGGTGGGTCTGGAAGCCGTCCAGCAGGCTGTGGACGCCGGTGTTGCCCGTGATGAGCCAGCCGTTGCCCTTGACGTCAACCCAGGAGTCCGCGCCCTCTTCGGTCTGGCCCGACCCGTCGAAGGAGTTGCCGGACGCGATCCCGTCCGAGGTGCCTTCCTTGATGTCGATGCTCTCGGCGGTGGTGTCGTAGATGGTGTTGCCGGTGATGGTGTTGCGGTCGGATGCGTCCGGCAGGCCGCCCGTGAGTGCACCCCAGTTGGCATCCGAGCTGCCGATGTAGACGCCCTCGCCGAACTTCTCCCGCCGGTTCCCCGTGTCGTAGATCGTGTTGCCGGTGACCAGGCTGTCGGTGGTGAAGGCGCGAAGGTGAATGCCCTCATCGCCGACGCCGTGCACGGTCAGCGCCTCGACGGTGACGTGCGCGGACCCGTCCACGATCACGCCCTTTTGGGCGTCGGTGACCGTGAAGCCGTACAGGTGCCACCAGTCCGCGCCAACCAGATGCAGGCCGTACCCGCTGGAGATCCCGTCATCGGTCAGGACCGCGCCGGGGCCGCCGCACAGCCAGATCGGATCGGCCTCCGTACCGGGCGTGGACGCCGCCCAGCCGTCGGCGTAGACGCCGTCCTGAATGTGGATCACATCACCCGGGACGGCAGCGCCGAGAGCGGCGGTCAGCTGTACCTCGCTCGCCACGGTGACCGTCGCAGCCGGGCATGGCCCGTCCGCGTGGGCGGTGGCAGGCAGTGAGAGCAGGCCGAGAGCGAGCACGGCAGCGGCGAGAATGCGGGCGTAACGCAAAGGGACAACTCCAGGTGGTTTAGGGATCGGTGGCGACGCCGAGAAATACGTCCATCTCGCCGATGGGGATCGTGAAATCGTCCGACGTCGAGACGGCGTTGGCGGTCATCAGGCCGGAGAAAAGGAACGTGCCGACGGTGGAGGCGGACCAGGCCGACCAGTGCGTGTAGTCCTCCGCGCCCGCGACGCCCGTCCAGGTGAGCGCCGCCGTGTTGGAGATCGCACCCGACGCCGCGTCGGTGCCGAACGTGGCCTGGATCCGGTCGGTCTCGGTCGCCGGGCTTCCAGTGCCCGCCGCTCCCGGATCGCCGACGTGGAGTTTCACCCACACCTCGTCGGGTTCGACCCACGGCGTGGATCGGCAGAGAGCGTTGAGGATGCTGTTCGCGACCCCAGAGGCGAGTCCCACAGCCATGACAGCCACCCCTTCCAGGGCGTAAAGAAAGCCCGCACGATGGCGGGCAAGAGGGTCCAGCGGATGCGTTGGGGCGTTAGTGGACGCGGGTCTTGGATGCGTTACAGCCAGGCCGTCTACACCGGTACGTGACGACGTTGCCGATGGTCTCTACGCGCTCCCAGGCGTGGGTGAAGGGCAAGCAGCGGCGGGAGGCCATGAGACCTCCCGTGGGCGCTCAGCCGTAGGTCTTTACTCGGCGCTTCTCGTAGCCCGGAACGACGCGGATCACGCTCTCGTGGGCGTACCACTGGCAGGTGTAGAACGCCTCTCGGCTGCCGAACCCGGTCATGTCATCGGGCCACGTGTCTTGGCGTTCCAGGCCGCCCCATAGGCCGTCCGGGCGCTCCAACCAGAAATGGAGGTGGGCGCGCTGGCCTGCCACTTCTACGAGTGGGGGCAGGTCTTCGGCCATGGAGGGATGCTACCCGGAGACCCGAACGGGTATTCGAGTCAGTCGCCGAACTCTGCGGCGGCAGCTCCGTACGCCGACGCCAGCAGATCCACCGCGTCCCCTTCGGAGTAGCCCCGGGCGACAAGATCTTGCGCCAACTCCTCGTACAAGGATTGGCCGTCCGAGTGCCACCAGCCTTCACCACCAGGGATAGCGGCGATCTTCTCGGCGAGAGTCACTCGTTCACCGCCTCTGCCGTGTCCAGAGCCCACGAAGGGTCGTAGTCCGGGTGGGTCGAGTACCGGGCAGCGAGGATGCTCAACGTCGGGATCGGCCAGTACTCATCATCGCCAGCCCCGTAGTAGCCGATGTGGGCGGCGATCAGACGCCTGCACATCTCCACATCCTGCCGTACGCGAGGCGCGGTGACCACGATCGTGTTGTGCAGGTAGTCGTCGTCGTAGACGTACAAGGCGTAGTCGCCCGGTTCGGGCTTCTCGTCTGCCTTGTGGGCCTCATCGATCACGGCGAGGTCTTCGGCGAGACGAGCCTCAAGGAACTCAACGATGGACATCGTCATGGCTTCACCGACCACTTGCGGGTCACCGTAGAACCGTCCTCGCGCTCCACAGTGAACGTGGACTCCAGCGGGTCAGAGCGGTTGAAACTCGCCGAATAGGACACAGCGCCAGCGGGCAGCGTGACGCGCTCGCCGTTCATGTACTGCTGGATGAGCGGGATCATCCACGAGGTGTCCTCGCCGTAGACGTCCACAGTGGGCTCAACGTCATCCCCTGCGGGCACCGGAAGGAACTCCGGACCGGACATGTCCGGCGTCGGGCGGTCACAGTGGTAGCCGTCTTCGGGCTCGTCGCGGTAGACGGGTTCGCGTTCGCCTTCCAGCACCGACAACGCCAACTCAAGGCCGTTGAACAGGCCGAGCATGTACGGCGAGAAGTTCCAGGTGCCGTTCCAGCCTTGGACGTCGCGTAGGTGGCGGACCTTGTCCACGACGGTGGGCGCGGGCTCAATTGTGGGGCTCTGACCCACAACTGCTTCGTCCCAGCCGTAGGAGCAGCGGAGGCACTCACGGTGGAGACGTTCCGGCCATAGGTCCGGGTACGCCAGCGAGACGTGCTCCCCGTCGATGCGTCCGAAACGCCACCAAGCCGTAGACGCTTCCCTGTTGCCGCACTTGGGGCAGGTGGGATCGTCACCACTGAAGGGCGGGAGAGTCTCAGGCATCGGCGTCGCCATGCTGAGTTTTGGCCTGCGCGGCGCGTTCGGCCTCGAGTAGTCGGTCGACCGGGTCTTGCCGAAGGTTAAGGAGATGGGCTTCAACCTTCTCCCAGTGCTCCCGATGGGCTCGGACGGCATCAAGGAGTTCATCGGAAGTGGTGGGCGTGTCGTCCGGAACCCCGACTAGGTACAACTGGACGTCCAAGGTCACCGGGTTGTCCGCGATCTGGTGGACGGAGCGGCGGGCGATCTTGTAGCTTTCCTCGCCCATCCGAACGGTCGAGCCTACTTGGATGCTCTCTGGCATTTGGGTTTCTCCCGGGAATGCGAGAACCCCGAGCCGGGAGACTCGGGGTTCTCTACCCGCAGTGATCAAGCTGCGGGATGACTGGACATGGGGGTTGGGTTCAACTGGTGGGCGCGGGCTCGTCGAGTCGGCCCCACACCGCGTCACAGGCTTCGTGCAGATCCCGCCAAAGCTCTTGCTGCCGCGCACTCGTCACGTATCCGGGCGGAGCCGCTTCGGCCCAGTGGTCGCGCATGCTGTCGGCGGCGTGGACTAGGCGGCGCACCTCGGGGGGAAGGTCGCGGAGTTCGCGCTGCATGATCGCTCCGGGGGTTCAGGGGGTTGGTCTCGGCCCGCCGCCGCGCCCGTGGGCGTAAGCCCCGCAGCGGCAGGCCGAAGTCATGGGGACAAGCGGAAGGCCCGGCACCAGCGGGGGCGAAGTGCCGGGCCTTGCTAGGGGTGTCAGATCAGGCGGTACTCAGGATCGGTGCGGGAGCGCATCCGGGAGGCAGGGCGGGAAGTCCGCCACCACTTCGGCTAGATCGCCTTGCTTGGTCCAACGACGGAAGCCCATCTCCGGATCCCAATCCCATTCGTCAGCGCTCGGGTCCGCCACACTGCTGAACCGGGGATCATCAGCAGGGAGCGCCCGTTTGATGGCCTCGCCGAACGGGGTGACCCAGCCGTGCTGGCCGTGCTCATGGACGTGTTGCGCGAGACGTGACGCCTCGGCCTCGACAATCGCCAACAGCGTCTCTTTGAGGAAGTCCAGGGGCGTCCTCTGGAGGACGCATTCCAGGCAGCATCCACGAGCGTCGGCGATCTCGCATGCCACATCCCATGCCGCTTCCGCCGTTTCGACGGATGCTTCCATCTCGGCGGGCGGCTTGAAGCCGTACGATCCGTCCGCATTCCTCCCAAACAGCTGGGAGATCACCGTCCTTGCATGCTCAGGCAAGTCGGCTACCGGGTCCACGGGCGGACTGGTGGGCGGATCGTAGTTGACGTGCCCGAAGATCGGGATCCTCTCGCGCTCGGCCTTTAGGACCGCAGCGATCTCTTCCGGATCGATCGGCGCAAACTGGACCCCGCGCGCGAACTCAACCATGGCGTCGCAGTTGAGCCCCTTGAAGTATTCGTCAAGGATCTGGCCCTTGCTGTTCTCCCGGGCGAAGCCGAGGAGTAGCTTCTCGACCTGCACGGGGTTGCGATGAGCGATCGAAAGCCAGAGTCGGACGATCCTCAACTCGAACGGGCCTGCCTGCTTGAGATGCTGCTCAACCCGCTGACATGGGTTGGCGGTCATGCCGATCTTGATGGTTCCGTTGCTCAGTTGGATCACGTAGACGTGGCCGACGTAACGGTAGTACTCGTGCCGCTTCGGCAGGCCCACAGGGCCGACGCCCTTGGGGCTGACCCAATCGAGTAACTCGAAGTTCGGGCTGGAAGCTTTGGCCAACGTCGCCTTACGGCTAGATTCGCTCATGTCTTGCCTGCTCCTAACAGGTTGGACACCGGACCTCGGCGAGCGGACTCCTACGAACGCTTGTCGAGGTCTTTGACTTTCGTACTGGTGTACATTCTCCCAGTTCAAGCCCGATATTTCAGGCGATTTGGGCATGTGATCGCACGGCCACGACCTCTACCGCGACCCCCCAGCCCGGGAGGTCGAGGCCGTACGTTTTGGGGGGCTCCGCATCGGGGCTCTCGGGGAAGGCCGATGCGGAGCGGGCGCGGCGGGTCGGGGGACCGGGCGCGCGTCTAGTGGAGCGGAAGGGCTCCGGGAAAAGCAAAAACCCGGCTCTGTGGCCGGGTTTGGGCATAGATCATCTGCTGCGTTTCAGGATGCAGTTCGCCCCCGCGAATGTCAAGCCGCACGCCGATGCTGCCGCTTCCGCTCCTTCTCCACGGTGAACCCGTCCTCAAGCCGGAACAGCCAGAACCGGCCACGAGAACCAGCCGGACGCAGATAACCCCGCTGCATCCACGAGTAGACCGTGCGGACTTTCACCCCGACTAGTGCCGCGAGTTCTTCGGCGGTCCAGAGTTCTTCGTCTTCGATCCACCCGCTCACTGGTCGGCTCCGATCGCCAGAGCGAGGGCAACCCACTGCTCTTCCGGCCACCGATGGTTACGCGGCGGATCCCACCAGCAAGGACAATCCTCATACGCGCACCTGCACGCCTTGTTGACGCACACCACCACACCCCTATCCGGGAAGGCGCGGAGCGAGCGGGCGTCACAGATGGAACAGCGGGCGTCGATGCGGAGAATCGCCTCGTTGTCGCCGATGGCTCTGCCCGCCAATCTGCGGAGCCTGACAGCCTCATCCGTCACGTGGTCGGCCAGATCCGGCCACGCCGCCACCCGGTCCAGCAGGCCGATCACGCGCGCGATCCGCTGCTCGGTGGACGCGCCGGCGAGTGGCGTGATCTGGAGTTGGTCGCACGCCGCGTCTTCCAGATCGGCGACCCCGGCGTGGATCTCGCCGGTCGTGACGAGCACGTCCAAGCGGAGCGGTGCCTTCCCGTCGCCCAACGCTTTGATGCCGCGCGAGAGGTTCTCCATCTTGGCTTCGCGTTCAACACGCGCCAAGGCGTCCATGCGGTCCCGCTGTTCCTCGGTGAGTTCGTGCTGGGACCAGCGGCGGGGGGTTCCCGGGATGAGCGCTTCCGGCAGGAGCGGCAAGGCTCCGCGGAGTGCTGTTAACGCGTCGTAGACGTAGTCGATGTTCAAGGCGGCCTCCCGAGTACGCTGAACGGGTAGACCAGAGTTGGCGCTGGTGACGTTGTGGTGGGCGGTCTCCTCGCTGGGCAGGCGGGGAGACGCCGATCAAGCCGCGAGCCGGTTGGGCTCCAAAGTGAAGGCGAGAGTGCAGAACTCGTCAGCGCCGATGCCCTCCGCTTCGATCACCTGCCGCAGCACTTGCTGGAAGGCGTCCTCGCGGGACTCCGTCGTCAGGGTGACCACCCCGTTGTGCATGCTGGTCCTGAAGCCGTGACCGCATGCGCTCGGCACCAGGTAGCTGATAATCCAGTGGTATTCGGTGCCCTCGGTCTGCGTTTCGCTGGTCAACGTGCCTACCTCTCCCCGATGCGGATAGACACATTGTGCACCCGCTAGACCGGTGCGGGTTCGGGCTCGTCGTCGCATAGCAGGCGGCACAGTTCGGCGCACTGGGCGTCGTCCAAACGAACCGTGAGCAGGCCGCGCAGCGAAAGGACCCGTGCCCCGGTAGGTGTGCGCAGCACCTCAACCGGAAGGGCGGGAGGGGAGGACATCTCCCGCCGATTATCTCAAGCGGTGGGCGCTAGTCCGTCCGCTTCGTCGAATTCCCAGCCATACGTTGTCGCCCACTCGATACGGGGAGACTCCACACAGGCGAAGCACTCCATGCGTTCGGCTGGCTTCCAGCGACGCCCGTCCAGTTCGGCACCCAGGTAGGTGACCCGACCGCCGCAGGTGGTGAGCAGTTGCATGCCGGTGTCCATGACCTTGTGGCCTTCGCCGCCGTAGAAGCTGACGAACATGCCGGGCTTCCAGACGGTCACCGCTCCCCCTCGGCCTCTCCCGGCAAGCCATCCCCGAGCATGAACCTGCTGTTGGCGAACTCCTCGTCACCGGGCATGAGTACGGCATGACCACGGCGCTCCTCAAGGACCGCCCATGTCCGGTCCGGGCTGTCGCGGAGAGCGGGCACGGTCACGTACTGGATCATGTGGTCCCGGTGGCCGTTCTTGGCCCGCATCGCCCGGCAGTCGTCGCACATGCCGTCCTCTGCGGTGGCCTTACGGATGCAGCGAGGGTGCAGGCGGGTTACGCAGTGGCAGCGCAGGCGCGGGTCGTAGCCGATCAACTCGTCGGCAAGGTCGCCTTCGGTGGACTTCATGGACGCGTTCATGGTCGCCACTCTTCCTTGTAGCCGTCTTCGCCAGCGAACGGGAGAGCAAGCAGGCGGAGGGTCTGCCTCGCCAGCAAAGCCCGGGGAGAGACGAGACCATTCGGGTGCACATCGAGTTCCTCGGCAAAGGCAGCGCAACGGCGAAGAACCGCCCGCTTGGATTCGATGTCGGCGAGTAGCCGTTCCCCGTTGTGTCGGAGGTAGCCCTGAACCAGCGCCTTACCGAGATGCCCTCTGAGGTCTTGCTCTTCCTCATCCCAGCGGGCGTTCAGGAAGGTCGTCAGGTCACCCATCACTGGCATGCCACTCTCCCCCTTACCACTTCGCCCGTTCCCGGACCAGCTTCAGGACCTCCTCCACGTCCTCCGGCATCAGCCCGTACACCTGGGTCCTGCCCCGCCCATTGCGTCCGCCGTCAGTGACGACGGTGAACCTCTCCACGCGGTCCAGGAGGGTGGTCTCGGCGGTCTGCTCGGTCATTTCGGCTCCCTGGTGCTCGTGTCGTTGGCTCTATCATCTCGGCTTTCGGCCGATGCGGGGCGGTGCTTCATCGGCGGGAAAGGGATCTCCTCGTAGCCCTTGGCTGACCACAAGGCAGGTTCGTGGTCTTCCAGCCAGTCCAGCCACTCATCCCGGGGATGCGCACCGGTGCCGTAGCGGGCTTCGAACCAGCAGGCGACCAGCAGGTCCGCACGGGTCAGCCCGTACTCGTCTTGGACGACGTGCACCAAGTCTCCGGACTCAAGCCAGTCGATGATGTGAGCGATCTGGACTCGGGTTCGGGCTATCGCTGGCTGGCCGAAGTTTTGGGCAGGGTCTATGACGATGTACGGCCTCACTTCCACGGCCACCGCCAAATGTCGTCGTCGAGCGTCATCCAGCAGCGGTCGCAACCCCGGTCGCCACAGGGTGCGTGCAGGCGCGGATTGAACGGGTCCCAGTTGGTCCAGCGGCGGAGGCGGAAACGGGTCATGCCGGTCTCCGCTCCGCGAGCGACGGCATGGGCGGGATGACCTCAGCGAGCCAGCCGTCAGGGTTGGCCGTGAAGTGTGGCGCGGCTTGGATCTCCCACCACGACCTGAGCGCGTCCACCGTCATCGTCTCGTCGCTGACCCGGTCGGTGTAGGTGACCTCTTGCTCGCCGGCGACCTTGATGCAGATCCGCCCGCGCTTCAAACCGTCCGGGTACTTCGCCCAGTTGATGCCCTTCTCCTGCCACAGCTTCTCCTGCATCTGGTCGGTGTTGACCTTGTGGAGTTCGGCTTGGGAGAAGTGAGCGTGAGCGGCCATGGAGATGCTGTTGCGGACCCAATCCTTCTGCCGCCACACGTAGTAGTTGGCGACCTCAACCGGGTCGGAGATGGTGAAGACACGCGAGTCGAACAAGGCCATGCCCGTGGGCGCGAAACCGCTCGTGGTCCGGATCTCGTGGGCGACTTCGTTGAACTTCACTGAAGCCAGCGCAGCCGAGATGGACACCATCTTGTTGACCACTCCGCCGAACCACGGCTGAGTGTGGATGGACCCGAAGTCTTCGATCAGGAGGCTGATCTCATCGGATTGGGTGTAGGCGAACACCGTCCCGGTGATCTCGGCGCACAGCGCTTTCGTCACCTCGTCCATGATGGCGATCACGTTCATGTCGAACGGGCGGTCGGCCTTACGCAGGTACTGGTGGAAGGAGCGGCCGTCGACGCGCAGTAGGCAGAACGAGCGGCGCGGGAGGACTGCCCTGGTCGGCGCTTCGTAGAGCTTCATCCTGTTGCCGAGGCTGCTGTTGTCGCTCATGAAAGATCCTTCGGTACGGGCTTGACGGTCAGCCAGAGTTTGCGGTGGGCGGGAGACGCGTAGTCGCCAGTGCGGGCCATGGCTTTCAGGTCGTCACGGGTACAGCCCAACTCGGCCAAGTCCAGAGCGAGAGCGCCATCCCACTCTTGGGCGGTGGGCGCGAAGACCTCGACCGGCTCGGGTTCGCTTTGCGCGTCTTCGCGTTCGGCCAGCCAGCGGTTCAGCCCGTCAGCCAGAGCCCGTACAGCCGAGACGTCCAGGCGGGCGCGGGCAAGTTGGGCGTGGATGACGGAACCGATCACCACCAGCAGGGCGTCACGCTCGGCGTCGGGGCTGTCCAGGAGTTGAACCGGGTAGCCGTAGACGTCGGAGATGGCCACTAGGGCGTCATCCATCACGGCTACCAACTCTCCTCTGACTGGAGCGGCTTTCTCGCGAGAGCCAGTAGCGCTTCCAAATCCCTCTCCACCTGGCCCAGGCGGGACTTCGACCACGCCGCTTCGCGTTGCGCCTCATCGCGCTCCTTGATCGCGTCCTGGAGCCGCGCTTGGAGCGCCTCGTCCGCCCGGGACTGGCGAATCTCCTCGATCTCTCGCATCGCTTCGGCGGAGAGCCCGCAGTAGGGGCAGGGGCGGTCATCTAGGAGCGCGGTCAGGATGCTCGACGAGTGGGAGTCGCAGCCTGGGCAGGTCATCTTGTTGCTCACGAACGGATCTCCTTGTGGACGCAGTCGGCTTCGGTCTCCCCGTGCAAGGCGAGATGGGTTGAGCACGGCCATGAGCGGCACAACTCGTTCGAGCACTCCATCCACACCTTGACCTCGCAGTTGACGCAGTCCCGAACGGGCGGGAAGACGATGCGGTGAACGCCACCGGGGCGTTCGGCATCGCGGGCAACGGGCTGGTGGAGGGCGTCCACACGGGCGAAGGTGGCGCGGAGCGTGTCCATCTCTTCGTCGCGGACGGCCAGAACCACATCGGCGACCTCGCCGACTGTGGACGGACGCCGCCGCCAATGGCCGTTCTCGGCGAGGAAGTTCGCCATCAGCGAGCGCGAAGTGAACCGCCTCGCGAGTGCTTCGGCGTAGCGCTGGCGTAGGTCATCGGCCACGTTCGGTCTCCTCGGTGAGTTTGTCCAAGAACGGATCCCCGGTGATCTCCAGGAAGCTGCGGCCTATCGCCGCTCGGGACCTCTCCACCTCGCCGGGCGGGTTCTTGCCCTTGTCTGCTACGGAGAGTTGGCGGGCGGCGAGTTTGACGCCTGTCAGCTTGAGTTCTGCCGCTTCCCGCTCCATGTCGGCTTGGTAACACTGGTCCAGCAGGGATGCGCAGTTGTGGCAGGTCGTATGCCACATGATCGTGTTCTCGTACTCGGCGAAGGCGTTCACCATCATGATCAGCCTTGCCGCATGCTCTAGCGAAGGTGACACCGCTACCAGGACATCGGATCCGTCAGGCCGCTTCGCGTACACGTTCAGCGGCGAGTGGTTGCCGTGCCGTAGCGGAGGAGTCCAGTCTGCGCGGGAGTGCTCGGCGAGGGCCTCCAAGACAGCGTCGGCTACGTCATCGGCTTCTCCGCCGTCGAGCATGATGTCGCCACCCAGTTGGGCGATTTTGAGAGCGTTCGGGCCGAGCCGGAGACGGACACGCTCACGGACCTTCCCGGCGATCAGGGCGCGGAGATCGTCAGCCACGGTGGATCCTCCATCGGTTCATTGCCGCCCACTCAAGGTCGTCGTCCTTGTCGGCGAAGACTCCTAGCAGGGCGCGCACGTACTCGTCTCGGTTGAGCGGTCGGCCGTGCTGCAAGGCGTCGTAGTAGTTGAACCGTTCGGACGCCTTGATAAGGGTGGGCTGCTGGCCACGGCGGATCTCATCCCACCAAAGAAGCGCTCGGCCTGTTCTTCCGTTGCCGTCCGTGAAGCAGTGGATGGTCTCGAACCTGACGTGGTTGTCCCAGGGCGAGAAGTCGTCCAACTCAGCCAGCCAGCCGTCCATCAGGTCGTCCACCTGATCCCACCGTGGCGGGACGTGCGGGCCGACTCTCACGTTCACCTTGGAGACGCTGCGGTAGAAGCCGATCTGGTTCATCGCCAGATCGTTCTGTGCCCACGTGATGCGCTTCTGGACGCCGCACACCACGTCATGGGTGAGACGGTCGTGCTCCATCAGCCACTCCCACGCCTTCAGTGAGCGATCCACTTCGGCGGGGTCGTGGATGCCCTCGATCGCGTTGGACTCCCGGATGTGCTGGCGCATGTCAGGCATCGGTGGCCTCCTCGGTGAACGCCTTACGGACGATCTCGGCCGACCAGGCGGCGTCATTGAGGAACTCGCCACGCTCCACCTTCGGGCGCGGATGTTCGCCGCTGGCGACCACGCGTTCGATCTCGCCGGCGACGTACTCCACGATCAGCCCGAGCGCTCCGTGTACGGCGTAGTGGGCGCGGTCGAACGCAGCTCGGCAGGCAGGACAGTCCTCCCACGTCTCGCCTCGGTCGCAGAACTCGAAATGCTGGCTGGACTTCTTCGCCGCTGCCTCGATGATCCCCTTAGGCAGGGTGCGCATGCTTGGTCTCCTTGGCGTTCTCGGGAATGGCGGGCTTTGGGTCGACTCCCACAGTGGAGGGCTCCCCCAAAGGCGGCTCAAAGACGGCGACGAGGGAGGCCAGCGCAGTACGCAAATGTCGCGCCGCTTCACCCGAACACTTGAGGTCAGTCATTGGCGATCCCCTCAGGGTTGGCCAGCGAAAGAAGCACATCGGCATGGCACGGCTGGGAGAGATGGCACCAGCACGCGAGATCGTGGCCGACCAGTTGTGGCAACGCTGCCAGCAGCCGATCCCGCGCGTCCACGGACTCGGGCTTCGTCGCGAAGCCGCCCGAAGTGTTGCGGGAGAAGACATCAGGATGGGCCAGCCAGTTGCCGAAGTCCTCTACGGCAAGTTCGCGACTGTGTGTCGCCCATCCGGGGATCACCGCAGGGGCGAACGGGTTGCCGAAGACCGAAGGGCGACCGACATAAACGCATCCCTCAGGGAGGCGAAAGCCCTTCGTCCGCTTCCTCTGGATTCGCTGCGGCATGGCGCAATCTCCATTCCTCGTTCACTTCGCGCTTGATCGTGTTGCAGTTCGCGCACAGGACCTGGAACATCTGGCGGAATTCGTCCGCCGGCATCGCCAACAGGACGCGGTAGTACTTGCTCCCGGACCCGATCGATCGCCTGTGCTTGCGTCCACCGCCGTTTCGGTGGTCGAACTGGAGTGCTCGCCGGTCGGCGAATCCGCAGCTTTCGCATTGCGTGGTTCCAGCCTTGGCGAGGAGTTGCGTCTTGAGCTCTTCGTGCTTCCCGCGCTGCCGGAGCGCCTTTCTGGCCAGGTCGCCGCGCCCTGCCTTGTAGACCTCGCCGCGTGCCCTGGCCTCAGCCCTGCGCTCGCGCCTGTATTCGTTGTTCCGCTGACTCTTCGTCTCCCACCGGGCCACATGGCGCGACTCAGTGCACTCTGGCGGGGGCTTGTTGTCCGCCTTCTCCCCACAGGTGCGGCAATAGCGGAGGTCCGAGTGCCCCACCGTCCAGGCGTCCGAGTCCTGGGGTGGGTGCTGCTGCCGGTGCTGCTCGCGTTGGAGGGCGAGCAGACGGTCACGGTTCCTCTGCTTGTACTCCCGCAGGTACGCCTTGCGTGCTTCGGGATCCTTGTGCGGCATGTAAGGATTCTACCAACCATTTGCATGCCGAGTCTTTGCACCCTTGGGCATCCGCCATCCCTTGACGCGCTTGCGCTGTATCCGCTGGGGACGGTCAGCCATCAGCCGCTCACCTCTGGCGCGTAGTAGGTGGGCAGCGGAGTAGGCCCGTCGTACTGGCGGCAGGTGCAGCGGACCTGCTCTTCGCCGATCCACTCGCCGTGCTTGTTGCGCACGTCCACCTCGTTCAGGCCGTGACACTCCCCCGTGGCGGGGTCGTGGTAGGCGAACTGGTGGTCGCAGCCGCACACCGCCTTGGGCGGCTTGGGCATGCGTCTGCGGGCGGGCGTGTACCGTCCCGCCAGCCAGCCGACCGCGAGAAGGGCGGCACCGGTCAGCATCTCAAGGACCATCGGTCAGCCCTCCTCGTCGTCGAGTAGGAACACCAGCCGGTTGGCCATGTCCAGCGCCCCCGAGTAACTGGCGACGTCATCCGCAGCGACAGCCAAGCGGCGGGCGTCCGAGGCGAAGTTCTGCGACGCCGGAACGTCGGCCAAGCGGCTTTCGATCGCGTCGAGAGCGCGGCGCACCTCCACCAGCTCGCGGACGAGGTTGGCTTTGACCCGTTCAACTTCGAGTTCGTAGGCGCGGCGGGCAAGCTTGTCGGCCACCGGTCATTCCTCCTCGTCGCCTTGGTCTGAGACTTCCGTGTCGCACTCGGTGCACACGTTCTCGCCAACTGGGACGGTGTGGTCCCACTCCCAGCCGCAGCCCTCCATCACCTCGTCAGGCTCGGCAGGGTTGTCGTCGATGCGGACCAGTTCCATGACTCAGTCCTCCGTCCACCACGAGTCGAGGTTGTTGCCGATGAAGTCGTCGATGGTGGGCTGCATGAAGTCGTCCTTCTCCTCGTCGGTGAGGGCGTCCCACTCCGCGCTGGTCTTCCCGGTGTCAACCTCTTCTTCGGTGGTGCTGTTGTTGATGTAGCCGACACTCATGCCGATCTTCACCTTGACGGTCTCTTCACTCATCGGGGGTCTCCTATCAGGGGGTGGTTCGGTAGGTGCGCAACTCGGCCAGCATCAACGGGACGACACCCCACACCGCTCGTCGGGCGTTCTCGCTACCTCTCATAGCGGCGTCCCAAGCGGCTTGGATCTCGTCTAGGTCTAGCGGCACAGGCCCAGCAGGCATAGGTCAGTCCTCCCGCCGAAGGGAGCGCATGTACTCCTCAACATCGCGGCCGAGAGCATCGAGCACCTGCTGCGGCGGATTCTGCCCGTGGGTGGCGCACGTGCGCTTCACGCCGTCTGGCCGGTGCCAGCGTGCCACCCACTCGGGAGTGCCCAACTCGGCTTCTCCGAGCGGGTAGTAGGCGAGTTCGATGGCGAACGTCGTCGCCTGCGCTTCCTTGTTCGACATGATCAGTTCTCCTTCGCAACGGGCACGCTTCGCAGCCACCGGACGAGTTCGACGGCAGCGTCGAACGCGCCGGGGCTGTGTCCAATCAAGTACTTGAGCGCGACGTGCTTCTCTCCGGGAGACATCGCTTCAAGGGTCGAGATCCGCTCGGCAGTCTCGGGCGGAAAGTCGGGAACGGCCATCGGGGATACCTCCTCAAGGGTTGGGGGTCGGGTTGGGGCTCAGCCGCTGCAGTCCGTACAGAGTGCCGTCATAGCCGCCGCGCCAGTGCAGCCAAAACCCTTCGCTGACGTCGTCGACGAAGCGGCGGCCTAACTCCCACCCGGCGTCCAGGCGGCCAAGTTCATCCCAGGTGATGGGATGCCCGGTGGAGTCCGCGCCCCGCTCGGGGTGGTTCATCATCGCCGGGTTCGGCCAGCCGTCGAACAGGCGGACCATGATGTCCGGCGTGAACGCGGTCAACTCGTACGGCTGGCGGGTGCCGATCGGGCAGGACTGGCAGCCGCCGTCAGCGACGCACTGGCCGAAGTGGCCCCAAGCGGCGCGTGCGGTGTCCTGCCGCTCCCACAAGGTCGCGTAGGTGCGGGGGCGTAGGGCGCACTGCGGGGACGGCTCGCCGATGTGGGCCGACAGAGAGAGCCGGTTCCAGCCCTTGCCGTCCACGCCTTTGACGTCGGCTGCGGGGGCTTGCAGGTAGATCGGCATCGGCTCTCCTCAGTGCGTATCGGTCGGGGACTGCTAGGCGGGGATGACGGCGAGGATCTTCTCCGCCGCGCCCCGCAGGGTTCGCGGGTTGATGATCCGATGGCCGGACGGCATCCGGGCTTCCATGTCGGCTCGCTCGCTCAACTCGCCGGCGAGTTCACGGGCGGCGTCGGCGGAGATCTCCAGCCGGATCCCGCCCGTCTTCGGAGCGGCTGAGACGAAAGCTTCCCGCCACTCCCGCTCACCCGGGCGATGACCCTCCTCCACCAGGTCGATGTCCTGGTCTGCGATCCAGGCGGCAACGGAGGTGGGCAGGTGGACGGTCACGGGCAGTCCGGCGAGTTCGTCGGCACCGTAGGCAGCCGGGAGCGCGTCCGGGTCTCCGTCCAAGAGCACGCCATAGCTGCCCCACTCGTCATGGGCGGCCGTAACCGTGCCGAGGGTTCCGACGGGAGCGGCGAACCCGCCGGACCAGCCTGCGGGAGCGTCCACGGTGGTGCGTACGCGCTGGCCGACGTGGAAGGTCGGGGAGGAAGTCATCAGGGTCTCCGGGGAGCGGTTGAGGGTGGGTTGGCGGAGCGGCAGAGCGGCGGACGCGGCGGCGATCGAGGCGGCCATGCCGTCCTGTACGGCCTTCGCGATAGCGGCGGACGTGGACACGCACCCACGGGCGATACGGGTCGAAGAGGCGGCATTGGCGAGGCTGTCGGCGACGTCCTGCCACTCGTCGTCCTCGAACAGGTCGACGTTGTCGGCGCACTGCTTGAAGACGTCGGCGAGGTTGCCGGACGCCTCCTCAAGCTCACCGAGGAGTGCGGCGTAGTCGAAGTCCCAGTCGCTGTCGGAGTCCATCTCGGCGAGGTCGTTGTGGAGTTCGGCCAGCAGGGTCTTGATCTGTGCGGCCTTCTGGGTGGGGGTCATGATGATCTCCAGTGGGTTTCGCGGGTCGGGGGCTTGACGATCTGCACGGCCACCCTTGCGAGAGGCCATGTTTTGTCGGTGTCACCCGATAACGTTGTTCACATGTCCCGCTACCGGCTTCAGCCGTCGCCTGCCCAAGAGGCGGCGATGCTGGAGCATTGCGGGCATGCGCGGTTCGTGTGGAATCTCGCGGTTGAGCAGCACTCGTACTGGAAGCCGGGTCGGAAATCCGCTCCCGGGTTCGCCGAGCAGTGCCGTCAACTCACCGAGGCACGGGGCGAATTCGATTGGCTGCGTGCGGGGAGTCAGGTCGTCCAAGCGCAGGCGCTCAAAGACTTCGCGCAAGCCATGGCGAACTTCTTCGGCAAGACCCACCGCAAGCCGACGTACCGCAAGCGCGGCCAGAGTGAAGGCTTCCGCATGGTCGGCAAGCGTGGCAAGCATTGGGATGTCCGCCGCGTGTCTCACAGTGTCGGCGAGGTTCAGGTGCCGAAGATCGGCTGGGTCCGCTTCCGATGGTCGCGGGCTGTACCCGAGGGCGCGAAGTCCTATCGGATCACCCGTGACCCGGCGGGGCGCTGGTTCGTCGCGTTCGCCGCGATCCCCGAACCCATCCCCGCACCGGGAACCGGCGAAGTCGTCGGCGTAGACCGGGGCGTGACTGTGTCCGCCGCCGTCTCGACCGGCGAGATGCTGAACGCACCCACACTCCGGGACACCGAGAAGGCCCGCCTCCTGCGACTCCTGCGCAAACTGGCGCGGGCCAAGCGGGGCTCGAATCGGCGCGGCGAGACGAGACTCGCCATTGCGAAGTTGAAGGCCCGCGAGACGGATCGGCGCAAAGACTGGGTGGAGAAGACCAGCACCGACCTTGCGCGACGGTTCGACGTGATCGCCGTTGAAGACCTGAAGGTCAAGAACATGACCCGATCGGCCAAGGGCACCGTCGAAGCGCCCGGAAAGAACGTCCGCCAGAAGGCGGGACTGAACCGATCCATCCTCGCCAACGGCTGGGGTCAACTCGTTACCCGCCTGGAGCAGAAAGCGCCCGGCAGGGTCGTCAAGGTCAACCCCGCATACACGTCGCAGACCTGCAACACCTGCAAGCACGTCGCCAGGGAGAGCCGCGAGAGCCAAGCTCTCTTCCTGTGCGTAGCTTGCGGGCATCAGGTCAACGCCGATGTGAACGCGGCACGAAACATTCGAGATATTGCGGCAGGGCTTGCCGTGACTGCGCGGGGAGGCTTGCCGTTGGGCGAGTCGTTGAACCGCGAACCTCAACTTGAACTCCTCCTCGTGGGGTAGTTGATGTTGGAATTCGCTTCCGAAAGGAAGGGGAGGAAGTCAACCTTGCGAGAGGGTGACCAGACAGAACGTCAGGACCCGGGGTGGAAGATGTGGCGGAGCTCGCCCAACTCGCTCACGATCGCGACGCGACGGCGCAACTCGGCGACGTCCCTTTCGATCGTCTGGGCGACCTGGTCATCGGCAGGGTTGACCGTGAGGTAGCCGCTGTACTCGGCGATGTGGGCGGCGATCTGGGCCACCTGCTCCATGTGCCGTTTGACCAGCTTGTCGTAGTCGCGGACATCGGCGGATTCGAGGCTCATCAGGGTCCTCCTCGGGGGGTTGGGGGTGGCCCAGCAGAGATGCTGGGCCGGGGGCTACTTGTCCTCGCCGTACTCGGCGACGTAGGCCGCGTGGTTCTCCGTGATGACGGCCTGCGCCGCCTCGGCGGTGAGGTGCTCCATCTCGGAGACGCCGGGCACCTGGCGGCCGTGGAAGTCGAGCGTCATCTCCTCGATCCAGCGGGCCAGCTTGGCGACGACGCTGGGGGCCGACTCCACCAGCAACTTCCCGTCCCGCCACGAGTGCTTGGGCGTGCGGCCGATGCCGGTTTCGCGGATCTTCCACGCCAGGGACGTCACGTAGTTGTCCGGCAGTTCGGGGTTGGTCGTCAGCAGCAGGTAGACCCGTTCGGTGTCATCGCCGTAGCCGATCAGGCCCGTGCACGGCTTGATCGGCCCGTCCCCATCGCGGGCCACCACCTCGTAGACCCTGCACTCGGTGCAGCGGAACAGGTCGGTCGCCGATTCGTACTCGAACTCGTGGCCACCGAAGCGAACATCCACGGGGGCGGGCTTGGCGTCAGCCATCTGCCGGACGACGTACTCGCCCACGGCCCTGCGGGCGTCCAGCCGGGTGTAGCCGAACTTGGCCTCGGCGATCGCCGCGTCGGTGAGTTCGTAAACCGTGTTCTCGGCGACGGCGAACTCGACCTTGGCCGCCTCCGCGTAGGCGCGGATTTTGCCGTTCTGCGCGCCGTTCGGGATGAGCAGGGCACGCACCCGCATGTTCGCGTACACCGCGTCGATCAGAGCGTCTTCGTACTCGTAGGGCTGAGGGCTCCCGCCCGTGGCGGAGCCGTACTCGCTGGTGGCGTTTTGGCTGCTCATCACATCTCCGTCCGTAATCTCGTAGCGACTAGATTACGGATGCCGAACCATGTCCGCAAGGGGTCTGGCGAAACTGGTAGCGACAAAATAAGATTCGCCACGTGAGCGACGACATCGACCCCAACAAGCCGCGCGGAATCCGCATCCCCCACCAGATGTGGACCGCCTACGGCAACATCTGCAAACAACTCGGCACCAACCGGACGGCGGATCTTCTCGCTCACATCCGCCGCCAGATCAACAGCCACGGCACCGCGCGAGACCTCGACCTGCTCGCCCAAGCCGACGAAGAGGGCGCCAGACGGCATGCCCGCATCTCTCCCGGGCGTCCGAAGAACGAACCCGACGCCGCGGAGTAGCGCGCCGGCGCATTCACCGCCCCTCCCGCCGACCCTCGAAGCGCTCCGAGACGAGCCGCCTGGCCACCCCAAGAGCCGTCTCCAGATCGAAACGGCGGGACGGATCGCTGTAGTAGCCGTCCTCGCCATCAGCGTCGTACCAGTAGTTGAAGCCGTTCTCAGTCACGCCCCAGACGTCACCTCCGATCCGCTTCACGAGCAGCCGGAAATGTTTGGCCAACTCGTGGTCGGGCGGGATCGCGGTCACCTCGTAGGCGAAGACGCGAACCTCTGGTTCGGGGATCTCAGGCATGGTCGTCCGCCACGTTGAGGTTGACCCGCTCCGCCTTTTCGAGTTCGGCGACCACGCGCATGTCCCGCCGTTCCGCGTCCCGGCCTGCTTCGAAGCCGTCCACCCACATCTCGGTGAGGATCTTCCGCCAGACGAAGACCCGCCCGTGCGGGTCGCCTCCGGATGCTGCGGCGAGTTTGCGCATGTGGTGCTCCAGGTCGACGATCATCGGATCCCCTCCGGTTCGGCAGTGCCGAGGTGCTGAAGCAGTTCGGCGAATCGGTGGACCTGGTAGACGTCCTCAGCGGTGAGGTTTCTGCCTGCCAAGGCTTCGGTGACGTGCGGATCGGTTTGGAGTGGTGCGCCGTGCAGGCGTTCGACCGACGTCCCGCACAGGCGGGCGATCATCTCCAACTGCTCGGCGTCCGGTTCGGCAGTCCCGGACTCGAACGCGACGTACTCGTCAGGCGAGATCTTGAGAGTTTCGGCCATGTGGTCTACGCCGTAGCCGACGTACTCCCGCTCCTGTCGGATGTGGTCGGACAGAGCGCTCACCGGTCGGCCTCCGCATTCTCTGGGATGGAAGCCGCGAACACGTGGACGTGCTCAGCAGCAGCCGGGATGACGTCGCCGAGAGACGCGAACCACTCCCCCTCGAAGGTGGTTCGGGCCGTGCATTTCGGCTCGTCGCAGCCGATGGTGAGAACCGCCAGATCGGCCATCACCTCGAAGTCGTCGTAGTCGGTGAAGGGTCGGTCTGCCTCCTTGGTAGTGGCGGGAAGCGGCTCCGCGTGCGGCCAACTGTCGGCGGGCCAGCCCTTCGGGCGGGTGTTGCACGTGGTGCCCGAGTCGGGGTGGAACCAGATCGGCGGGTTCGGCAGCTTGCCGTCCAGCCAGTACGGCTTGAAGACGATCGGCCCGTCGCAGTGGCGGCAGGTGCCGTGGCCTTGTGCGGGCACGGCTGCGTCCATCTCGCGGACTACGGCGGCAGCGGCGGCGAAGTCTGGGACGTGGCTCATCGGTCTGTCTCCGTACTGGCGAGAACCGGGCCTAACGGGTAGGCGGTGTGGGCGTACGTGGTGATCTCCCGCCAGGTCATCGGGTCGCCGTGGTCGTCGAGATGGAACCAGCGCTGGTCGTCGGCCAAGCCGAGTTCGCGGCCCTGCGCGTCGAAGCGGCGGACAACCATGTGGCCGCAGATCGTGCGGCCTGTCAGGACGATCGTGGTCCCGTCTTCGGGTTCGGGCAGTAGGTCGGCTAGGCGGCTCATCACGCGTCCACCACGATCCGGCACTTCGGATGCGCAGCGCACGCCTCAGCGACGGCACGCAGGTAGTTGAGAGCGCCCTCGTAGTCGCCCCAGCCGTTGGACGGGTTCATCGCCCGATACTTCTCCGGGTCGGCCTCCATCCGCTTCACGCCATCGGCTAGCGGCCCGGCAGCTTCCGAGCACAGGGCGTGGTGGTACTCGCGGAGGCTCATCCCGTTGAGGGCGTCCGCCCACATGGGGAACACGTTCATGGTGTAGTTGCCGATCTCGACGACCTCTTGCCACTCGCCGTGGCCGGTGTCGATCTCAAGCCAGACGTCGTAGGACATCGGTCAGACCTCCTGACCCTGGACGACCGCTCCGGCCTTGTACGCCTCGAAAGCAGCGACAGGAACCCGGAAGCCCTTGCCTACCTGGATCGCAGGCAACTTGCCGGAGTGGATGAGCCTGTAGGCGCTCATCTTGGAGATGCGGAGCTGGGTGGCGATCTCGGCTGCGGTGAGGTACTCGACCTCTGCGGGGGTGGTCACGATCTTGCCTTTCGGGGGTTAGGTGGCCCGCTCTACTCGGGGAGAGCGGGCCGAAGGGCTTCAGTCGTCGTCGGTCATGAGCGTCGGGTCTACCTGTTCAGGGCCTCCCAACTGGAAGCCCACCCAGTCGGCGGACACGTACGTCCACGAGCGGCAGCCCCAGCACAGGCAGTAGACGTGGGCGTCGATGAGGTCCGGCTGGCGGATCTCAACCCGGCCGCGCTCGTCAAGGACCTGGGTTTCGAAGCGGAAGGAGAGCGGCTGCCAGACGTGCTCCTTGCCGTCCACGCAGAGTCCACCGTCGCGGCGGGGCTTGGCGTTGGACTGACGGTCGTAGTAGTTGCGGCGCTTCTCGGTCATCGGTGGGCCTTTCGGGTTTTACCTGCGGAAAGTAGGAGCGCGTCAAGAGCTTCGCCAGCGTGCTCATGGCACACGGCTTCGGCGGCTACCGGACCGTCCGCGAGTTCGGCCGCACGCGTTCCGATGACGACGGTGAGGCGAGCCGACTCGCCCACGGTGCTGAAGACGACGGCCACGGCGTCGGCGGTGCAGTCGCGGATTCCGCACGGGCCGAGATCGGGTTCCATCGGTGAGCCTTTCGATCTTCGTATCGAACAGAGAGTTTTGAAGGGCTGAGAAGCCCTGAGAGTCGATCTGGAGTTCAGTCCTGAGGCGAGTGCGGATCAGGCGTCCCTGGAGCCTCAGGGACCGCTACAGGCTCAGGGAGGGCTGTTCTCGCGTTCACGGTCGAACGCGGATCGCAGTTCGTCCCGCTCCGCCGTCAACTCCCGGATGCGAGCTTTGGCTTGAACAAGCTCTTCGACGAGAGCAGCCCGACCGGCTTCCGTCCGCGCCAACCGGAGGGCTTCGTGCCGGTGGTCGGCTTGGACCCGCTCTTCCTTCGCCGCTCTCCGGATCTCCGCCCGGTGCCGGGTTGCCGCCTTCTCCGCTTCGGCTTCGGACGCGAGATCTTCGGCCACGCAGTGGAAGCCGTACGAACTCAGGCAGTCGGAGTTGCAGCAGCCCGTCTCCCACAAGCCGGTGGGTTCGACCTGCACCACGAAGACGCTCAGGTCGGTGTTCACCGGTCATCGCCGCCGAACACGCGACGCGCGGCTTCGAGCGGAGAGCCGGACACCTCGGTCTCCCGGGAGAGCATGTCCAGCCACACCGCTTCGCCCTTATCGATGGCGACAGCGTCATCGGCGAACTCGGTCTCCGGCACCGTGCACTCGTCACAGGTGCACCCCGGCGCGGTCGCGGGCGGCATCGCGAGAGAGCCCTCGGGTATCCGGAGATCGTCAGGGTTGAGCCAGTCGGAGTCGTACACCGGGATGTCAACCAAGCGCGGGACCACACCACCCGCCGTGTAGCCGACCGTCACCGAATCCGAGTCCAGCGAGAAACCCGCCGTGGTGATGGCGATCTCCGGACGCGCCCATCTCTGAGCCCAGGCGTCCGAGTACGACTCCAGCATCAACCGCTCTTGGAGCCGCATTACGTCGTCGATGAGCGACGGTCTTGAAGCGTCCTCCTGCGCGGCTTCACGCGCTGCCCGCTGCTGCGGTGTCGGCTCGAACCCTGACGGGAGAGCAACCCGAACCGAGTCGGGCTCTACCCGTGCACCGGCGAATCGTCCTGGAATCGCCTGCATGAACGGGTCGGCCTCGAACTCGGCGAGTTCGGCGAGACGCGGGTCAGCAGGCGACACGGCGTCGTCTCGCTGGACAACCGGGCAGACCGGGAAGCCTGTCGCATCCCAGATGGCTTCTCGGGTGATCCACTGAGACGGAGTCACCAGCAGGTCGGGGGCCCCGTTGCTGTCTAGGCGCACCGCGAACGTGTCGGGTTGTCCGGACTGGGCATCGGACCATCCGGCATCGGCCAGGATCTGCCGGATCCACTCGGATTGGAGACGCTCGAAGGTCACGACGTCACCGCCGTCTCGGACTCCCCGAGAATGACCCGAGCCACAGCCGTCTTGGGGAACTCCCGGACCCGCAGATCCTCCGGCCAGTACGACCACACCCCGCCCTTGCGGTCGCCGACCGCCGCGACCGTGCGAACGCCGTACGCCGCGTCAGCTGCCCAGACGGATCCCAACTGCTTGACGAACACGGGGACCGTCGCGTGCTGACACTGCTCGACCATCGAGCGTGCCCACGTGGGATCCATCGGCCGCGCCCCCGAGCCGGACTCACCGCCGACAACCGCCCAGTCGAGGCGCGGACCCACGGTGATCGGCTGCGTCGTCAGCCCCGTTGCGGTCGTCTCCTCGGGACCCCAACCAGGGCGTCCGTCTAGCCAGTACGTCAGCCGTGGCCTGTGCCCGGGATGAACGAGCGGACCGAGCAGGTCAATGGGGCCGAGCAGCGGTTCCGCCGAGATCCAGCGGACGGCGGCCGGGGTCTCCAGCAGGGCTGGGATGCGGAGATCGGCCCGCTTTTGGTCCTCGACGCTGACGCCCAACCAGACGTTCGGCAGCGGCATGGAGGGCCACATCGAGACTGCTTGTGCACCGACGCCAGGGGCACGCTTGTCGACCTCGCCCCACACCTTCGCTACGAAATAGCCGCTGTTGAGTAGAGACCGCATCCGTCCATGCCGCTTGGTGAGGATCATGTACGTGTGCTTCGGGGTGGAAGCCATCGCGGCGAACACGGAAGCGATGAACGATTCCGACACCTCGTCGTGGAACAGGTCGGACATGCTGTTGACGAAGACGCGGCGAGGCTTCCGCCAGCCGAACGGGTCATTCAGCGTGTCGAAGTGCTCGGAGACGCCGAAGCCCGGACCGGACGTCTTCGGGTCGCCATCTCGCTGGTACTTCGCCGAGCCCATGCCCTTGAGCCGCTTCGCCATGGTCAGCGCGTAGCAGTTGTCACAACCGGGGCTCACGCGGTCGCAACCCGTCGTGGGGTTCCACACGTGGGTCGCCCACTCTATGGACGTCGTTGCCATGATCTATTTCTCCGTTCGGGGGGAAGCGCCGGCGAGCATTGCCAGCGAAGAAGCGGTTACATCCCCTACGGGGACGAGAGCAGCGAGAGCGATGCACAACGCGCAGTACTCGACCGGGCCGAGTCCACCCAAAACCGAGTGGGAGAGCTCCTGGTTTCCGGTGTGTACCGCCTCCACAAGTCGGGTGGCGGGAGTGAGCATGTGGAGAACGAGATCGTCGAGTTCGGCGGCAGGGATCACCACGTCGTACGCCCACTGGGATCCACAACGGCACACGGACTCGTCGGGTCCGTCACCCGGGAAGGTTCCGCCGCAGCCGCGGCAGGACGAGGCGCTCATCGGCTGCCTACCTTGGATTTGATGCTCCACTGCTTGGCGGCAACCGGGCCGTCACTCTCGCACCAGACCACGTGGTCGTTCAGGAGCAGCGACCAGCCGCGCCGCTGGATTGGGCTGAGTTCTCCAACGCCGAGTTGCCCGAGCATCCTCGCCATGAGGTCCCCGCCGTCGCGCTCGGCGAGGACGACGAACGGAGACGGGCAGGTGAAAATGCGAAGCCGCCCGTAGCCGTGCCAGTACACGTGTGTGTAGTCAACGGCTTGGGCAGCCCATGCCGTGAAGTCGCGAGTACTGCCGGAGTGGGCAAGCTTGAACTCCACGCCGAACGCGGGATCCTCGTCCTTCCACGACGAGGAGTCGCGTGGGCGGAGGATCGCGTCAAGACGAACCCGCCGACCGCTGCAATGCGAGCCCCAGACCTCCCGCTCCACCTGGAACCACTGCCCCAGGTATGCGAGCGCCCATGTGGCGCGGTCGGCCTCCGTCGCGTGATCGGGGATCGGAAGCCGGGGGCGGTGCCTTAACGCGCCCATCTCAGTCGTCCTCTCGGATGGCATCCCAGCCGGGAGCCGGGGTGAATGTGGAGACCGACTTCCACGGCCATTTGCCTTGGTCGCCCCAAGTGAGCCGGACCGGCCAATCCCGCGTTTCACGAGCGCCGCGCCAGGGCTTGACATCGACGGTCTTGCAGGACTCGCCGGGCTCTGGCTCGTAGGCGGGGGTGATGCCGAAACCGAACTCGGGCCAGCGCAACAGCAGGCTTGAGCCCACCGGGCGGACCGACCGGTTCTTGCCGTGCTCGCCATGGCCTGCGTGGGCTTCGATGACGAGCGCACAATCCGCAGCAGTGCGGGCCTTGTCGAGGACGCCGACCGTGTGGCGGGCGGCCACCTCGTCGTTGATGTTCCCGGCGTGAAGTCGGTAGAAGGGGCCGATAAACAGCACGTCCGGCTTGTGGGCGGTCACCCGCTCCAGTAGCCAGGCGGCATCGTCCGCCCGGGAGACATCGATCCCTTCGGGCTTGTGGATCAGCCGTAGAGCGCCATCGGGTACCCGATGGCCAACGGTGATGGATGCGGCAGCGAGCGGGCGGAACTTGCGCCGCGACTGGGATTCGGAGTTCTCGCAGTCGATGAACAGCACTCGCATCTTCGGGATCTCGTGAAGCTTGAACGGGTGCAACCCCGCCGCGATCGTGACCGCCATCTGGCGCAGAGCGACCGACTTTCCCAGCCCCTCGAATCCAGTCCAGACCAGGCGGTCGCCGCGCTCCAGAAGGTCGGGGACAACCCAATCGAAGTCCTCGTCGTTAACCGCGATGAACTCCCACAGGTCCGGCGCAAGGTCCACTTTGGCGGGAGCTTCTGACGTCCACGTCTCCACGAATTCGTGAGGCTTAAACCCAGCCGAGATGTGGTCGGCGGCATCCTTGCCCGCAGCGGCTTCAACCCGGCGGATCGTGGTCGCGATGCCGGTCAGCATCTCGGTGACCTGCCGGGCGTGGGCCTGGCCGGGCTCGTCCTTGTCGGCGACGATCGTGACGTCGGCTTCGCGGAGGAACTCGCAGAACTCCGGCCGCCACTTCCCGGCACCGCCGGAGTTGCAGGTGGCGATGAGCCCTTTGGACTCCAGGGCGTGGACGTCTTTCTCGCCTTCCACGATGAAGATGACGTCCCCGTTGCGCACACCTTCGATGACCTTCGGCAGCCGGTACGGCACGCGCCGGACGCCGCCGAGTTTCCAATCCCACCCGGACTTGCGGGACGGGTTCGGAACGCGCTGGCTGAACTGCTTGTCGGCGGTCCGGCACACCTGGTACAGCAGCGTCCCGGACTCGTCTACGTAGTCGTAGACGGCGACGGCCTCGCCCCGCGGAGTCCACTCGCCGCGCTCCGCACGCTCTTCGCGAGGCTTGCAGATGTCGGCCCACGTGAGCCCGATCGCAGCCAGGACGTCGTCACGGTCGCATCCGGCGTGGCAGTTCATGACGACCGGCTGCTCTTTGCCGGGCCCGACCGACAGACTCGCCGTACGGTCGCCGTGCGCTGGGCACTTGGCCATGTAGCCGCCAGCCTGCGGGCGGATGCCCTCAAGGCGGGGCAGGACGAGTTCGTGAAGGGCGTCCATCAGTTGTTCCACCACCCTCCGCTGCCGCCGGGCTTGGCGGTGGGCGTGGCCTCGTCCGTCCAGCGGCCTTGGTTGAGCCACGTGGACGGGTGAGCCGTGAACTGGATCTCGTTGGTTCGCCGAATCGGGTCACGGACGTAGTTCCGCGCACCGGCCGTGATGTCCTCCGGGTCGGCACCGGCCTTGATCGCCTTGTCCCACGCCTTCCGGGCAGCGCCTTTGCCGACCTTGCGCGGGTAGATCTTCCAGAAGGCGTCGAACTCGGCGTCGGCAATCGCCCGGCCTTTGCCGGGCTTCCCCCCTTGGGGGCTAGGGGGAGTCTTTTCTTCTGTCTCTGTCTCTGTCTCTGTCTCTGTCTCTGTCTCTGGCGATCCCTCCCGAGTCGTTGAGCGATCGGTGGCCGAGTCGCCTGCGATCGCATCCCGATCGCTATCCGAATCGGGGGTGCGATCGCTATAGCGATCCCTATCCGATCGGCAGTGAGCACAGTCAGCCTTGAACTGGCCGAGTTTGTCGTGCCAGCGGATGTGATTACCCAGCGACCCACCAGCGGCCTTGTCCGTGGCCATGCGGATGACCTCGGCTTTGCTCCGATTCCGCTTCTCGTACGCAGCGACGGTGAACCCGCCATCGGCACGCCACAACAGGCCCGCCTGAACGAGTCGCTCGGCGTCACGAATGCCGTTGTCGTAGGTGTCGGGGTACACCAAAATGCCCACCTCTTCCTCCGGCACGAAGCCGTCAGAGAGGTTGCGCTTGCAGTACAACGCCATCTGCACGTACAGATCGCGAAGCCCTCGAATGTCGCTGCCGTACTTCATGAGGCTGCGCACTTTCGGGTCTTCGGCGAACCCGACCACCAATTCGATGTAGATCTCGACCGTCGCCATCAACGGCTCCCACGCCGAGTGGGACGGGGAGCGGAAACGAAGGGCAGCCGACGGAACATCGGGTTGTCCTCTTGGAGTGCTTTCAGGAAGGCCGGGGAGTGCTCCTGTTCCAGGCTCTTGGCGTGGATCGCCGAGATGTACTGGTGCTCAGGGTTCAGTCCCTCGGGTGCCTCGCAATGGCGGCAGAACTGACCATCAACCAGGTTCTGGGTAAAGCACCACTCGGCACAGATGCCGCATCGCTGGACAGTCACGCTGCGGTACGCGCCGGTGATGGCCTGCCAGTTCGCGGACCGGCCGGGCTCGCCTGCGGCGCGAAGGATCACCACAAGTTCCCCGCCTGGCCGCTCGGAGTCGGCGAGCGCCTGGTGGAACCTGCGGGTCTTGGCCAGGCGCTCGTTGTGAGCGCCCTTCACTTCGCACCAGACGTTCTGTCCGGACAGATGGAAGTCGGCCAGATATTGAGTGCCGTCACCCAGGTCGACGGCCCAGGGCTCGTACTCGAAGTACCAGTTCAGGCTGTCGAACGTGGCAGCCCAATCAGCCTCAAGCGTCGAACGGTACGTAGTCCCGTTGTAGGTCATCGGAACGGCTTGGATCTTCAAGTGCGGGAGGACCTTCCGTGCTCGTTCGTGATCAGTGGAAGGTGGGGGCGGAGAACCCCCGGTTCTGCTGTGACTCCTGATCCAGTATATGCCACATCAATAGAGGCATAGCGCTTCTATGCCTCTGATACATTGGCCTCACAACAGGTGTAACCATGGAGAGGTGTCCGACCCCATGACCGGTATCCGCCGCGCGCAAGCCGCCCTTGATGCGGCCAAAGCCGAAGCCCGGCGAATCGTCACGGAGGCGCAGTTGGAACTCGGCCGCGAGATCCTGGCCGCTCGTGCCACTGGCGAAGTTGAACAGAAGGACGTCGCCGAAGAACTCGCCATCACCCGCGAACAGGTCCGTCGCCTTGAAGTCGCTGCCGAGAAGTCGGGCACGGTGCTGCTCGACCGGAAGCCTGGCCGTCACCCGCGCCGTACCGGCTCGAAGCCGTCCGACTCCTGATCCCATCTCCTCCTCCTTCCGGGTGAAGGGGGCGGACCTAAGTCCGCCCCGACGAACGAGCGGACTACTTGGGCTCGGGGAACCGCTCGTTCTCAGCCCAGCGGACGACGACCATTTCGCCGCCCTCCCGGTAGCGGTTCCAGGCCTTGACCACGAACGCGGTGGCGAGGTTCTCCGGCAGGGTGGTCTTGGCGGCGCGGGCTTCGATCAGCCGGTTGCGCAGCGTCAGGATCGGGTGCTTCTTCGCCAGCGAGTCGCCGTCGGTGAGCCGGTCGAAGAACTCCTTGCACTGCTCGCCGTCCAGCTTGGCGAACAACCACCAGGTCAAGCCGATCGTGGACGGGCGCAGCAGTTTGACCCGCCGGTAGTGGCTCGCCGCAGTCGCCGCCATCCGGATGTCCGGGTTGTCGGCCAAGAAGTGGAACGCCTCCATCGCCGACGGCTGGAACCGCCCGTTGGTCGCGCGCACGCCCTTGCTCCACAGTTGGGCGCGGCGGATCACCGACGCGAGGATGGAGGCGTCGGTCTCGCCGTGGAAGGACAGCCGGTCGCCCATCGTGCGCTTCGCGCCGTCGTCCACGGTGTCGCGCGCCTGGTCGGGCAGGTTCGACACCACCAGCAGCCACGCCGCGACGCCGGAGGCGGCCAGGGCGTGGAGGCGGTGCTGCCCGTCCAGGAGAACCTTGGAGGCGCTGAAGCGGATGGCGTCGCCGTTCTCCAGGAACAGCGCGGCGATCATGTCCCGGCCCAGCCGGTCCACCATCTCCGCCCGCAGAGGACGGTTACCGGTGTTGAGCCCCAGCCACTCCATGGCCATCTCCGGAGTGACGTGGATCAGCTCGTACACCACCCCGGAAGGGGAGACGAAGGAGCGCGGGTTGTGCTGCCCGGTGACGGACTGGACCGCCAGCGACAGGTTCGGCGAAGCGTCCACGGGCGTCTCCTGGGGAGCGACGAAGGTTAGGCTTGGGATCGACATCGGGTGGTCCTCTTCCTGTTGTTGGGTGTTGGGGCGGGGCCGCCCGTGCTGTGGGCGGCCCCAGGTCGGGGCAGGGGCCTCAGGCCCCGTTTCGAAAGATCGCCGCCGCAGCGTCGTACTGGGCGAGTCGCCTGTCCTTCTCGGCGATCTGGGCGGTCAGGTCTTCGATCCGGGAGCGGAGCGCGGCGTTCGCGGTCTCCAACTCGGCGATCCGCTCCGCGGAACCTGGGTCCTGCCGAAGGCGTGCCGCCAGCAGGGCAAGCAACTGCTCGTCGGAGACCTCGCCGGACGGCTGGACGGCCATGCGGGTCACCTTCAAGCCGCCGTCGTTCCACGCGTTCGCCACCCACCACACGGGCGGGCTGGCGTCTTTGCGCTGGCATTTGGTGTGGCGGGTCCGCTCCAAGTAGCCCGCGACCTGCCTGCGGTACTCGGCGTCCCAACTGGCGAACTCGTCCATGACTTTGGTCAGCGCGCCATCCCACAGGACGCCGTCGATTCCGGCGTTGTTGCCGTACCGGTCGTTCTGCTCGGCGGCCTTCTCGCGGACGATCTCGAACAGGGCTTGGGCGTCACGCGCCAGATCTTCGGCAGGGCGGGAGATCTTGGCCACGTCTCGGACTCTTGCCACGTCGTCTACTTCCTGAGTCGGGGGGTTTGGGGGGTTCAGGTGGGCGAGGACTTCGCCGGCGCGGTCCCGCAGCAGCCGTGCGAGCGGTTCGGACTCGGGAGGGCCTGACACCTCCAACAGGCCGTTGCGGACCCGTATGGAGATCTCCTGCCGTTCGGCTGCGATCAGCAGGGAGCCGAGGTCCCAGTCACTCAGAGCTCGTTCGGTGAGGTCTCGTTCGGTGGGCAGACCAGAGACGGCGGCCACCATCGGGTTGGGCTTCTCGGCCAGTAGCCGCAACTCACGCCGGACCGCTGACAGGCTGTGCCCTACACCCGACGCTGGGATGGACAGCGGT
The DNA here is from genome assembly GCF_039871605.1 of Acrocarpospora sp. B8E8. Lineage (NCBI taxonomy): Bacteria > Bacillati > Actinomycetota > Actinomycetes > Streptosporangiales > Streptosporangiaceae > Acrocarpospora > Acrocarpospora sp. B8E8. The sequence continues at coordinate 55,429 of NZ_JBDPLV010000013.1, read as the reverse complement.
GCGCCAGGCTTGGCAGGGTTGGAGACCTCCCACCTGTAGCCGACCCGCTCCGCTTTCAAGCCGTCGCGCTTGGCCTGGCGGATCAACTCGTCTACCTCTCGGCTCCCGCGCGTCACGACCGGCTCCGTTTGGCTGCCCAGTCGGCTTCGATCTCCGCCATGAGCCGCACCGTGTGCGGGTTAGGGACGTGACCCAACGCCTTGTGTGCGAGACGGTTCGACCTGAGGCATGAGGTGGTCTCCGCGATTTCGGCGAGCGCCTTTTCAAGCTCGTCTACGCGGGCACGGAGACGGTCGAGTTCGGTCACGACTCCACCTCCCGAGGGATGCGGCAACCGCACATCACGACGCCCTCCACCAGCCGCAACTCACGCCACGCGTGGAACGGGCAGCCCGCGATCAGATCCGGTCCGGGATCGTGGTTGGTCATGCCCCAGTGCGAGTTGTACGGGCCGCCCGAAGAGCGCATGGGGGTGACGACGCCGCAGACCAGGCACTTGCCGACGTTCCACGCCAACTCTTCGCAGAGCATGGTGCGCGAGCCGGGACAGCGCTTGGGCGCGGTCAGGCGGCGCGGCGAGAAGATGAGATCCGGACCGCCCTCGACCATCCATGCGTCTTGCCCGGCACCGACCGCGCGGCCATCGCAGGTGCCGCACAGAGCACTGCCGGGCGGGAGTTCTTCGGCTTCGGCGAAACCGGCCTCGACCTTGATGTGCGGTCCGCACCACAGGTTGTAGGAGACCCGATCTTCGCGCCTCGTGCCGGATCGCGGACGGTGCCAGCGCCCGTTGCGCGGGCCACGAATGAACCTTGGCCCGACCGCGAGTGCTTCACCCCACAGGTTGCGTGTCCACGGCGTGACACCCGAGGTGGTCAGCGGCGGCTCCAGGACAACGCTCACGGCTCCACCGGCCTAACAGGGATCCCAGCCTCATCGGCCAGCCGCGCTGTTTCGCTGGCCCCATGAGAGCCGTGCGGTTGCGGCTTGCGACAGTTGGGCTTCACGCAGTCGGCGACGAAAGCGACACACTCGTCGGCCCCCAGCACGACCATGCGGGCGTCACGATCGAGTCCCGCAGTCGGGCACCAGGTGCCGGACCGGCCACGCCGTTGACGGTGGGCGGGCTTGCACTTCGGTCCCGTGCAGTGATCCCAGTCGGCGGGATGGCGTTCGGGCGTGAACCCGAGTCCGGTCAGGATCTCGTCGGCCAGGGCGTCGGCTCCCTGCTTGCAGTCGCCGTGCACCCATTCGACTTCGCGGTCTTGTTCGGTGGCGTCGTGCCAGATGTCCAGGACGGTGGCCAAGATGGCATCGCGGTTGAGGTAGTTCCTGCTGCCGGTGAGCAGAACCCGATACGGCTTCGCAATCTCGCTCACGCGTCCGCCTCCTCGTCGAAGCGGATGCCGAACTCGTCGCGCAACTCCTTCTCGATGCGGACAACCTGCCGATCGATCTCGGCGAGGCGGTCGGCCACGGACACGACGGGCGCGGGCTCAGGCTTCACGCTCCGCGAAGCCGCATGGTCGGAGACCACGGCGGACAGGGCCTTGGCTGCGTCCCACAGTTTGATCAGCAGCAGGATCGTCAGGTTGAGCGGCCACGTCAGCGAGTAGTGCCACCATCCGCGCGCAGCCTGACGACGCAACCGGTCCACTGGGACGGGCTCAGACCTGATCGCCTCCACGTGCGCGGCGGTGTCCGCTTGGTAGCGGCGGTGGAATTCGCGGTCCCGCTCGTTCCGCACCGAGCGGAAGAGCTGGTGCCTGAGCCGAGTCGAGTCGTATTCCATTGCCCGCATGTGCGCGTCTTCACGCCATTCGGCGATCAGGAGATCCGTCTTCAACCGGACCGCTCGCGGGACGTAAAGCCAGTACCCGACAGCCATGTATCCGGCGACCCCGGCACCGATCAGGTAGGCGCTCACACGTCACCGCCGAGAAGTCGCAGAGCGGTTCGGAGAGCGTCTGCTTCAGCAGCTATCCACACCCTCGCTACGGGATGTCCGCTCGGGTCTGCTGCCGCGCGCTCTAGGCACGGCAGGTGGCGGGAGATCCGCTCAAGGTCGCCCGCGAGGTCGGCCAGCGGTTCGGGTGCCCGGGTGTCGGCGGTCATGCCGCACCCGCTTCGACTTGAGCGGCTTCGGCTTGCGCGGCCTTAGACCGCGCGTCGGCCTCTCGCCGCATCCACCTACGCCGTTCGGCGTCCCGCTCGTCCTCTCCCAGTCCCGCCCACACACCCGACCGTTCGGGATAGGACAGGGCGTGCAGGAGGCATTCCGTGCGCGCCCAGCAGCCGTCACAGACAGCCTTGGCCTTCTCTTCGCGGGCAGCCTTCTCGGCGGCTTTCTCGCCTTCGTGGCCGAAGAACAGGGCCAGCGACTCGCCACGACAGGCGGCGTCTTCCATCCACGCCAGCGACCCAGCGGACAGTCTGCGGACGGGCGGGCGACTCACCGGCCTGGGCACTACGGCCACCGGTGCGGGTGCTCCCGCTTCTCCTACGGGACGTCCCGACCCTGGGCAGCGGTCCTCCCGTACTGGGAGGTGTGAGGATCGCGGGTGCTCGTAGAAGGTGCCGTTCGACGAGAGCCGGACCTTGCGCTCGCATCCCGCACAACGCGCCGAGCGGTGGCCGTTGCCGGAGACCTCGATCGCGTACCGGTCATCTACCAGCCCGAGCGCGACAAGCATCTCCCGCGCGGCCGACACGTCCGCAGCGTGGCCGGGCAGGCTACACGGCGGGTCCGACATCCTCCGCCGCGTACAGCCATGCCGGTTGGCGGCGCGGCGCACGAACCGGTGCGCCGCCTCCATCTCTTCCGGCGTGGAGTTGGCGCCCTCCGTCAGCGCGACCGCTTCCGGGAAACGGGCGGGCGACAAGGAGCTCTGACGGTCAGCCACCGGACACCTCCGGCCACGCGACTTTGGCCAGCGCCCCGCGATGGAGTTGCGGCAACTCCACGACGGGATGCCCGAGATGGTCGAGCCCGGCCATTCGCAGCCAAGCCGCGTCTACCTTGTTGTTGTCCTTCTCGTCGATCCCCGTGCGCTTGAACAGCGCCATCCGCATGTCCGGCTTGTCCGCGCTGCCGCTGCCCGTGGCGTACTTCTTCAACGTCGCCGGGGGGACGACGGCGTACGAGATGCCCCACCAGTCCAGGTGGTAGACGATGTGCCACCACAGCCCGGCTGACTCGTGGTGGCCAGCACCGGACATCGACCCGTACGAAGGACCCTCGATCACCACCAGGTCCGCCGTCTTGGAGCCGTCGAACGGCATGGCCGGGTCGACGTGAGGGACGACCGCGAGGCGGATGTGATCGAACCGGGCGACGCCTCGCAGGTCCTTGGGGTCTACTCGGGCCAGGTCCCCGGACGCTGTGGCGATGCCGGTAGCGGTGAGGGACAGATCAAGCCCGACCACGCGGGGAGTGCTCACGTGCGCGCTCCTTCGGGAGAGTTGGACCGCGGGTCCGCGCTTAGAACCGGGACTAGAACCGGTTCGGAGATCTGCTCCGTACCGGCGGCGGACCCGCGGGGATTGAGGGCGAGGCGGATCACGCGTCCACCTCGCGGAGGGAGTGCAGCCATTCGGCCGCTTCGGCGATGTCGTCGTCGGTGATCCCGCGCATCTCGTCGGTGACGATCGCCTGGAACGGACCCACGTTCGGATGGTCGGCAAGCCAGCGGGAATCCAGCACCGTCAAGTCGTCGTCGAACCACACGAAGGGGCGGCGATTCACGAACGCGGCGACGGCCGGGAGTTTCCAGGTCCCGCCCGGCGGCTCGTCCTCGGGTGTCAGGTGGACGTCGATCACCGGCAGTTCGGGCAGTGCGAGCAGCGGGCCGACGGTCTTGTTGGCGTCGTAGGTCCATGCCGTCGCCCACACCAACTCCGCCCCGGTCTCGTCGGCGAGTTCGAGCAGTTTGGGGCCGTGCCCGGGGTTGAGCAGCACGTTGACCGTTCGGCCGGAGAGCATGCACTTGTACGCCTGGAAGCCGGGGGCGGGACCGCCGAGCCGATTCAGGCAGCCATCGATGTCCAGCAGGATCAGCGGGCGGGTCACGGCGTCGTCCCCCAGGCGAGAAGGAACGAAGAGGCCGCGATGACCGCCAGGCCAGCCGCCGTGATTGCCCACACCGCGAGCGCGCCCTTCCAGCCGAGCGCTTTGACCATGAAGGTGCCGACGGTGACGAACAGGGCGGCCAAGAGCGCGATGCCGAGCCAGAGCGCGAGTTCCTTGGACATCACTCACCACCCGCAGGGATAGGCGTCAGCGTGAACCGCCACACCTGGCCGAGAACGCTGCGGGCATCAGGCTCGCCCTGGTCTCCGCAGGGAGCGCACACGAGAGACACGCGGCGGCCGTAGGTGGGGTAGTGGACGGCGAAAAGCTGGACGGCTGTGCTGTTACGGCACCACTCACAGGTGAGCGGGGAGTCCACGCCCGGCGAGTCTGAGCCTTGGGAGTGAGCCGAGTCCTTCGTAGTGGGGTTGTGGGTCACTGGGACTCACCTGCGTCCTTCGCGTCAAGAGCGGCGAGGATGACGCGACCAGCGCGAGCCCACGTCCCCCGAGCGGTTGGCGGCTTGCCGTAGCCGGGAGGTGTCGCGGCCATCTCGTCGGCGGCCTTACGGACTCGCGCGACGATGACTTCGGCCTCTTCGGCTCGGGCGAGTGTGGCGATGAGCGCGTCCATGAGTTTCGCGTCGGAGATTTCCGCCTCGCCGTCGCAGGACATGCCCCCGCCGACGAGGCGGCCGGTGCACACCCAGCAGTGGCCGCAGGGCTTACGGATGCTCACGACGCCTGCATCTATGAGGCGCTGGGTGCGGTCGTCGAAGACGCTCACTCCGCCCCACCCGCTTCGGTGGAGAGCGGGTAGCCGTCATCGGTCAGCGGCCCCGTGTACTGGGTCCCGCACTTGCCGCAGTAGCAGCGCACGCCGAAGTCGTCGTCCACGACGTCGTCGTAGGTGTGATCGCAGGCGGCGATCTTGGCGCTGTGCTCATCGGTGCGGTCGCCAATCGGCTTCCGCAGCTTCTCGACCTCAGCGCGGAGCTTCTCCATCTCCTCGTCGCGGACAGCCAGAACGGCGTCACCCATGCATTCCACGCAGCGGGGGCGCTTCTCACATTCGGCCTGGGCGAGGGCTGCGGCGAGGCGCTTGCGGTAGTCGTCGGTCATCAGGACTCACCCGCCTGCTGCTTAGCGGCCAGGTAGTCGATGGACTCCTTCATGGACGGCTCGTGGCCGAGAGCGGCGGAGACCTCCTTGCGGACGCGGCGGCCGAGCTTCTGCCAGCCGGGCGGCAGGAACATGGCGTGGTCCTCGCCGAACAACTCCTTCTGGCGGTCGTGCTCGGCCTTGACGTCTTCGACGGTCAGGCCGACCAGCAGAGCCAATCCGGCGTCGGTGATGACCGGTTCGCCTTTGATGTAGCGGTAGTACGGGCTTGCGGGCTGCCGCTTTCGCTTGCGTGCCATCAGAAGTCTCCGGGAGCGACTTGGAGAACGGTCAGACCTAGGTCGCGCCACATCTGGACCACCGAAGACCGGTCATCCAGAACACAGGCGACGTCGTAGACGTCCCTGACGTGCTCGTCGAAGAGTTCGGCCTTGACGATGTAGTCCTTGCGCTTGTCGGCGGCGGCCCGCATGTGAAGGCCCGCGTACGGCACGCCGACGTGAGTGGACAGCCATTCGGCCGTTGCGTTGCGGCACACGTCCGAACGCCCCGACATGAAGACGATCAGGCGACCAGCAGCCGCCAGCGCCCGGACAACGTTGATAACCGGCGCGTTCGGGATGTCTTCGTGGACGCGCGTCTCATCGAAGGGCGAGCGGTCCACCATCAGCGCCACCGTGCCGTCGATATCGACCAGAACAGCCTTCGGCGTGCCCGGCTTCGGCTCGTACGGCTTCGGCTCTCCGGGCTCGTCGGTGCACTCCTCCGGCAGCGGGAGAGGCAGCGTCCGGCCCTTCAGGAACCGTCCGTGCATGCTGCGGATGACGTCTTCGCCTACCGTGCGGTCCCGCTTGGCGTCCCGTTCGATGCAGGTGTCCAGCGGCGTACCGGTGAAGTCAGCGATCTCGAAAGTGCCTCCGACCCGCTTCGCCAACTTGGCGAGATCCCGCGCCGTCCGCTGCGGCAGGTTCGTGTCATCCGAAACCACGTCCACGCCCTTGCGCAGTAGGGCCAAGATCGCAGCGTCCCGGACGGCGATGATGCGGTGTTCGGTGACTCCAGCCACCCATGCGCCGTCATGGACCATGCCGCGCAAGGAGTCGCGATTTACGCGGGCGCGGGCAGCCTGGTCTTCGGCCACCCAGCGGGTAGCCCAGTAGGTTTTCCCCGAGCCAGGGAGTCCCCGGCAGATGATGAGGTGGCTCACGCGGTGTCCTCGGAGAAGTTGACGGGACGACGGTCACCGGACGGGCGGAGCGACTTCCAGATCGCCGGGTACGGGTCCTTGCCGTCCAGCAGGTTGAACAGCCACGCGCGCTTCGCGGTGTCGTCCACGTACCGGCTGATGAAGATCGCGAACTCTTTGCGCTGCCAGCCGTCGGCGTGTGCCTGGTCCAACTTCTCCCGGACGTTCCCGTAGGTCGTCTGCGTGGACCACAGGCGCATCTCGGCCTGCTCGCGGAGTTCGACGGCGAGATCGCGCACCCACTGGTGGAACTCGTCTGGCAGCGGCTCGCACAGGTCCGCGATCGTCCGCCCGTTGCCGAGCGCCTCCCACACGATCCGGGCGTTCAAGCCGGTGATGACCTTGTGGAGTTCGACGTAATCCGACTGCTTGATCTTCACCATCTGGCCGGTCTCGACCATGCGGACCACGAGACCTTCAGCACCGGCGCGCGGCGGCATGGCCAGGGCTTCGCCCAGGGTGGCGGCCACGAACACGTCTGCCGATGGGCCGTCCCAGCCGGGGATGTCCTGGGGTCCGAGGACCTGCCGGTTGGCCATGTCCACGCCACCGAGCAGGATCAGATCGTCCAGGCCGCCGTAATCGCAGACGATTCGGTTCTCCGGGAACACGATCTCGAACAGTGCCGTCACGCCCGATGGCGGCTCGAAGCCCTTGTAGCGCTCGTGAAACAGGTCGGTCGCGTGCTTGGCCTGGTCGCTTGTGAACGAGCCGCGCGTGGCGATCGACCAGCCGACCGGCGTCGGGTAAAGGATGCCGAGCGAGCCATCCATCTTGTCCACGACCACGGCCTTGCCGTTCAGGTCGAGCGGCCCCGTCTGCTCCTGGCCATAGTTGAAGAATTTTCCGAAGGGTAGAGCGCGGACCCATCCGGAGTCGTCCACGATCAGGCCACGGCAGGCGAGCGTGACGTCGTTCCACTCCTGTGCGAACTGGGCGCGCTCCGTGTAGTTGTAGATCTTGAGCGGCTCGTCAGGGTGGACCTGAACGCGGACGAAACCGTTCTCGATCGCTTCGTCAAGATCGCACGGGTCGAACAGGTCGGCAATGTGCAGACGCGTCATGACTGGTCACCTTCAAGGGGAAGTTCGGGCCAGCCCATCGGCTCCACGGCCACCTGTAACTGCGCGGCCATCAGGACTCGCCGCCAAGGAGGGAGCCCTGCGAGTCGCGCCCGGTCCAGACGCGGGCTAGCGACTCTTCCGCGCACCGCACCTCTGCCCTCGCCTTGTAGATCTGCTGGTGGGCGCGGCGGGCCATGTCGAAGAGGACGGCGGGGTCGATCCCGTCCTCTATGACCCAGCGGTTCAGTTCGTCCCCGTACTCGCCGCAGCGGTCATCCCAGAGGTCGCGCGCGACCGCATCGGCGGCCTCTTCACCGACCAGCGCGATCAGACTTCTGAGCAGGAACGTCATTCTGAACGCGTGACGCGACCGATGAAGCGCCTCTTGCCAGTCGATCGGGCCAGTCCGGGAGTCGAGTTTGTATCGAAGGAGATGCTGCACCAAGGCATCTGCGGCGTAGTGCTTGGCCATGGAGCGGGCAGTGACCGACTCGACCTCTTCGTACAGGGGAGCGACATCTTCAAGGAGGACGAAGTCTTCGTCGTACTCGTGGGCATCTGCCTCTTCTTGGGCGTGTTCCCGGTGCCGTGCGAAGGCGTTCCAGATCTGCACGCCGAGTGGCGGGCTGGCGGCAAGTGCGCGGTGCTCCCGCATCAAGCGCTGATCGAGTTCGGCGTCGGTCAACTGCGGCATCGGCAGGTCGCTGGCATAGGCGACGACCGAATCGAAGTCGGCTCCGCCGAAGTACTCCCGACCGCTAGCGGCAGGCCAGCGCTCCGCGCAGAAGCCGATGAGTGCGGTTTCGTTGTCGAGGTATGTGTGGTGCCCCGGCGAGAACCATGTGCGCGTGATCTCCACATGGTGCTGGGCTGCGTCTTTGCGGTGCGCCGCGAGCCGCTTCGTCGTGTCGTTAGTCCTGCCCACCTTCACCACGCCAGAGGAGAACTCGATCGCGTAGATGCAGTTCTCGTAGTCGCGACGCCACTTCGCACGACGCTCCTGATCCATGACACTCCCTTTGACTCCGGCTTCCATGCGAACGTTGTTCGCGAACAGTGTCGACGCTATCGGGATTGGGTGACAGATGCCAACTGGGTTCGCGTCCTTTGGGAGCGCACGATGTTGTGAGACCATGCGCCCATGGCGAAGGAAGAGATCCCGGAGTTGCGGCAGCTTCGCGACGACTACGACCGCGCACGCGCGGCTCTCTTCGCGGGCATCCGCAAGCACCTTGCTGCGGGGCGTGGCCCGTCTGAGATCGGCCGTAGCGTCGACTGGACGCGCGAGTACATCGCCAAGATCCGTGATGGCAAAGTCCAGTCCTGACGCCGCATCCCCGACTAGCCCGCTCACGACGCCACCACCAGCACCACGACGACCACAGCAAGAACGACCGCTCCCACAAGCGCGGCGTATGCGGACAGCGAGGCCGAACACCTCCACCAAGGGCAGTCGCAGGCGAGTTCGTCGTCTCGGTCGCGAGGCTCTACCACGGCGTCTCCCGGCGGTCTCGGTAGACGACCTCAACCTCTTCCGTCATGGCCGCGATAAGCCGCCCGCCCATCGCCACGTCGTCCAGATCCGAGTGCCACACCATCCCGGGGGCTTGCTTGGCGTGCTCGTCCACGGACGCGCCGGCGAGTTCGTTCTCCAACGCTTGCGTGGCCGCTCGCAGCCGTCCGGTGTAGTCGCCACCGGACAGCACCCAGCGGGCAGCATCCACAGCGGCGGCGATCTCTACCGGGTCTTCGGACTGGTGGGCCGCATCGACGGCCTTCAAGGCGTCCAGCGCGGCGTCACGTTCACGCTCGGCGTCCAGCCGCGCCTTGGCGTGCTCGGCCAGCGTCGCCATCTGCGGCCGTGGGCGCTCGGCTCCAACGACTACGCCGACGATGACGCACACCGCACAGGTCAAGGTGAAGACCAGAACGGAAGCCCAAGAGCCGTTGGTGAGTCCGACGAAGACGAGGGCGCACAGCCACGCCGAGAAGCCGAGAGAAGGCATGTAGGGCTTCACTTGGCACCCGCCAGGAGTGCGCGGGCCACACCGATGGGACGGTCGAAGCACCAGCAGTCCTCGCCGACCGCGCCGTTACAGGTGTCGTGAAGTTCGTCGTGCTTGACTTCGGCGTCCCAGGTCTTCGCCGACCGCTTCAGCCAGCCGGAAGTCTGCGCGGCCACCTCGGGAGTGAACAGCGCGGCCAGACGTCCGCCAGCACCGCCCATCGCGTTGTCCACGCCCTGCGCCCAGTTGCCGCCCTGCCAGTACGGGCTGCGGACTTCTTCGGCGATGAAGTCGCGGACGCGGGAGTCGATCAGGTCTGCGGCGGCGCGCATCTCCTGCGGCGGGGTCATGTTCGTGTCCATCCGCGTCAGCCGTACTGCGCGCAGAGAAGCCAGCCCGGACGCTCCTGAGTAGGAGTCATGTCCAGAGCGCGGCAGGCGGCGTCAAGCTTGGCGTCCCAATCGGACGCGGCGGCTTCAGCGGTCAGCGCGGCCAGATCGACGGGGATGCTGCCCCAGTCGACTTCGACCACTTTCGCGGCGAGGACGACCGCTCCGGGCTCGTAGGCGTACCACTCGAAGTCCACACCAAGACGGGCTGCGGCTTCCTTCTCGCGGGCGAAGTAACCGTCTGCCCGCCAGTCCGTCTCGGTGAAGCCGACGGAAGCCAGCAGCCGCTTCTCCGCTTCGGTGATGAAGTCGCGCTCTTCGGCGTCCTCGTCGTCCCAGTCCTGCGAGAACCACGACAGTTTCAGTTCGCCGTCCTCGCTGACCTCCTCGATCTTCCATTCGCTGCTGCCGTCTAGGTCGTATCCGTAGATGAGTTTGGCGGTAGGTGACTGTCCCATTTCGGTCTCCGTTAGGTTGATGGCGGAGTCCCGCCTGCTTTGGTCGGGCGGGACTCCGCGAAGGGCTAGGTCTGGTTGGCGATCAGCTGTTGGAGCGTCTGGTGCCAACTCGCTTGGACGTCCACGTCTCGGATGGCGTCGGCTATGCCAGAGCGGAGACGCTCGTTCTCAGCGCGGGCTCTGTCCCGCTGCTCAATCAGCAGCCAGACATCAGCGACGACACCCGCCCCCGCCCCGTCGCCTTCTCCGCTGCCGTGGGCTTTGTCCAGTACCTCTTGGATCTCCAGGTACAGGGAGGGAGAGAACGAGAGACGCATCGCGGTCCGTAGGCGGTCCACTTCGGCGACCAGATCGGGCACATCACTGCGAGCGCCAGCGATAAACGCGCCATCGGCGAAGTGATTCGACCCGCTGGCGACCTTCTCCACCAGGTAGTAGCCGATCGTGTCGGACCACACGCTCACGTCCACTTGGCCGTGTCCGTGGTTGTCCACGACGGACTCCCACGGTCCGGGAGTGGCAGCCGCTTCCCTCGCGCGGATCCCTTCCAACCGCTTGGGGCTCATGGGCTCAGTGCTCACGGGTCTTCTCCTCCATGGCGTCCTGGTTCATGTCGTCCAAGCGCTGGCGGAGGCGAGCCAGTTCGGCGCGCATCGCGGCGGCCTCTTCAGCGGTCGGGATGTCGTCCTCAGGCCACACCAGCCGCACCTCTACACGGACCGCTTGGCCGTCGCGGATCGCCACCCGCCACAGGTCGCCTGTCCTGATTGGCGAAGATGCTGTCCTTGATCAGCCCCCACGGGATAGGCGGGCTGATGGCGATCTCGCCGTCGTAGCGCGTGTGGTTGCCCATCAGTTCGCCACCTCCACCGGCTTGCGTGCTTCTGCCAGTACGTCGGCAGGGATGTAGTCCAGGGAGTCGGCGGGCGCGTCCGGGCTGGTTAGGTCGTACTCGCAGACCAGGGCCACCGCCGCCGCCCTGTAGTTGTCCCGCTCGGCACGCACCCGGCGAAGCCGCTCCGTCCCGGTCCACATCAGCACTGAGGCGGGAGCGGCGAAAGCGAACGCCCACCAGGTGTCGAGCGGGATCCACGACCAGCCGGCGAGTGCGACGACCAGGCCCAGCAGCGGGGACAGGTCTCCCGCTACGGTCCGCCACGAGATGCTCGCGGTCATCGCTCCGCCCTCCCGCTCTGGGAGTGGAGCGCGATCAGGTGCCGGAGATCGACGACGAGCAGCGCGAGCGACCCGGCAGCGGCAGCGCCGAAGAAGTAGGCAGCCGCCGCCACGTCATTGGATGCGGCGAGTAGGCAGACGAAGACGTCGGACGGAATGCAGGCGGACCAGAAGGCGACCCAGAGCCCAGCGGCCCGCTTCGGGGTCAGCCAGCCGGGGCGCTTCACAGGACACCGCCCAAGCCGAGCCGGGCGCGTCCCGACTCCGTGAGACCCCAACGGATCACCGAGTCCCGGTCGGCGCCGATGCGGATCGTCGACCCGTCCCGGCAGTCCCACCCCGTGTAGTCGTTCCAGGACTCCACTGATGCCCAGCGGCCATCGGTAAGACGCAGGATCGCGGTCAACTCCAGTTCGGAGCCGACAGGGTCACCGGGCTTCCACGGCTGGTCGTGGTAGGAGATGGCGTAGCAGTCCACGGCGGCTACGTGGGCCACCGTGATCGGGTCGGCGGCGACGGACAGCGGCTCGGCGGTGCCGGTGTCGCGTGCACCGACCTCGATGGAGGACTGCCAGTCTCCGGCGCTGCTGCCGTCGGGGATCCACGGGTAGTTGTTGCTCACAGCGCACCGTCCAGCGCTTCGGAGAGTTCCATCCGTGTGGCGTCGTCCATTGCCAGCAGCACGGCGTTGCCGTTCACGTCCCAGGCTCGGAGCGCGAGCGCCCCTAGGTTGTCGTCCACCTCGATGCGGAAGTTGTGGACGGCGATCTTCACCGGTTCCGGCTTAACGACCGGGTCGCCGGTGACGGCCGAGATGACCAACTCGTCGTTGGTGGCGGGACGGACCATGATCGCCGCGCCGTCGTCCTTGGCGGCTGCAAGTAGGAACGCCTCGGCTGCCTCTTCGGCGTCCATCGGACCTGACTCGCCGACATCGCGGCCGACCAGCGGGACCGGTTTGCCGTCCGCGAGTACCCGGTACTTGCCGTGGCCAGTGGCGCGGGGCAGGACCAGCAAGCCCTCATCGAGCAGGCAGTCCTCAAGGTCGATCACGCTGTGGGTGACCGGACCTTTCTCCGGCTTTCCGTCCAGGTAGGCGTTGAGTGCCGCCTTGACGCGCCCGGCCTTCTGCGCCCAGTACGACTTCTCGCGGGGCTTGTCGTTGAAGCTTTGGGGGCGGCCGTACTCGTCGTCGTAGTCGTGGCTCATCGGACATCACCCGACCGCATGGCCTCGATCAGACGAGCGCTCGGGTGCACCTGGGAGCGGTCGCCTTCACGCGCCCTGTCCGCTCCCAGTGCCGCCCGCACGTCGGCGGGCAGGGTCACCCCGTGGACGGACAGAGCCGATTCCAGAGCGACTACGGCCGGGATCTCGCCCGGCATGCCGCCGACCCAGAACACTTCGATCTCGTCGTCGAACTCCTCGCCGGAGGCGGGCGGGTCGAACGCCATCGCGAAGAAGGTGCTCAGAGGTGCGTCCCATCCGACTGTGGTCACGCGACCGTCCGGGGAGTCGGGGGCGTTGGGGATCTTGTAGCGGCTCACTGATCGTCTCCGTTGCTCTGGTTGGGGAGTTCGTAGGCCAGGTGTGCGTCCGGTACGGCCTGCTCGGTCATGCGGCGCTTGCCCTTGGGGCAGCCGTTGGCGAGCCAGCGGACCGTCTTCACGGCGGACCTGAGCGCGCTCACGACGCCACCGCCTGCTCCCCGAGATCCGCCACCTCGGAGTCGGGGCTGTCGGGGTCGCACGTCGCGCCGAAAGAGTGGGTCGCACCGCGCGGATTGGTCGGCGACGCCGGAACCCGCCAGACGGGCTGGCCGCATCGGATGCAGTGCCCGTCCGGCTGGTTGTCCGCGAACGGGTCAACAGCGGCGATACTGCCCGTCTCCGGCGCGCCGTTGCCGTTCCAGGTGGCAGAGTGGACAACCCTGTCACCCTGCGAGGTGTCGAGCGTGGCCTGCGAGCCGAGACGCTGCCGGTACCGGTCAGCCGTCCCGTCCAACTCGGCGAGGATCGTGTCCGTGGAGTCGATCTCTTCGTGCATCGCGGCCACGAACCGCTCACATTCGGCGCGGGCCTGCTCGATCCGCAGCCACATGTCGGCGCGCTTGGCGGCTACGCGCTCCCGCTCGCCTTCGGCCTGCTGGAGAAGGAGGCGGAGGTCGTTGGCGGCGTTGGCGGTCAAGGCTTTAGGCCCCGGTAGCGGCTGCTGATCGGTCGGGTAGGGATGGACGCTGGTCTTGGACATGACATGTCTCCTTGAAGATCGGATTGGGAACCGGTCCCGTGCTGTCCCCCGAACGGCACGGAACCGGGGAGGGGGAAGGGCTAGTCGACGCGAGCGACCAGGGAGACCGGGGTCTTGATGTCCATCGGCTGGTCGGACTGGATGTAGTCGCCCGTCCAGGTGATCAGGACGCCCTCGGTGGTGAAGAAGAACACGCCCGGCTCGTTGCCGCCGTAGGTGCCGTCATCGCCCGCCGAGTCCACCGACATCGGGCAGTACGACGAGCCGCACGGGTCGACGATGTCGTCCTGCGGCAGCAGCTGCGAGGAAACGGAGGTGACCTTGCCCTTAATGGCGTAGTAGGCAATGACCTTCGCGTCCATGGACAGCAGGTACACGTACGACGTGCGGTTCTTGTCGTTGTTGCGCTTCAGGTACTCGGCCAGGTTCGCCCGGTCCAGCGGGTTGTTCAGGTCGCCAGCGGGGAACGGGACCGCAGCCTCGTACTTCTTCTGCTGGTTGCCGCTGATCGCCTGAGCCTGCTTACGCTCCTCGCTGGAGTCGCAACTTCCCGCCGTGGTCGCCAGCACGGCCAGGGCGGCGCCGAGCGCGGCGATGGTCTTCGTGGATCGCTTCATGGGAGTCATCCGTTCGGGGGGTTAGTTGCAGGTGGGGGTTGTGTCGTCGAGCCGGTACGGCAGGGACGCGTCTTTGAACAGCGCGCGGTTGTGCTTCGCGGAGTCGGCGTTGTACTTGGCCACGGCGTCCGCGCGCTGGTTCTGGAGCGCGGTCAGCTCCGTGTTCAGGCGGTCTATTTTCGGCGCGGTCTGGAACTTGTCGCTCTCGTCGCCGTCCGGGCGCGCCTTGTTGTAGGCGTCTATCTGGCCCTGCTTGATGGTGATCTTGTCGTCGGTAGCGGCCACGCCCGCGCACAGGTCGTGGAAGTGCTCGTACTGGTGGAGCACGTTCTCAGCGGTGCCGACCTTCTCCCTCACGGCTGCGGCGGTACGGAACGGCTGGGTGAACCAGGCGATCCCGTAGCCGAGAATCCCGAGCAGCGCGACTACGGCGAAGATCCAGAGCAGCCACTTCAGCGGCTGGAAACGGACCTCCGTGTCCTCCTCGAAGGCATCGCGGGTGGCGCGGCCGAGCGTCTGCTTCGGCCTCTCTTTAGGCATGGGGTATCTCCTTGTCGATCAGGGGGCTAGAAGGGGGCGTCTAGATCACTGGGACTGCCACCGATGTCTGCCGTCTGAGCGGCCCCGCATTGGGTGCAGTCAGTCGCTCCGCGCACGCTCTGTCCGCACCACAGGCACAGAGCCACGGACTCCACGACGGGCAGGTCTTCACGAGCCGGGTCGGCGGACGTCCACGTCCCGTCTTCGGCGAGCAGGATCCAGCCGTGCACCCAATGCCGTACGGGTACTTGGGTGGGGTCGGCTACTCCGCGGCGGATCTTCCAGCCGTTCGCGTACGCCGCGGCGGGATCGCGCTCAACCAGATCGTGATCAGCGCGGCAAGCGTGGAGATTATTCGCAGCCGTGTTGGAGCGCGGGTCCTTTGTCCCACCCATGCCCTTCGCGATCCGATGGGAGGGATCGACGGCGGGAGCGTTACCGAGACACACCATGCCGATCTCGCACAGGCCACCCGACCGCTGAGCCAGCAGCGCCATCACATCCGCCGGCGGACCGGTACGGCGGCGCTTGGACGCCTTACGGACTGCCTTGCCGGAGCCCTGCTTGAATGGCGTGCGCTTCAACTGGGAGGTGCCGGACTTCATCGGCTTGACCCGGCGGATCTCGGATCGCTTCATCGCACACCCGCGTTCGTGAGGGCGATCTCCGCACGAGCCGTGGATTGGATCGTCCGACCGACCTCAATACGCGCGTGGAGGGCACGCAGGTGCTGCACCTGCTTACGGACCGCCGCTTGCGCCTTGCCGGAGATCCGATACAACTTGTCGCATTTGATGACCGCCTGCTGCTTGCGGCTCTCGACCGGCCCGATGCCGCCCTCGAACGCCTCCGCGAACGCCTTCTTGTAGTCCGCTTCGGCGTCGACCGCGATCTCTTCGATCTCGCAGAGAAGGTCAACGGCGTTGTCGAGATCGACGGAGAGTTTGCCGAGTTGGTTGACGATCGTCTGGATGTCAGCCATCGACCTCACCCGGCCCGGCCTCAAGTTGGGGCAGGAGCCCGCCGACGATCTCCCACAACTCACCCGACGCCCAAGCGTCAGCCACCAGTTCGGCGGCGTCATCGGCGAGAGACACGGCCACCTGCGGGCCCGCTTGGCTGACGGTGACGCCGGGGATCTCCTCGCCCTGCGGCGTGACTGCGACGCCCTCCTTCTTGGCCACGTCCAGGACGGCGGTCACGAATGCGGGACGGACCCGCGTGAAGGGCTTGGGGATGACGGTCTCCCACTCGTCGGGGCGGTTCTCCTGCACCCACTCCTCGAACGCCCCGGCGTCGGTGATCGCGGCCCGCTTCGCGCCTCGCTTCACCTGGACGGTCCCGCCTGACGCTCCGCCCACCATGCCGTTGATGCGGTCGTCCACGACCCAGCCCTTGGCGACGTCCCCGCGTACGGTCTTGTCGCTGGCCTGGATCAGCTCGACCAGGACTTTGGCCACGATCAGCTTGACGGCCTGCTCGTCACGGATGCTCACTCGTCACCACCAGTGGCGCCAGGCTGTTCGGCGGCGGCGCCCTGCTGCTCAACGGCATAGGCGGCCTTGCCGCGCGCCACGATCAGGTCGCCGAGCATCACCGTCTCGCCGGTGTCGTCGATGACGGCCGCGCCCAACATGCCGCGCCGCTTCACCGTCTCGTGCAGGGCGCGCAACTCCGCGTAGGTACCACCGACGGCGATCGCCGTGTCGCGGTAGTCCAGCGCCGACGGCATCGGCTTGCCCTGGCCCAGCCACTCCAGGACGGTCCGCCCGAACTGCTCGTCGGGTCGGCGAATCACTGCGTCGGCGAGCGGCTTCGCTCTCGACTTGGAGACGACGAGCGTGTGCTCCAAGTCCATGTCGCCGACGATCGTGAACTCGTACTCGATTCCCTCTCGCTGCTCCGGCTTGGTGCCGATCTTCTTCGGCTCCTTACGCCCGCGCTCGTTCTCCTGCACCACCCACTCGGTCTTGGTGCGCATGGTCACGATCACGTGGCCGGGGTAGGCGAGGATGGCGTCGATCATCTGGCGTTCCATCGGGCGGGCTTCCTTCCACCCGCCGAAGGAGTTGCCGCCGTAGGAGCGCTTGGCGGCGTTGTCGACCTGCTCCAACATGCCTGCCGTGCCCATCCAGAAGTGGGACAGCGAGTCCACGACCACCGTGTTATAGCCCGCCTCACCGGCGGCGGCGAGTGCCCGGACGAGGTCGCGCGGGTCGTAGGTGTGCATGGTCAGGGTGTCGAACGCGAACTCGTCGGCGTAGAGGCTGGCCGACTCGCGCTCGGTGTCGATGACGGCGACCTTGCCGCCCGCGCCGGCGAGCGCCTGAGCGGTGATCAGCGCCGTGTACGTCTTCCCGCTGCCCGAAGGCCCGGCCAGCGCGATGCGCGCCTTGGCCTGCTCCTTCGTTGCCGGAGTAAAGGTGAAACTCACGACTGGTCCCCCGTCTCGTCGTCGTTGATCTGGTCTTCTTGGGCGGCCTTGTAGGCGGCATCAGGGTCGGGATCGGCGAGAGCGGTGTCCGGGTCAACTTCGTCAGCCCGTGGGCTGGAGCTCTCACCCGCCGCTCTCTGCCGGGGGACGATGCGGACGACAGCCGACTTGGCCGCGTGGAAACGGAACGGATCCCCGCTGCCGGATCGGACCGCGTACGCCTCGCAGCACGTGGAGTGGCAGGGGCGCGGGTCTTCCAGCAGCAGCACGAACGGGAGCCAGTGGTCGCCGTCTACGTCCAGGAGTTCGACCCGCTGGCCTCGGTGGGTGTCGGCGAAGGTCGTCACGCCCGCCCCCGCTCGTAGCGGTAGGCGTCAGACAGCAGATCCCCGGCCATCCGATGAGCAGACGTGACCACCGTGGAGTACTGGGCTCCCTCGACGAGCAGGTATTCGCAGACCTCTACGAGCAGCAGGTCGCGCTGTTCGGCCGCACGTTTGTCCAACTCGCCGGCGCGGACGTACGGGCTCGCCTGCTCGACCGATTCGGCCTTGAGGGCCAGTCGTGCGGCGGTTCTGGCGCGTAGCACGCAGCCGTAGGGGTGGTGGGTGGTCATCACGCCGCACCCCCGGAGGGCTGCGGCTTGATGTCCGCGCTGTCCGCCCACGTGAAGAAGGGCACGCCCGCCACATCCACCCAGGCGTTGCCGTCCTCGGGACGGGTCTGGTCGTCGCCCGGGTGGCAGAGGGCTGTAGCGGCAGCGAGAGCGAGGGTGGCGTGCACCTGGGCGGTGGCCATGAGCACGTGGATCGCCGCGTTGGTGCGTTCCGGCTCGCCCTCGTCCTGGGGGTTCGCGGCGTCTGCGATGTGGTTAGCGAGGTCGAGCAGAGATTCGGCTTCGCGGTAGTGCTCCGGGCCGGTCATCGCGCACCCCCGGAGGGCTGCTCGGCAGCCAGAGCCAGCGGCGACCAGAGCGCGATCAGGGTCCTGGCCCGCTCCGTCAGCCACGCCAGCACGGCGGGCTCGTCGTCCTCCGTGACCACGCACTCGGTTGACCGCAGGATCGCCTTGCGCTGAAGCACCCAGTACACGAACAGTCGGTCCGGAGGGAACTCCTCGCCGTCCTCGTAGTCGTCAGGGTCGGCGCGCTTCCAGTCCCAGCGGAACACGAGGTTCATGTCCGAGTCGGCGTCGCCCCAGTCGTCGATGAAGTCCGCCCACGACTCGTACGCGCTATGGACCTCATGCCAGCGGGTTCCACCGACGTAGAAGTTGCCCTCGGAGCAGTAGTAGGGGTGGCTGGCCTCCCACAGGTGCGTCACAGCACACGCCCGGCAGCCTTGGCGTCCCGCCGCTCAACCGCTGCCGCGATCAACTGGTCACACTCGACTTTCGCCAGCCGCAGCGCGCCCCCGACTTCGAGCCCGTGAACGTTGATCAGGTAGTGGCGGACGATCTCCCGCATGGCCTGCCACAACGCCACTCCGGCACCGCTCGTCACGCCGTGGTGGGCGGACTCGGCGGCAAGGATGTGGAGAGCGACCGCGAGCGGGTCGCCGTAGACCTCACCCGTGGACGGGTGGACCTGCGCGTCTCGCAGCGAGTAGGGGGTGATGTCCGGGAGGGTCTTCACGCCGACACCGCCGAGTCCTCGTCGTCGGCGGCGAGAATCGGCTTACAGTCCCAGCGGATGACCTCCTCGGTCCGGGTGACCGTGACCTTCGGGACGGCGGCCAGCGCCTGCGGGTCGGGGATCTCCTCGGTCACCTCGCGGGTGCCGGTGACCACCCGCGTGCACACCTCGTCCCGTTGGGCGATCATCTTGACGTGCAGTCCGTGCAACTTGCCGACCAGGTCAAACGCGGTGTCGCGCGGCTCCTTGCCGACCGTCCCGGGAATGAGCCGGGCAAACAGGCGGGCCTGCTTCTTGCTGCTCTCGCCCGGGATGAAGTGGAGCATCCCGTACTCGCGGCGGCCCGTGTACGGCAAGTCCAGGTCCGGGTTGTTCTCCAGGATGTCCGCGAGCGCCCGCAGGCCTCGGATGTACTCGGCGCGCGGGTCCGGCTTGACCGTCTGCTTGTCCTGGTCGGTTACCGTGGTCTTCACGCTCACCGACTCCTCTCTTAGTGATCAGTTGGTGGTCTGTGTGGCCCGGCCGGGTGCGATCCGGTCGGGCCTTTTCTGCGCTAGCGGTGGAGCAACTCGGCGCGACGGCGGGACTCGGCGGCGGCCTTGCGGTCCTTGGAGCGGGCCTCACGGACCGCCGAAGCCTGCACGGACTGGCTGTGGCGCTTCTTGTTGACTCGCCGCTGCTGCTTCGGGGTGAGCCGGGAGCCGTAGCCGTTCTGTGCCTGGTAGATGCCGATACGGGCGATGGCGTCGAGCATGGGGAGGTCTCCTCAGGGGGTAGCGGGGGCGTCGTCGGCGAGTTCGTCGCCGTCCACGACCCGCCAGCGGAGGGATGCCGCCTGCCAGTGGCCAGCGACGTCGAATCGGTAGTCGTTGAGCCGGTCAAGGCGGAGGGCTTCCGCGACGAGCGGGCTCACGGCGTGGTCTCCTCGTGGATGCGTCGGGCTTCGCGCCACAGGTCCTTCAGCAGCTCTTTCGAGACAGCCCGGAGAGCGCGGCCATGCTTGTGCCCACGGGACAGGTCAGAGCCGGGCTGTGCGGGTTTGCCTTTCGGGCCGCACTGCGGGCACTCCACGTGGTGGATGGCGTCGGCGTACTTGACGCGGGTGGCGTCGTACACCTTGCGGTATCGGGCGCACGCGCAGCCGTCCGCGTGGGTGGCGAATCCCTGTTCGGCGTCCGCCGGGCAGGTGCGGGCGAGTTGCTTGATGCACGACTCGGCGATGAGGCGGGCGCGCGTCCTCGCCGTGTCCGACCAGTTCGCCTTGGCTCCGCGAGCCCGTTTGGGGGCAACGCCAACGCCACGGGTATGGGCATCGGGGATTCCGTGGTTGGCGTTGCCCCCGGCCTTGCTCCCGCTGGCGGGACCGCCTTGGGCGTCGTGCATGAGCTGGCCAGCGGGAGAGTTTGAGACCGAGTCGGCGACGCGCGCTATATGGGCATCGCTGCCGGCCTGGCCACCGACTCGGACGACTGAATACCCGCAGTAGCTCCACAACTCAGAGACCTTGCGCGGGCGATCGTGGAGGGTGTTCCAGAAGGGATCCCCGATGCTGGCCAGCAGGCGAGCGGCCTGCTTGTCGCCAACACCCTTCTGACCTTTCAGCCACGGGTACAGCGGGTGCTGCTTGAGCCGCTTCGCGAGGTTCTTCGCCGCGTCCTTCTCCGCCGACGCCAGCGCATCCACGAGAGCCGCGAGCCGGGCGACGTCCGGGTGGTCGAGCGTCAAACCGAACCCGCGCTCTTCCCCGTCCACGTCCGTCTCATCGCGGGTGAGTTGCCGTAGGCGGTTTTCGTTCGCGATGCGGACCGTTTCCAGGTCGTCGAGAACGTCAGCGGCGAGAGCCAGGAGAGGGTCCGCAAGGTCCGGCGATGGACCGGTGGGCGTCGTGACCCTTTTGGCCAGACCCTGCGGACCCTGGTCTTCCGCCCCCAGCGCCTTCTCTATGGGCGACGATCCGGCGGTGGCCGGGGGCGTGTCTATCTCCGCGAGTAGCGCACCGACTATGGGCATCGGAGGGACGCTGGCCACTCGCGGAAAGGTGTCCCCGGACGGCGAGGTCGGTATGGGCGTCGCAACCCGCATGGCCGTCCGGGGCGTGTGGTCAGCCGACAGCGGGAGCGGGATGGTTGCCGCAAGGGTCATGGCTGTCGGCTGGTCTTGCTCCGCGAACGACGTCCCGTCGTTGGGTGTCGAATGTAGTTCGGTCGCTCGTGGAAGGGTGCCCCCGGACGGCGCGGCGTCATTGGGCGTCGTCGCCAGCTTGGCCGTCCGGGGAGAGGTACCAGCCGACAGCGCGAGAACATTGGGTGTCGATGGGTGTGTGGCTGTCGGCTGAGTCTGGTCCCCCGCGAACGACGCTTGTATGGGTAGCGCATGGTCCGTGGTCGCGGGGGAAGTAGTGCCCTCAACGGCGAACTCCTTAAGGGCTTCGTCCACACTTTGGCCGTTGAGGGAGTGTGGGTGCCCGGTCGGCGGGCCGCATCTGGGAGTCGTTACTTCCTTGGCCGACCGGGCGGTCTTGCCCCCCGCAGGCACGGGCAGAATGGGCTCCGAGTCGGCCATGGCCTGCGGGGTGTCGTTGTTCCCAGCCGACGCCAGCACTGTGGGCGTCGACTCCGGCATGGTCGGCTGGGAAGCGTTGCCCCGCCCCGGCGAGTGGGCCACGGGTACCGGCGGGAGCATGGCCGGGGCGGAAGTCTGAAGGTCGGCGGTCACCAGGACCGCCCGAAAAACTCGGCGAGAACGTCGTCAGCGAGGCGGGCGGGAGCGTCAACGCCGTGCTCGTCGCACAGCGCGGCCAAAGCCTCAAGCTTCGCCGCGTTCGCGACGTTGGCGGCGGCAAGGTCTCGGCGCTCGCCAGCGGCGAACCGCAACTCCTCCGTGGTTGCCTCGCCAAGGAACTGCCAGTCCGACGAGCCAGGGCCGACGTGCAGCCGCTGGCGGAGGATCGACCGCCACGTCTCGCGGACGCCTTTGACTTTCCACGAGCGGTTCGACTTGGACTTGCCGCCGTCCGGCTCCTTGATCTCGGCGGAGTCGTCAGCCGGGGTCGGCGGAGCGCTGGCGAACCGGTGACCCGAGATCACGTTCTGCACGAACGGGCGGATCATCTCGTCGAAGCACGCCCGCAATAGGTCGTCAGTGACGTGCTTGGAGACCTCTTTGGCGAGCGCGCCGGGGTCGGCAAGTGCGCTCTCTTCGGCAACCTCACGGATGAGGTTCCGGAGGGAGAACGTGTCGGGTGCTGCGGTCACTGGGCCCGTCCTCTGCTAACGGTGCGTTACTGTTTGGGCGGGATGTCCTCCCGCAGCCCCGGCCCGGCATGGTCGGGGCAAAACTCATTTCAGGGGGCTAGGCGGCCGAATCGATCGCGTCGGCCTTCTCGGCTGCGTGGGCGCGGATCCGTTCGGCCGAACCGGCGAAGATCCGCGACAGGGCCGAGATCTGTTCGGCGGACAGCGGCGGAGCCCTGTCGACGATCCGTTTGATAGCGGCGGCGCGTTCCGCCGCAGCCTCCTCAGCGGTGACCTTCGAGGCGCGCATCAGGCGCTCGCCCGGCACGCGCAGTTCGGCTCGTCGGCAAGATCAACCGGCACCGGGCGGGGGCTGCGCAGGAGTGCGTCAACGGGCACATCGAGCGCGTTGGCGAGTGCGTCAACAACGGCATCAGAGGCGGAGCGCGCTTCGCTCTCAAGCAGCGACAGGTAGGACTGGTCAATGCCGACGACCTCGGCGATGTCTTCCTGAGTGCGCCCGGCCGTCTTGCGAATCGCCTTGAGGGCCGGGCCGTTCTGTGGGCCAGTTCCGAGCATGAGGTCAGTCTGTGTCACTCAGACGTCATATGACAACAGTTTAGGTCACTCAATTTCATACCGATGGGTAAGTTGAGGTCATTTGACAACTCTTGGGACTGGAGTGGCTGTCATGAAGTCAGACCGTTTCAGGCATGGTCATAGACGGGTCTGCCTGCGTCATTTACAGTTGGCTTCGTCCGGCCCGTATGACAAGACATAACGGGCATCCGTCGCCTAAGGGGTCATCGTGGTGAGCTCCGCCCTCACCGACAGATGGGCCGAACTCGGCCCGCTCCTCGCCGCACGCAGGGTTCAGATCGACGCCAGATACCGCGTCCGCAAGGTGTTCGCCGCGGAAGTCTCCGTGCACTCGGGAGTCCTCCGGGACATCGAGATCGGCGCGCGAGACAACTTCAGCCCGGCAACCCTGAGCGCGGTTGAAGGCGCGTACCAGCTCCAGGCGGGATCCATCCGTAAATTCCTCGACGGCAAGACCGACGAGTTGCCCGCCGCTGACGCCGCAGAGTCCGGCCGAGAGCGCATCGCGCGAGCAGACGAAGAACAAGTGCTCGCTTACCTGCGCAATGAGGCGCGGAGCAAGGGCAAGACCCTCGGGGAGATCCTCCTGGAGCGTGATCTCGCCACCCCGGAAGAACTCACGGTCAGCGACCAGAAACGCAATGACCCCGTCGTCCGAGAGATCCTGGAATCGGACCTCTCGGACGAGACGAAGGGCCGTGTCATCGCGGCTTACGCCAGCTTGCGACGCGACGATTTCCGGGATGAAGGGCTTACCTGACGGTTCCGAACGGTCCAGTGCCCATCTCGTCGAACGCCCTGTCCGTGCGCCGGTTCTCCCGCTCCTTGGCGATGTCGTGAGCGGCTAGCGCCTTACCACGCCATCCGGCGGCCATCAAGGCGACCGGGTTGAGCACCGACGTGCCCAGCTGTTCGGCATGCTCCTTGGCGGTGTTTTGCACCGTCTCCCGGTGGAGCTGCCCGTTGGTGTCCACGGTTTGAGCGATCAGCCGACAGCCCTTCTCGAACCGGGTGGCGACTCGGAGGGCGACCGTGCAGACGTTGATCACTCCCGCGCCGATGGCGAGGATGACCCGCGTGTCCTTGGCCAGGGTGTTGAGTGCGACCTCGACCCCGATGACCGCCCAGGGGGCGGCCATGAGCGCGACGAGAACGGTCTTGGAGGGGTGGGTGATGTTGAAATTCACGGGGGGTCCTGCTTTCCGGTCCACCCAATCCCCGAGGCGGGCCAAATTGCGTGTCGCTTTTCCCGAGGCGACGTAAGGAGCGTGCTCCACAGTAGGCGCGTTTAGGGCGAGGGGGAACCCGCGTTTGGGAACGGTCCACAAACGACTACAGGCAGTTCACCAGCGCGTTCCTGGGGCTCACGTTGTGTAGCTGAATCTATCTTTGAAATATGGACATGAGGCCGAAATGCCGCGAATGCCGCGCGCAGTAAGGTAAGGCTTTTATCACCTTCCAGACAGCGTCACGGGGCCGGAATGTCCTGCCCGCGCCACGTCACAGCGACAGATTCCCAATCGGTGTAGTTCCGCCGACCCCTGCCCACAGGCAGGAGCTGCAGAACCATCAGATGCTTGACCACCTCCCGCTGCTGCGCCAGATCAAGCCGCCGCCACTCGGCGCGGACCACCGCCGGGTCGCTGTTGATCAGGTCGCCGAGTTGGGGGGCGAGCCGGACCCGGTTCATCTGGCCTTCGAGTCGCTCGATCTCCGCGAGCGCCGGCTTCTCCACCCATGCCAGACCGACAGCGGACAGGTCCCCTTTGGCCGCCTGCTCGTAGAACGTCTCCAGGTTCCGCCGCTTCTCCGCGATCTCATCGGCCAGGCGGTAGACCGTGTTCAGGTCCGCCTCGTTCCGGGCGTGCAACTCGACCGCGTCCGGCCGCGAAAGGCGGTCGATTATCAGGTCTTCCGCGAAGGCATCCACCCTGGCGACGAGGCGGCATGGATGGCCGACACCCTTCGCGATGCCCTTCTTCCGCAGGTGCGGCATGCAGACGTAGCTGAGGCTCCCGCGATTAGGCAGCACACGCAACGGGGTCCCGCATGCACACAAGGCGATACCTGTGAGCAGGTACTTGGCCCGGGAGTCGCGGAGGTAGCCGCGGGCCGGGTCGGTGAGTTTCGCGACGAGGGCCGAGTGGGTCTTCTTCTTGAGGATGGCGGGCCACACCGCTTTGCCGACGATCTTGCCTTGGTGGACGCGCATGCCGATGTAGCCGGGGTTGAGGAGGGTGCGCTTGACCTGGCCGGGGATCCACTGCCCGCCCGTCCCGGTGGGCTTGTCCTGGCTGTTCAGCCAGTCGGCGACCATGTAGAGGGACTCCCCCGCCAGGACGCGCTTGGCCATCTCGCGGATCGTGGCCGCCTGCTCGGGGTCGATCACCTGCGAGACGAACTCCCTCGTCGTCTCGTGGTACAGGCGGCGGTAGCCGAACAACTGCCGGCCGTGGGGGCGGCCTGTCGCCGCGTTGGCGCGGACGGTACGCAGGACACGTTTGCGGGTGACCCCGGATTCGCGGACGCCGAGAGAGAAGAACAGGTCGAGTTGGAACGCGTCGTCGGGGTCGGCCAGGTCGTACACCCGGCCCGATGCGGCGATCTTGACGCCTTGCTCTTCGCAGATCGCGGCCAGCGCCGCCCACACGAGCCGATCACGAGTGGCGCGCGAGGGATCCCACACCACCAGGACGTCGATGTTGCCGCCCCGGATCTCGTCGAGAAGCAGCTCCCAGTCTTTACGCGCCTGTTTTGCGTACTTGCTGGCGGAGCGGTCGTTGTCGGACCAGACTCCGGCCAGGTCCCACGACTCCCTTGAGACCTGGACGCGGCATTCGGCTTCCTGCTCGGCAACGGAGCGACCGCCCCGAATGTCTTGGCTGACCCGCGTGTAGATGGCTGCTCGTGTCGTCATAGTCTGAAGATACGACTGAAAACACTGTCTAGGACGCACAATCTCCGCTCACAGCATTGAGATGACTCAGCCCAGCATCAGCGAAATCCTCCTTGACCTGCGCATCCAGCCGCGAAACATCCCCCACGACCAACCCTGGCAACAACCCACGGGCCCCCGCCGGCAAGACCTCACAAGCCGCCCGCAACCCACTCCGCAAAACCCCCGCCACACCCTGTACGCCCGAAGGCCCACCCACCACAACCGGCACCCCCCGGACAACCAACACCCCCGCCTTCAACCCACCCGACTCCGCCACCGCCAACCGCCCAACAACCCGAACCCGCTGACTCGGCAACAACCCCAGCCACTCCTCCCCCACCCCAAACACCACCACCGGCGAATCCACCCTCACCGCGACCACACCCGCAGCCGAATCCGCTCCCACCCCGTTAACCACCCCAGCCGAATCCGCCCCAACCCCTCCCCGCACACCGACTCGGCTCGCGTCAGCCTTCGGAGCGTTGCCCGGAGCACCCACGTCAGTCGCGACCACAGACGAGTCCACCCCCACCGCTCCCCGCACACCGACTTGGCTCGCGTCGGCCATCGGAGCGTTGCGCGGGACTCCCGTGCCGATCACCACAGACGAGTCCACCTCCACCGCTCCCCGCACACCGAGTAGGCGCTCGTCGGCTTCCGGAGCGTTGCGCGCAGAGCCCGCGTCGGTTCCCATCACCGACCGCCGCGCCTGAAGCCCCAACCCATCGCGAAGTTCAAGCCGCACAATCTGTGCCTCCACAACCACGCTCGCGCCCGAACCCCCAGGCCGCGACCGCGCGCGCGGATCGCCGGAGAGCACGATCTCCGCCTTTACCACCGCATTCCGAGCCGCCAACTCAGCAACGGGACCTGTGGTGACCGCGTGCACTTTGATTGCCACCACTCCTGCCACAACCCCAGCACAACAAAGGCTCCCAACAACGACGTTCCGCCATCGCTCACTTACTCCCACCCGGCTTCCGAACCAAGCCACCCAGCCCCCGGCTCCCAAACCAGCAGCCGCCACAAGCCCGCCGACCAACGCCGGACATGCCACCAAAATCAGCGCAACAACCCACGCGGAAACCGCTGGCCCAACCAGCACCAGAGAACGGCCTGACTGAACAAGCTCATCCTCGCCCTCAGGTTCGGACCCGTCCTCGGCCCGAGGCATGGCCACGCGAAATGCCCCCTCTCAATTGATGGCACCACGAACTTGATCGAACGAACCCGGCAGCGTAATGCTGCAAACAAAGATTGCCCACACTGAAGTACGCGAGCCCAGAGAGCCACATGGCCCAATGCACAGGCGCCTCAGATAGCGGCTCCCCCGGCCAACTTGGAAGACCCGTCACACTTCACATGGCAGAAAGCCTGATCGACTAACGCGCGACACCTGCGCTAGCGATTCCCCCGGAAAACATCCCACTACGAACTTGATCGGGAAGGCCATCAACGCGACGCCGCAACAAATTACCCGCACCAAACTTCGCAAGGCCAGAGCCCGACCGACCAACGCACGACACCCCCGCTAGCGACTCCTCCGGAAACATCACACTTGATCGGGAAACTCACCAGCGCGACGCCGCAACAAATTACGCGCACCAAACTTCGCAAGGCCAGAGCCCGACCGACCAACGCACGACACCTCCGGTAACGGCTCCCCCGGAAACATCACCTATACCGATTCGATCGCAAAGCCCGCCAGCGTGAGGCCGTAGATAAAATTACCCGCATGGAAATTCGTGAAGCCGAGGGCCCGATGGACTACAGCATCTCCAGTAGAGGTTTCCTGAATGACTTCGAAGACTCTAACTGGATGAACTACGGGGACACTTTGTCTTTTAGTTCGGCGTATTTTCTTTCTCCTATGCCGGAGACTTCGCGTAATTGTTCGATGCTTTGGAAGCCGCCGTGGGTGTCGCGGTATTCGATGATGCGTTGGGCGAGGACTTCTCCGACGCCGGGGAGTTGTTCGAGTTGGTCGGCGGTTGCTGAGTTGAGGCTGAGGATGTTGGTGGTTGCGGGGTCGGTTAGTGGGTGGGATCCGGGAGGGGGTGGGAGGCCGACGACGATTTGTTCGCCGTCTACCAGGCGGCGGGCGAGGTTGAGTGGGCCGGTGTCGGCGCCCTTCTTTATGCCTCCGGCTGCGGTGATGGCGTCTACGACCCTTGAGCCGATGGGTAATGCCAGGACGCCTGGGTCGCGGACCTTGCCGGTGATATGGATTGTCACGCTGGCGGTCGGTGAGGGGGTGGCCGGAGATCCGGCGCTGGCGGGGGTGGGTGGTGGAAGGGGTTCGGGGACGGGTTGTGATCGCCATGCGTAGATTCCGGCCACCACGGCGGCGGCGATCGCGAGCAGTATCAGGGCCCTTACGCCTGGGCGGCCGGGGTCGAAACGTTCGCTATCTCCAAGCAGCTCGCGGAGGCGACCGGAAATTGTTCCGCTCCTGTCCTTTTCGTGCCCGATACGAGCAGCCGTCGGCGATCTATCCAGATCGTAATCCTGGTTCTGTGTTGCCCTCTTGACCTCGTCGGGACGGCTAATCTCCGTCTGGCTCCCATAAGCGGACTCGCGGGCCATTCCGTCGTAAGGCCTGAGGCGGTCCTGTGGTTCGAATTGGTGCGGCAACTCTTCCGTACCAGATGGGGCCGCAACACCGAATGACGGAGGTGGTCCCGGCGTGAAAGGTATGGGATTTGGAGAAAACGAATGGGAGATGGCGGCCGAAGGAAGGGGATGGGCGTTGTGAACGGCAGTGGCCAGAGGCGAAGAGTGACTGATATGAGAGGTAGCGGATGAAAATGAGGGGTGGGTTGGGGAAAGCTGGGATGCGATGGGAAAAGGCGAGGAGTATGGAGATTGGGAAGTGGTGGGAGGAAGTGTGGGGTGAGAGTCGTGAGATGGGGTGGAGGGCGTGGAAGGTCCAGGGATGGCGCGAGAGGTTAGCCGGTGGAGGCGGACTTCGATGGCGGCACGTTCGGCTTGTTGGCGTTCCCTGGTTCCCACGGCTATGACGTTAGAGAGGTGAGTTCGCGATTGGGTGGCCGAACGAGGTTCTGTGGATAGTGGGGTGCTGTCCCCAGGTGGCCAGCCGAATTCGAGATGTTGGTCAGGGTTGGGGGGAGATGGTTACGGCGAGCATGCCGGGGCCGGTGTGGGCGGCTATCGCGGCGCCTACTTCGACGATCATCATGTGGTTGAGGTTGGGGATTCGGGTCGTGAGGCGGGTGGCTAGGGAATCGGCCTGGGTGGGGGTGGAGAGATGTTGGATCGCGATGTTCACGGGGGTTTCGCCGGCGGTGGATGTTGCCAGATCTTCCAGGCGAGCTAGGGCGCGGGTCGTCGTCCGTACCTTTTCCAGGAGGGTGATCGAGCCGTTGGTGAGGTGGAGGAGTGGCTTGATGGCGAGGGCGGAGCCGAGCATGGTGGCGGCGGCACCGATGCGGCCGCCTCGGCGGAGGTATTCGAGGGTGTTGACGTAGAAGAAGCTCTGGGTGGCGGCGGCGGTGGTACGGGCGATGGTGGCAACCTCAGAGAGATCGGCACCTAGCGCGGCTGCGCGGGCGGCGGCGAGGACGGGGAAGCCGAGGCCCATGGCGATGGAGCGGCTGTCGATTACTTCGACGGGGATGAGGGCTTGCTTGGCGGCGATCCTGGCGGCGTCAACCGTGCCGGACATTTCGCTGGAAAGATGGATCGAGACGACACCGGTGGCCCCGCAGGCGACGGCGGCCTCGTAGGCGTCCGCGAAACGCTGTGGGGCGGGACGGGACGTTGTGACGGGTGTCCATTCCCGTAACGCGTCTGCGACGCCCTTAGCGTCGATCTGAGCGCCGTCGTCGAACTCGCGGCCACCAATGATCACTTGTAATGGAACGACTGTTACGCCCCACCTGTCCGCCTCAACAGGCGGCAGGTAGGCCGAGGAGTCCGTGACCACAACGACCGACATATCGAGAGATTACCCACCAGCTGATCGCCATCCACCGAATGAGCACGTCACCGGCGTCGCATCTTGCGCACTCCATATAAATGGCGGCGCCATGAACCGCCGTCACTTATATGAGAGACCGCTGGTTACTGGACCGGGGTGCCGCCGCGCCAGACGCGGCGGGGTTTGAGGCCGAAGGCCCAGGCGAAGGCGCCTTCGTGGTCGGCGTCCCATTGGACGATGTCGGCGAGGCGGCCGGGGGCGAGGACGCCTCGGTCGGGAGCGCCGAGGACCTGGGCGCCGCCGAGGGTGGCGGCGCGGAGGGCGTCGCCGACGCTCATGCCGAAGGCGGCGACGGCGAGGCTGATGACCAGGGCCATCGAGGTGATGCCGCAGTGGCCGGGGTTGTGGTCGCTGCCGAGGGCGATCGGGACGCCCTGGCCGATCAGGCGGCGGACCGGTGGGAGGGAGCCGCTGGAGAGGGCGGTGCCGGGGCAGACGACGGCGGGCACGCCGTAGCGGGCCATCAGGGCGATGTCCTCGTCGGTGATGTGGTGGAGCAGGTCGGCGGAGGCGCAGCCCATCTCGGCGGCGAGCTGCACGGCGCCACGCTTGCTGTACGCGCCGGCGTGCACCCGGGGCAGCAGGCCGACGTTGCGGCCGGAGGCCAGCACCCAGCGCGCCTCGTCGGGGCTGAAGTGGCCGTCGTCGCAGTAGACGTCCACGCTGTCGGCTCCGGCCGCGGCGGCGTCCGCGCACCAGGCGGCGACGGCTTCGACGTAGTCGCGCTGGCGGCCGAAGTACTCCGGCGGGACGACGTGGGCGGCGAGGAACGTGACGTGCACGCGCGGCATCATCGGCTCCTTCTCCAGTTCGCGGAGAAGGCGCACGTCGGCGAGTTCGCCGTCGCGGGTGAGGTGGTAGCCGGTCTTGGCCTCGACCGTGGTGGTGCCGCTGAGCAGCCACTCGCGGAGGCGTTCGCGGACGCCGTTGCAGAGCGTCCACGGGTCGGTGCCGCGGGTCACGGTGACGGTGGAGCCGATGCCGCCACCGGCCGCGGTGATCGCCGAGACCGAGGAGCCGCCCGAGCGCATGGCCATCTCGGCGTAGCGGTTGCCCGCGTACACCGGGTGGGTGTGAGCGTCGATCAGGCCGGGCGTGACAAGCGCGCCGCCGAGGTTCTCGACGTGGTCGACGTCGGTGATGTCGTCGACGACGCCGGGCACCGACTGCGGCAGGTCAGCCGCGCGGCCGACCCAGGCGATGCGGTCGTTGTGGACCAGGATCGACGCGTTGCTGCACACGTCATGGCCGGTCCAGAGGCGGCCGATGTTGGTGAGAAGGCGAACGGTCATCCGACCACCATCCGTGACGACGTCCCTGAGGACGCCGCGGAAGCCCAGCTCGTGGGCGCCGCGCCCGCTGGGTCCGCTCCGTGTCCGGACGTCATTGGGGGGTCTCCTGCTCTCATCGCGCACCGGGTTGTGCGATGACCGGATCGCCGTGAGGGTAGCCTCGGCGATTTCAGTTCAGTTACGTTATTTCACAGGTCGGCTCGCTGTACAGGGTTATTGAGAAGAACGCCGGTTCGCCTCCCTGGCATCCGGTTGACCCGTCCTTCTCCCCCGTCACTTCCGAGTCTGTCGCTCCAGCTCAGACCCGGCAAACGCACCCGCACCCCAGGTGTAACAGCACTCACAGGTGTCATCGTGTGTACCCGCGCAAGATTGTCGCGTAAGGCTTGGCTTATCCTAGCAACGCCGACCCCGGTGGGCCAGTGTCGTTTTCCTTCCGCTTTAGGGCTGGCCTCCCCTAATTCTCCGATTTGTCACCTTTACTGGGTCTGTCGAAACAGGTTCTATGCCAGCTTCCGGCTCGTTTTCATGATCTCGAAACGATAACCTCGCCGGACGTCAGACGGGGTGTCAGGGCCGTGACCACCCAAGACCCGCTCGGGCAGAAGAGCAGCTCAGCACGCGATCCGGCACCCCGCAGGGGATCATTTCGGACATGCGCCCATGATCCCGTGGCGTCCGCTTCTGGACACACAGAGAAGCATGGCGAAGGCCCCGAGCGGACCCGGGGCTTCGACGCCGTCCTACACCGTCTCCACGGGCTTGGCGACCCGATCGAGTTCGTGGAACAGGCTGGGCAGGACACGGGCGTGCAGGACGGTCCCATCGCCCGTGTGGTCGACGGAGAGCACCTCGCCCTCCTTGTGCGCCCGGGCGATCAGATCTCCCCTGTCGTACGGCACCAGCATGTGCACCTCATGATCGAGACGCGGCAGCTCCCGCTCGATCAGCGCCATCAACTCGGGCATCCCCGACCCTGTACGCGCCGACACCACGATGCTGTGCCGCTCCCGCATGGTCAGCCGCGCCAGCACCACCGGATCGGCTGCGTCGGCCTTGTTCACCACCACGATCTCCGGAACATCCCGCACCCCGGAAATCTCCGAGAACACCTCGCGGACGGCCGCGAGCTGGGATTCCGGATCGGGGTGGGAACCGTCCACGACGTGCAGGATCAGGTCGGCGTCCCCGACCTCCTCCAGGGTGGACCGGAACGCCTCCACCAGCTGATGCGGAAGATGCCGGACAAATCCCACCGTGTCGGCGAGGGTGAACAGGCGGCCCTCGGGCGTGCGCGCACGCCGTACCGTCGGATCGAGAGTCGCGAACAGGGCGTCCTCGACCAGGACGCCGGCCCCGGTCAGCCGGTTGAGCAGCGAGGATTTGCCGGCGTTCGTGTATCCGGCGATGGCCACCGCGGGCACCTCGCGCGACTGCCGGCGGTGCCGTTTCGTCTCGCGGGAGGTGGACATCTCCTTGATCTGGCGCCGCAGCTTGGCCATGCGCTCGCGGATCCGCCGCCGGTCCAGCTCGATCTTCGTCTCACCGGGGCCGCGGCCGCCGATGCCGACGCCGCCCGCCGCCCGGCCGCCGACCTGGCGGGACAGGTTGCCGCCCCAGCCGCGCAGCCGCGGCAGCAGATACTGCAGCTGGGCGAGCTCGACCTGGGCCTTGCCCTCCCGGCTCTTGGCGTGCTGGGCGAAGATGTCGAGGATGAGCGCGGTCCGGTCGATGACCTTGACCTTGACGATCTCCTCCAGCTGCCGCAGCTGTCCTGGCGTCAGCTCACCGTCGCAGATCACGGTGTCGGCGCCGCTGGTCGAGACGATGTCGCGGAGTTCGGTGGCCTTGCCCGACCCGATATACGTGGCCGAGTCCGGCTTGTCGCGGCGCTGGATCAGGCCCTCCAGGACCTCGGATCCGGCGGTCTCGGCCAGGAGCTTGAGCTCCTGCAGCGAGTTCTCCGCGTCGAAGGCCGTGCCGCTGGTCCACACTCCCACCAGGACGACCCGCTCCAGCCTGAGCTGGCGGTATTCGACCTCGGTGATATCCGTGAGCTCCGTCGAGAGACCCGCGACGCGTCTGAGCGCCTGACGCTCCTCAAGTTCGTAGTCGCCGATGTCCTCTGGCTCGTTGCGCATATATGTCATCTCTACTAGACCAACAGTCCGACACCGTGGTGTCTTCCCTTCGATGGTGGCATGACACCCAAAGATCGCGCACCCTGATAATCACCCAAGGGGATACCCAGTCGTCTCCAGGTCGCCGAGGCAGTACGGGACGCGGCGGGGCCGCCATCTGGGCGGTGCGCTGAGCCGTCCTTCGGCCGCGTTCCCGGGGGACGTGCTGGCCCCGGCTTCGCGACATCGAACGCCGCCGGGATCCGCACGGGGTGTTCCGGAGCAACTTCCCGGTGCTCGGTTAGACCAGGACCTTGACGTCGCCGGAGCCGGTCTTGATGGTGATCTTCTTGGGGGAGGCGGGGTCCTGGGCGACCTGGACAGTGTGCTCGCCCGAGCCGCTCTGCAGGGTGACGTGGTAGGTGCCCTTGGGGACGTAGACGACGCCCTCGCCGGAGCCGCTGGAGACCTGGGTGTTGTCGGGGGCGGCGTCGAACCTGAGCTCGACGTCGCCCGAGCCGGTGTCGGCGAGGGCGGTCTTGCTGGTCAGGCCGTTGGCCTCGATGTCGCCCGAGCCGGTGGAGACGTCGATGGGGCCGGTCAGGGAGCGCAGGGTGATCGTGCCGGAGCCGGTGTCGACGCGCACGTTGAGGCCGCGGGGGACCTCGACGCGGTAGTCGATGGAGCAGTCGTTGCAGTCGTAGGCGAGTCTCAGGGTGTCGCCGGACACCTCGTGCCCGTCGGTGGGCTGCGCGCCCCGGTAGTTCAGGGTCTCGGTGACCTGGATGCCGGTCCGGTCGGACTCGTTCACGATCACGTCGCCGGAGCCGGCGTCCACGGCAAGGGACGTCACCTTGTCGGTGACGTCGTATTTCTCCACGCTTTGCGATCTGTTGAAGTTCAGGTCGAGGCCGCAGCCGGTGAGAACCAGGGCCGATCCGATGACCGCGCCCGCGAGGGCCAGGTTCCGCTTTGTTCGCATGCTCTGATTCTGCGGATTTCCCGAGGCTGCGCCCATCCGGGATACCCCCGAACACCCCCTGAGGCGACCCTCACGTTGACCTCCGAAAACCGATGAAGTAGCGTCGATTCCACGTGATAGAAGACTTTTTCCATATTATGGAAAGGATGTCGTCCGTGGAGATTAAAGGGCCGATGCTGGAGCGGTTCGACGAGATCCTCACGCCGGAGGCCCTCGCCTTCGTCGCCACCCTGCAGCGTGAGTTCGACGCCCGCCGCCTGGAGCTGCTCGACGCGCGGCAGGTGAAGCAGGCCGGGCTGTCCGCCGGGGGCACGCTGGACTTCCTGCCGGAGACGGCGGAGATCCGGGCGGGTGACTGGCGGGTGGCGCCGCCCGCGCCGGGTCTTGAGGACCGGCGGGTGGAGATCACCGGGCCGGTGGACCGCAAGATGACCATCAACGCGCTCAACTCGGGCGCCCAGGTGTGGCTCGCCGACTTCGAGGACGCCAACTCCCCCACCTGGGACAACGCCGTCAACGGCCAGCTCAACCTGCGGGACGCGCTGGATCGCACGATCGACTTCAGCAGCGGCGGGAAGTCGTACGCGCTGAAGGACGACGCCGAGCTGGCCACGGTCGTGGTCCGGCCGCGGGGCTGGCATCTCACCGAGAAGCACGTCACCGTGAACGGCAAGCCGGTGTCGGGATCGCTGTTCGACTTCGGGCTCTACTTCTTCCACTGCGCGCAGCGGCAGATCGACAAGGGCAAGGGGCCGTACTTCTACCTGCCGAAGATGGAATCCCATCTGGAGGCGCGGCTCTGGAACGACGTCTTCGTCCGGGCGCAGGAGCTGCTGGGCATTCCCCAAGGGACGATCCGGGCGACCGTGCTGATCGAGACCTATCCCGCGGCGTTCGAGATGGAGGAGATCCTCTACGAGCTCCGCGACCACTCCGCGGGGCTCAACGCCGGACGCTGGGACTACCTGTTCAGCGTGATCAAGAAGTTCCGTACCCGGGGGCGGGAGTTCCTGCTGCCCGAGCGGAACGCGGTGACGATGACGGCGCCGTTCATGCGCGCGTACACCGAGTTGCTGGTGCGGACCTGCCACAAGCGCGGCGCGCACGCCATCGGGGGGATGGCGGCGTTCATCCCGTCCCGCCGGGATCCCGAGGTGAACAAGGTCGCGCTGGAGAAGGTCCGGGCCGACAAGACGCGGGAGTCGGGGGACGGTTTCGATGGTTCCTGGGTGGCGCATCCCGATCTGGTGCCGATCTGCCGCGAGGTGTTCGACTCGGTGCTGGGTGAGCGGCCGAACCAGCTCGACCGGCTGCGCGAGGAGGTCAGCGTGAGCGCGGCCGATCTGCTGGCGGTCTCCAAGACGCCGGGAGAGATCACCGAGGGCGGGCTGCGCAACAACGTCGACGTCGCGCTGCGCTATCTAGCGGCGTGGATGGCCGGCAGCGGCGCGGTGGCGATCCACAACCTGATGGAGGACGCGGCGACGGCCGAGATCAGCCGCTCCCAGATCTGGCAGTGGATCAGGAGCGAGATCCGGCTCGCGGACACCAGCGCGGTGGTCACCAAGGAGCTGGTCGAGCGGATCATCACCGAGGAGCTGGCCGAGATCGCCACCGAGCCGGGGTACGACGAGGAGCGGTTTGCCCAGGCCGCGGCCCTGTTCAAGGAGGTGGCGCTGGACGATGACTTCGCCGAGTTCCTGACCCTCCCCGCGTATGCCCGTATGCCGTGACGTGAGCGAAGATGGCGGTATGACGGATTTGCTCGCCAGCCGGTTGCGGGAGGTGCTGCCGGACGAGGCCGTGATCACCGATCCGGTCCGGCTGCGCACCTACGAGTGCGACGGCCTCACCTACCACCGGGCGACGCCCGGCGTGGTGGTGCTGCCGGAGACGGCCGAGCAGATCGCCGCCGTGGTACGGCTCTGCCAGGGGTTCCGGGTTCCGTTCGTGGCCCGGGGCTCCGGCACGGGCCTGTCCGGCGGCGCGCTTCCCCGGTCGGACGGGGTGCTGATCGTGACCTCGCGCATGCGGCGCGTGCTGTCGATCGACCTGGCGAACCGCCGCGCGGTGGTCGAGCCGGGGGTGACCAACCTGGCCATCACCGAGGCGGTCAGGGCGGCCGGGTACTACTACGCGCCCGACCCCTCCAGCCAGCAGATCTGCTCCATCGGCGGCAACGTCGCGGAGAACTCGGGCGGGGCGCACTGCCTCAAATACGGCTTCACGGTCAACCATGTGCTGGGGCTTGAGCTGGTGACCCCGGATGGGGACATCGTGGAACTGTCCGACATGGACGCCGGATACGACCTGCTGGGGGCGTTCATCGGGTCGGAGGGCACGCTCGGGATCGCCACCAAGATCACGGTACGGCTGTCGCGGGCGCCCGCGGCCGTCACGACCATGCTCGCGGCGTTCACCACGATCGAGGGCGGCGGCCGGGCGGTGTCGGCGATCATCGGGGCCGGGATCGTGCCCGCCGCGATCGAGATGATGGACGCGCTGGCGATCGAGGCGGCGGAGGCCGCGGTGCGGTGCGAGTATCCGGCGGGGGCCGGGGCCGTGCTCGTGGTCGAGCTGGACGGGCCGGAGGCCGAGGTGGACCTGCAGTTCGCCGAGGTCGATCGCATCTGCCGGGAGGCGGGGGCGTTCGAGATCCGGGTGGCGGCGTCGGCGGAGGAGCGGGCGGCCATCTGGAAGGGGCGCAAGTCGGCGTTCGCGGCGGTGGGGCGGATCAGCCCGGCGTACATCGTTCAGGATGGGGTCGTGCCGCGGACCGCGCTGCCGGAGGTGCTGGCGGGGATCGATCGGTTGCAGGAGGAGTTCGGGATCCGGGTGGCGAACGTGTTCCATGCCGGGGACGGGAACCTGCATCCGCTGGTGCTGTTCGACGACGCGGTGGCCGGGGAGGGCGAGCGGGCGGAGCTGGTGAGCGGGCGCATCCTCGATCTCTGCATCGAGTACGGCGGCTCGATCACCGGCGAACACGGCGTCGGCGTCGACAAGTCCCGATATATGCCGAGAATGTTCACGGACGAGGATTTGGACACGATGCAGCTCGTCCGGTGTGCTTTCGATGTGGGGAATCTGTCGAATCCGGGGAAGGTGTTTCCGACCCCTCGGCTGTGTGGCGAGATTCCCAGGGTACGCAAGGAGCCGCATCCGTATGAGGCGGAGCTGTTCTGATGCCGCATGACGCGCTGGCCGGGACCGGGGTGACCATCCGCACGGCCGATCCCAGCGATGCGGTCGCCGGAGTTCAGCCGAAATGGGTGGCTTTGCCGGAGTCCACCGAGGAGGTCGCGGCGCTGCTCCGGGCCGCCGCCGAGCATGATCTCGCGGTGACGCCCGTGGGCGGGGGCACCAAGCTGGACTGGGGGCCGCCGCCCGAACGCTGCGACCTGCTCATCGACCTGTGCTGCATGAACGAGATCCTGGAACACGCCGCCGGCGACCTCGTCGTCCGCGTGCAGGCGGGAACGACCTTCGAATCCCTCAATCAGCAGCTTTCCACCGAGAACCAGGAACTCGCCCTGGACATCCCCGTCCCCGGCACCACCGTCGGCGGCCTGCTCGCCACCGCCCTCTCCGGCCCCCGCCGATTCCGGTACGGCACGCCACGCGACCTCGTCATCGGCATCACCGTGGTCCTCGCGGACGGCACCACCGCCCACTCCGGCGGCAAGGTCGTCAAGAACGTGGCGGGCTACGACCTGGGCAAACTCTTCACCGGCTCGTACGGCACCCTGGGCATCATCACCGAAGCGGCCTTCCGCCTCCATCCCCTTCCGCCCACCCGCAAATGGGTGACCGCCACATACCCAACCCCGGAACAAAACGACTCCCCGCCCGACTACGCCACCCTCATCGGCGCGCTGGTGACCCAGCTGGCCGCCTCGCAGGCCGAGCCGTCCGCGATCGAGCTGAACTGGTCGGCCGTTTCGCCTGGTTACACTGTGTCCGTCCTCCTCGAAGGCACGGCAGCGCCGTCCCGGGCGGCGGCCATCCAGCACGCGATGATTAATCTGGAAATATCCGGCATTGAGGCATCCAGCGGGAACGACCCAGCCCTGGGGCTGCTGTCTCGGCCGGAGATCACCGACAATCCCCCCGCATGGTGGGGAGAACTCCCCGACGACGGGATCCTGACGGAGATCAGGGTTCCTCCCGGAAGCATCGGACCGGTGCTCCGCGATGTCGCCTCGGCCTCGATGTCCGGTCACGTCTTGCGTGGATCGGCCGCGAGTGGCGTACTCCACCTGGCCGTACCGAATGAAACCCATCTGACCGCCATAGCTCGACTGCGAGACCAGGTGGAAGGCATCGGAGGGCGGCTTGTGGTGGTTTCCGGGGCGGGCAATGGGGTTGATCGGTGGGGGACGATCGGCGCCCTTGATCTGATGAAGCGGGTCAAAGCGCGCTTCGATCCGGATCGCCGGCTGTCTCCGGGGCGTTTTGTGGGAGGGATCTGATGGACCCTGAGCTGATCAAGGATTGTGTGCACTGCGGGTTCTGCCTGCCGACCTGCCCTACGTACGTGCTCTGGGGCGAGGAGATGGACTCGCCGCGCGGCCGGATCCACCTCATGCAGCAGCACGTCGAAGGCACCCCGATCACGCCCGAAATGGCCGGGCATTTCGACGCCTGCCTGGGATGTATGGCCTGTGTGACCGCGTGCCCTTCGGGCGTGCAGTACGACCGCCTGATCGAGCAGACCCGCGCCGAAGTCGAACGCGAGCACGTCCGGACCCCGCACGATCGCGCCATCCGCGGCATCGTGTTCGCCCTCTTCCCGTACCCGCGCCGCCTGCGCCTGCTGAAACTCCCGATGCGCCTGGCCGGAAAGCTGCGGCCCTTCCTGGCCCGAGTCAACCCGTCACTCGGCGCGATGGCCGAACTCGCTCCCCCACCTGCCCGCCGTATTCGCCTGCCCAGACGCGTACCCGCCCGAGGACCCTACCGGGCCACCGTCGGCCTGCTCACCGGCTGCGTGCAGGGCGAGTTCTTCCCCGGCGTCAACGCCGCCACCGCGCGCGTGCTCGCCATGGAAGGCTGCGACGTCATCATTCCCCCAGGTCAGGGCTGCTGCGGCGCGCTCTCCCTGCATTCCGGCTACGACGCCCGGAAATTCGCCAAACGCACCATCGCCACCTTCGAGCGCGCCGGCGTCGACACCATCGTGGTGAACGCGGCCGGTTGCGGCTCCACCATGAAGGACTACGCCGAGATCCTCGCCGACGAACCCGAATGGGCCGCGAGAGCCGCCGCGCTCAAGGTGCGCGACCTGGCCGAATACCTCGTCGAGCTGGGCCCCGCCGCGAAGCGCCATCCGCTGAACGTGACCGTCGCCTACCACGACGCCTGCCATCTCGCCCACGCGCAGGGCATCCGCGCCCAGCCCCGCGAATTGCTCAACGGCATTCCCGGCCTCACCGTGCGCGAGGTCGCCGAGTCGTCGATCTGCTGCGGCTCCGCCGGGACGTACAACCTGTTCCAGCCGGAAGCCGCCCGCGATCTTGGCGACCGCAAGGCGGAGCGGGTCCGCGCGACCGGTGCCGAGCTGCTGGTCTCCGCGAATCCCGGGTGCACGATGCAGATCACGGCCGCGATGCGCCGCGGCGGCGAGCAGCCGATCCCGGTCGCGCACACCGCCCAGGTGCTGGACGCGTCGCTGCGTGGCACGGCGGTGCGCGGATGAGCGTGCAGAGCGTCGATCGGACTCTGGACATCCTGGAAGCCCTGGCGGATCAGGGCGGCGAAGCGGGCCTTTCGGAGATCGCGGCCAGAACGGGGCTGCCGTACGGGACGATTCACCGGTTGCTGCAGACGTTGCTGGCCCGGGGGTATGTGCGGCAGGAGTCGGACCGGCGGTACGCGCTGGGGGGATCGCTGGTGCGGATCGGCGAGGTGGCCGAGCGTTTGGTGGGCGGGTGGGCGGAGCCGTACCTCACCAAGATGGTGGAATTGTCGGGCGAGACGGCGAATATGGCGGTGCTTGAGGGCGACTTCGTGGTGTATGTCGCGCAGGTGCCGTCGCCGCGGCGGTTGCGGATGTTCGCCGAGGTGGGGCGGCGGGTGTTACCGCATAGTACGGCCGTCGGCAAGGTTCTCCTGGCGGACCGAGCGGACGCGGCTGCCGTTTTCGGGCGGACCGGTCTCCCCCGCCGGACCGAGCATACGATCACCAGCGTGGACCGGTTGCTCGCCGAGCTGGTGACGGTCCGGGAGCGCGGATACGCGATGGATCTCGGTGAGGAGGAGCTGGGCGTGCACTGCCTGGCCGTGCCCGTCTCGGACGGAGGCCGCGTGGTGGCCGGAATGTCGGTCTCCGGACCGGCCGACCGCATCAGCGCCCTCAACCGCGACGAACTCGCCCAGGGCCTGCGGAAGATCGCCCACGATTTCGGCGCACAAGCCTTCGGATCTGGACGATAGATAGGCTCGAACCATGTGCAGAAGCATCAAAACCCTGCGTCCGCCCTTCACGGACGAGGTCACCGACGACGACATCCGGGCAGCGGCACTCCAGTACGTCCGCAAGATCTCCGGCTTCCGCGCCCCCGCCGCCCACAACGCCGCCGCCTTCGACCAGGCGGTTGCCGCCATCACCGAAGCCAGCACCGCCCTGCTGGCCTCCCTGGAAATCCGGGGCTCCCGCCCAGCCCCAACCCCCTAAGCCCCCCGGCCCGCCACCTTCTCGTGGCGGCCTTCGTTACGGCGTGCTCTTTTGACGCGGATGGAACTCGCTCGTGGGCTTCGGCGGAGTAGAGGCGAAGCCCACGGAAGGATTCCTCCCATGTTCGGACAGCACGCGTGGTGAACACGGACGCGCTGCCCCGGATCGACGATGCCGCGCTCATCCGCGCCTCGCTTGAACGCCCCGACGAGTTCGCCATCGTGTTCGACCGGCACGCGGACGAGATCCACGACTACGCCGCGCGCCGCCTCCACCGCGAACAAGCCGACGACGTCACCGCGGAGACATTCCTCATCGCGTTCCGCAAACGCCACCGCTACGACCAGACCCGCTCCGACGCCCGCCCCTGGTTGTACGGCATCGCCGCCAACCTGATCGCCGGCCATCGCCGGTCGGAGGTGCGCAGGCTCAAGGCCATGGCCCGCGCCCCGCGGGAGACCACGGTGGACGAGGAGGAGCGCAGCGCGGAACGGGCCAGCGCCGAGGCCATGCGCCCGGCGCTGGCCCTCGCCCTGGCCAAGCTCTCCGCCCAGCAGCGCGAACTGCTGCTCATGATCGCCTGGGCCGACCTCAGCTACAAGGAGGCGGCCGAGGCGATGAACATCCCCGTCGGCACGGTGCGCTCCCGGCTGCATCGGATCCGCGCCAAACTCCGAGACCACCTGGAGACCCCCAAATGAACGATGAAATCGAGCTGGTCGCCGAAATCCGTCCCGATGTCGATCCTTACGCGCCTGAAGCCAGGACCGCCGCACGCGCCCGGTTGGGGGTGATGCGGCGCAAGCCGTACCGGCTGGTGCTCGCGGGCGCCCTGGCGGTCGGCGTGGCGGCGACCGCGGTGGCCGTCATGAACGGGCCCGCGCGGGAGGCCGTTCCGGTGGCCCTGGCCACGCCGGAGATGGCGAAGATGTCCGCCGAGGAGCTGCTCGGGCGGGCCGCCGGGCAGGCCGCCGGCGATGATCTCCGGCCGCGCGCGGATCAGTACATCGAGGTCAGTTCGCAGGTCATGTACAGCGCGACTGCGGTGAGTTCGGGCGGGACGAGCCGATACCTCTACCGGAACAATCGGACCATCTGGCAGTCCGCCGACGGTTCCCGGGCGGGCGTGCTGCAAAGCGAGCGTCTGGAACCCAAGGCCTACCCTGGCTGGCCGGTTCCCGATTACGCGTGGGACAACATCGGCGAGGTCAGCTTGATGAAGCTGACTCATTGCGACACCGTGGCACCGTTGTGGGCCAGATACGACTACTTCTCGCTCAGCACGTGGCCCGATGACGTGGCCGGGATGCGGGCCCTTCTCTATGACGAAGGGCGGAACGGGAGCGGACCGGATCAGGCGGCGTGGACTGCGGTCGGGGACGTTCTTCGCGAGAACTACGTTCCGCCCGCGCAACGGGCCGCTCTGTTCAAGGCCGCCGCGACCATTCCCGGCGTCACGGTGACCGAGAACGCGCAGGACGCCGCCGGACGGCACGGGCTCGGCGCCGGGCGCGAGTTCCGGGGGATCCGCGAGGAGATCATCTTCGACGCCACGACGTATGAACTTCTCGGCGAACGTCAGGTGGTCGTCGACGCGGACCAGGCTCAGGCGCCGGTCGGCAGCCTGCTGGGGTCCACCGCCCAGCTGGAGGTGAAGATCACCGACACTGTTCCCGCCGTGGCGGACGACCCCGGCGCCGTCTGCCCGGAACCGGCTCCAAGCCCAGACCCGGCCAACGACTCCAGCGCAAGCCCCGAAACCAGCCCATATGGAACGCCGCCGAAGCCCTCGGGCACGTCGTGAAGGTCGGCACGAGGGTGGCGCGGCATCCGTTGGGGTTGGTCAGGCGCACTGGTCGAGCATCGCGGCCTTGTCGGGGGCGGTGACGGGGAGCTCGTATTTCAGGGCTACCTGGGCGAAGCGGACTGCGTAGGAGCAGCGGATCTTGCGCGTGGGTGGGAGCCAGGAGGCGGGGCCGGAGTCGCCTTTGGAGGAGTTCATGGAGCCGTCGACCGCGAGCAGGTTGAGCGGATCGTTGCTGATCTGCTTGCGTTTGGCGTCGGTCCAGCGGGACGCGCCCATCTGCCAGTCGTAGGACAGCGGCATGATGTGATCGATCTGGATCTCGGACGCGTCGGCCTTCAGCCACTCGACGGTCTGCTCGGTGTACGGATCAAAGATCGTCATCTCCACGACCACGCAATCCGACCCATCCCGATATTTCAGCTCCTGCCCGTCACGCTGGAGGATGTCGTTCCGGGTGTCACACCCATTCCGGGCGTACGGAATGTCGTCCGCGTTATCCGCCCAGGCGTACCCGAACTCATCCCGGTCGTAGCCGGTCTTCGGTCCCCGCCCCTTCGTGGCGACCTTCTCGATCAGCTCACGCGCGGCCTCACGATCCTTCGCTGAGGTGATCGCCGCGAGCCCCGGCTTGGTCCCGTCCGGATTGTCCAGGGGATTGGTGCCGGTCGCCTCGCCATCCCCGCTCTGCTTGACCCGATCGCCGGGCGAGTCCAACCCGATGCCCGCGTCCAACGGCGCACACCCACTCACCACGACAACCGCCATGATCATCCCGACGATCGCCTTGCGCACCGCTACCCCCAAGTCAAGAAATCACCAACTTAGGTATAGCAAATGCCCATAAATCCATCATTTATGGGTCACGCAGGCCATGGGAAGGGCGAGGCGGGATCAGTCCACGACCTCGCTCGGGAGGCCGAACCGGGGAAAGTCCGCGATGAGGAACGAAACCACCTCGGCGATCTTCGTACCGCGTAGCGTGAGCACGTCCAGCCCGGCCGGCGTGTATGCCGCCCGGTCCGCGTCCCACATGTACGTGCCGAAGGCCAGTTGCCCGTTCGCTTGCGCGGGAAGCATTCGCCAGCGCCTGGCCAATGGCTTATCCAGCAGGAACGCCCGGATGGCGGCACGGCCCTCGAACCATTCGGGCAGCGGCGGCATGGAGTACTTGGCGTCTTCGGTCAGCATGGAGACGATGGCGTCGACATCGCCGAGCTCCCACGCGCTCGCGTATCGCGCGGCCAGCTTTCGGACTTCGTCCTCGTCAACCGGCCTGCCCCGCTCGGGCAGGCGGTCACCGACGATGGCGCGGGCCCGCTGCAGTGCGCTGTTGACCGACGCGACCGTGGTGTCCAGCAGTTCCGCGGTCTCGGCGGCGGAGAACTCCAGAACCTCCCGGAGCACCAGGACCGCACGCTGGCGGGGCGTCAAGTGTTGCAGCGCGGCGACGAAGGCCAGCTCGATGCCCTCCCGCGCCACGTACCGGGCCTCGGGGCTCTCGGGATACGGTTCGAGCCAGACGGTCTCGGTCACCGGTGCGGTGCCCGGGGTGAGGTCGGTCGGCAACTCCCGGCGGTGCCGCTGTTCGAGCAGCGTCAGGCACCTGTTCGTGGAGATCTTGTACAGCCACGGGCGCACCGAGCCGCGGTTGTCGAAGCGGGCCAGCCCGCGCCACGCGCGGACCAGGGCTTCCTGGAGCACGTCTTCCGCGTCGTGTACCGAGCCGAGCATGCGGTAGCAGTGTGCGCGCAACTCGGCCCGGTACGGATCCACCAGGTGTTCGAAGGCGACAGGGTCTCCCGCTCGCGCCGCCTCCAGCAGCGTTTCCTGCGTTGGCATGTGTCCGCCCTCATGATCTGCGAAAGCCCGGCTCTCGACCCACCGCCGACGGTACGCGGCGATCGCGTTACGGGCGCAGGCCCGTACTCGCCTCGCCGGTGCGCGGGTCGAACGGGAAGGAGAGGTGCTGATGGATCAGCACCCACGCACCACCTCGCCGTTCGAACACCCGGGTCCCGCGTGACCAGCTCTCGGACTCCTGGCCGACGCGGACCCGGTTGAGCCCCCATGCGACCGCGAGGTCCTCCCTGACCAGGATCTTCAGGTCGGGGACGTCCCAGCTGA
The DNA here is from genome assembly GCF_039871605.1 of Acrocarpospora sp. B8E8. Lineage (NCBI taxonomy): Bacteria > Bacillati > Actinomycetota > Actinomycetes > Streptosporangiales > Streptosporangiaceae > Acrocarpospora > Acrocarpospora sp. B8E8. The sequence continues at coordinate 10,654 of NZ_JBDPLV010000013.1, read as the reverse complement.
CGTCGGCGGCCGCGTTGAGGCCACGCGCGCAGACCTCCCGCAGGGCCGCCACACCCTCGTACCGGAGTGGCGCCTCATGCTCGTACGAGACGACGTCACCGGCGATGGCGGCCATCATGTCGTCCAGGTCCTTGGCCGCGGTGGCCTCGTACCACCGCTGGTGCACCAGCCGCACCTCCTGCTCGGCCGCACCCACATCCGTGATCGGGAACGAGTGGTGCTCGTGAGCGACGACCCACCGCCCGTCCTCCTCGCGCAGGCCGAGCGTCAGCCGCAGCCGCCGGTCCGGGTCGTCGTCGGGCATGCCGCAGCGCAGCAGGGCTTGGGCGAAGGCGACGTCGTCACCAGCGGTGACGTCCAGCGACACGATCTCGAACGAAGCCCCTTGCGCCTGCCACTGAAGGAACGGCGACCACGCCTTCCGGTAGGCCTCAATGCCGCGAACCCCCTCATGCGGCGGCGGCACATCGAACATCACGATGTCCTCGGCATGATCGGCGACGACCCCTTCCAAGTCACCACCGTGGACCGCCTCGGCCCAGCGCTCGATCAGGCTGCGGATCTGCTCTTCATTGGTGGACATGAGTGCGGTCCTTCCGGGTCGATACTTCCGTCAGGACTACAACCCACGCCGATCCGGAAACTCATCGCGGATCCGGCAACTTCTTAAGCAGTTCGGCGGCCCATCGCACGCCCGGCAGTATGGTGATGACGAATCCGACGATGGGTGAACGGGATGCCTCTTGAGGGCGAGTACGAGCCGAGTCCGGCGCAGTGGGTGCGCGAACAGGTCGCGCTGTACGAGAGTTCGGGCGGCACGCAGGGGACGACGCTCTGGGACACGGGCCTGCCCGTCGTCATTCTCACGACGCGCGGCGCGAAGAGCGGCAAGATCCGCAAGATCCCGCTGATGCGCGTGGAGCACGAGGGGCGTTACGCGGCCGTGGCCTCGAAGGGCGGCTTCCCGCGTCACCCGGTCTGGTACTTCAACGTCAAGTCCGACCCGCACGTGGAGCTCCAGGATGGGTCCGTACGCCGGGACATGAAGGCCCGCGAGATCACCGGAGACGAGAAGGCCGAGTGGTGGGAGCGCGCGGTCGCCGCGTATCCGCCATACGCCGAATACCAGGAGAAGGCCAACCGCGTGATCCCCGTCTTCGTGCTGGAGCCCGTGTCCGCAGCAGGATCGGCGGACGCCCCACTGTCGTCAACGAGGACCTGATCCGCGCGGCCAGGTCAGGACGAGCATGGGCATCCGCTGGAGCCGCCTGGCGGCGGTCGAGCGCCAGCGTCGCAAAAGGCGGGGGCGTGATAACCACGACGCCGTGGTTGTCGTTTTGGCCGACAGCCACGATGCCATGGCTGTCGTTCGGCCGGCAGCCACGGCGATGGCGGGGGCGGGCGGAGCCCGCGGGTAAACAAAGGGCTGGGTGGGTGGGGAGAAATCCGGCAAGCTTCTGCGGATGTCGTACAGGTGACGGCTTAATTAGGTGATCAGGATGCCGCCATCGACTGGGAGGATGGCGCCGGTTATGTAGGAGCCGGCGCTGGATGCGAGGAAGATGGCTGCTGACACCAGTTCGGCGGGGTCGCCGGGGCGGCCCATGGGGACCCTCCGCGTGAGCATCCGGTCCAGGTAGCCATCCGGGTATTCGTCGGTCATTTCTGAGGCGAAGAAGCCGGGTTCCAAGCAGTTGACGCGGATTCCCCGGCGGGAGGTCCATTGCTGGGCGAGATCTCGGGTGAGGCCGATGATCGCCGCCTTGGACGCGCTGTAGGCGGCCTGCGGGAGTTCGGCCGTCGTCTCCCCCAGGATGCTGCCGATGTTGACGATCGAGGACCCCGGCCGCATCACCCGGGCACACGCCTGCGCCATCCAGTAACTGCCGTGCAGATTGACATCCACCACCCGCCGGAACTCCTCGGGCGACTCCTTCAGGGCAGGCACCGCCGTACCCACCCCAGCATTGTTGATCAGGACATCAACCTGACCGAACTCCCCCATGGCCGCGTCCACCAGCGCCTGGCAATCCTCCGCCACAGCCACATCAGTCGAAACAGCGAGACAGCGGCGACCGGTCTCCTCGACCAGCCGCCGCGTATCCGCCAACCGTTCCACCCGGCGGGCGCCGATCACCACATCCGCGCCCGCCTCGGCGAAGCCGCGCGCGAACGCGACCCCAAGCCCGGAGGAAGCCCCCGTGACCACTACAACCTTGCCGTCCAGCCGGAATCTCTCCAGAATCACCCGGCCACCATACCGAACCCCGTTCTACCCGTTCTAAAGGCCGTACTCCTTCACGATCCGCTCGTGCCGTTCGGCTTCGACCCCGACCTCGCGGGAGAGGTCCAGCCAGGCCAGCGGATGCACCCACTGCTCGGTCGCGTCGTCGAGCACCGCGTCCAGCTCGGCCGGAGTGACCGACGGCGGAATCGCGATCCAGCCGAACACACCGGGCAGCGGCTCACCCGTGCCCGGATGCGTGACCTTGTAGCTGTCGTCGCTGTAGACCCACATCGGCCAGCCACGCTCGGCCAGCAACTCGTTGAACTCGGTCCACTCGTGCTCACCAGGCGCGGCGCCATCGAAGAACCAGCTGGTGAAACCACCCGGCCGGAGGATGGACACCCCCGCGAACGGGATGACGAAGTTCTCGCGCTCCTCCTCGGAGTCCGGGATCGGCTCCAAGGGTCGCGGGTCCACCACGACGACGTCCCCCGCGTTGTACTCCATGCCGCGCGGCTGCGGAATCGCCAGGCGCGCGGTCGCCGGACCGGTGCGCACCGCCAGCACCTCCCGCTGGCTGCCGTCAGGCGCGGGCAGGATGGCCCGGATGAGGTGCCATTCCTCCTCGATCGGCCCTTCCGCCGACTGCAGCGGCATGCCCAGCTTGGCCGCGCCCTCGCGCACGGTCACCCAGTCCTCGGTGGCGGTGGCCAGCACGATGACGCGCCAGATGTCCTCTTCCTCACCCTCGGCGCCCTCCGCCAGCACCGGCTTGAGGATCTCGGCCGCGGCCGCGTTGTCCCCCAGATGCTGCACGGCGGCCGACCACAGCCGGCGGCCCTCGAGCCCGGCCCCGCCCTGAACGGCCAGCTCGGCCTCGGCTGAGGTCTCTTCCCACCGCTCCCTGGCCCGGTAGAGCCGCGCCAGCGCCAGATGCGACTCCGGCGAGCTCAGCCGGGAGGCCAGGTCGAGCACCCGATCGTCCTGCTCGGCCTCGATCAGCAGACCGGTCAGGTAGGCGATGTCCTCCTCTTCGGCGTTCGCCGGATCGGCGTCCACGACGATCATCTTCCAGTAGATGTCGGCGCCCACCGGCGCGTACCCCAGGAAACCCAGGGTCGTGGTGTGCCGGCGCGTGGTCTCCAGATCCTTGCCGGACTGCGGCCACAGCCAGCCCACCCAGCGCTCCGGATCCGCGGTGCGGCCGTCGGCCGCGTCGAAGTAGGCGACCAGCTCGTCCTGCGGCCCGGGCGGGGGCACCTCGGGGGCCGCGTCGGCCGCCGCGCGCAGTTCGGCGATCCGCTCGGGCAGCCCGGCCGTGGACTGCAGGTCGGGCAGCGCGGCCTCGGCCAGGTCGGCCAGCTCGCGCGCCTGCCAGGCTCCCTGCCGGGCGATCGCCAGATGCCCGGCGGTCAGCGCCAGCTCCACCCGGGCCCGATGCCCGCCCATCGTCTCGAAGTAGCTCATCCACTGCCGCATGACGCGGCCCAGCTGCCAGCTGTTGGCGATCGACGCCCCCGCCGCCAGCTTCCTGACGACCTGCGACCACTCCACCCACTCGCGCGGGTGCTCGCCGACCACGTCCAGGTCGGGCAGCGACTCGACCGCGTGCTCGATCCGCCCCAGTTCGGTGAGGATGCCGGAGTGCAGCAGCCCCTCCCGGCGTGCCTTGGCGACCGGATCGTCGGGCTTGAACCCGTTGGCGGCGTGCAGGGCGGCCAGCGCGTCCTCACCGCGGCCGACCGCCAGCAGCGCCCGGGCGGACACCGCGGCCAGCTCCCAGGAGGCCTCCCTGCCCGCGCCGCGCAGCCGCTCCACGGCCGCCTCGGCGTAGGTGACGGCCTCGGCCGGCTTGCCGTCGTCCAGCAGCGCCGACACATACTGCGTGGTGAGCCCGGAGAAGGCGAGCGAGTCGGGACCGACCGTGCCGAGCGCGCGGCCCAGGATGGCCAGGCGCTCGTCCGCGTATCCAGGCCCGTCCGTGTTGGCCAGGGTGATCGCCAGCGCCTCCGCGGCGGCCGAAGCGGCCGGGCAGTCGCTGACATCGGACCGCTGGGCGAAATCTGCCAGTTCCCGAGCGTCCGCGAGGGCGACGGCGCCGTTGGCCCGGTCACCCACCCGGCCGATCACATGCCAGTATCGCGCGAAGAGCTCCAGCCACGGCTGTTCCAGCTCCTCCGCCTGCTGCGCGACGGCTGGGGCCACGACGTCGAGCTGGCCGTATCGCCCCTCCAGCGCCTGGGCGGGCACGTCGCCCAGCGCCATCGCCAAACCGGCGTTTCCGGCTTCATGAAGTTGCCGCTGGGTGCCACCGACCCACGACCAGATGTCCACGTCCATGGGCAGTCAGTCTGCCAGGTCACCGACCATGTCCCAAACGCGCGCGCGTCAACGCCGAACCCACCCGCCACAAGAGATGGATACGCCCCCAAATGCCGCGTTCTTCGGGGCTTTTAGGTCTAAATCGCGATGTCGTGGTACTCACCGGAGGCGACCAGAGCGGCCGGACCGGTGAGGTAACTGGTGTCGGGGTCGAGTGTGATCTTCAGGGTGCCGCCGAGCACGCGGACCTTCCAGACCCCGGTCTTCTCACCGGAGGCGTACGCGGCCGCCACGGCGGTGGCCACCGCGCCGGTGCCGCAGGAGCGGGTCTCGCCGGAGCCGCGCTCGTAGACGCGCATGGAGACGGCGTGGTCGCCCACCGGGTTGATCAGCTCGATGTTGACGCCGTCGGGGTAGACCGCGTGGTCATAGCGTGGCTGGGCGTCCAGATCGAGCTCGGTGACCGGGTCGTCGATCACGCAGGCCAGGTGCGGATTGCCCATGTTCACGTTCAGACCGCGATACTCCCGCCCGTTCAGCCAGGTACGGCTCTCGCCGAGGATCTTGGGCCGGCCCATGTCGACGGTCACGTCCCCCGCCATGCCGAGCCTGACCCGCTTCACGCCATCCCGGGTCGCGACGCCGAACTCCCCGGCGGTGGCCAGCCCCGCGTCGACGAGGTAGCGGGCGAAGACGCGCACGCCGTTCCCGCACATCTCGGCCACGCTGCCGTCGGCGTTGCGATAGTCCATGAACCACTCGGCCTGGGCGGCGTATCGCTCGGCCTCGGCCACGAACGTGGACGGCACGACCCGCAGGATTCCGTCGCCGCCGATCCCGGCCCGCCGGTCGCACAACCGGGAGACCAGCTCCGCGGACAGGTCCAGCCGCCCTTCGGGATCAGGCAGGATGACGAAGTCGTTCTCCGTCCCATGCCCCTTCACAAACCGCATGTCGCCAGCCTAGCGGCCTGATCGACAAGGTCAGGCGCGTCATACGGCAGCCACCGCACCCGGGGATCGCGGCGGAACCAGGACTCCTGCCGGCGCGCGAACCTCCTGGTCGCCCTGACCGTTTCGGCCCGCGCCTCCTCTTCCGACCACTCGCCGTCCAGAAACCGCAGCACCTGGGCATACCCGAGGGCTCGGCTGGCGGTCAGCCCGCCCGCCAGGCCCTCTTCCCTGAGCGTACGGACTTCGTCCACGAACCCTGCCTCCCACATGCGCTCGACCCGGAGCTCGATCCGCTCGTCCAGCTCCGGCCGGGGGACTTCCAGGCCGATCTGGACGCTCGGGTAGACCGAGTCGTAGGACGGCATCGTGGCCGAGAACGGGCGGCCGGAGAACTCGATGACCTCCAGGGCGCGGACGATGCGGCGGCCGTTGGTGGGCAGGATCGCGGCGGCGGCGGCCGGATCGGCTTCGGCCAGCCGGGCGTACAGGGCGGCTGGGCCCGACTCGGCCAGCTCGCGCTCCAGCCGGGAGCGGATGTCGGGGTCCGTCCCCGGGAACTCAAGATCGTCCAGCGCCGCCCGGACGTACAGACCTGAGCCGCCGACCAGGATCGCGGCCACGCCCCTGCTCCGCAGGTCGTGGATCAGCGGGCGGACCAGCTTCTGGTACTCGGCGACACTGGCCGTGCGAGTAACGTCCCATATGTCGAGTAAATGATGCAATACACCTTTTCGTTCGGGGATGGTCAGCTTGGCCGTACCGATATCCATTCCTCGGTAAAGCTGCATCGAGTCCGCGTTGATGGCCTCGCCGCCCAGCCGCAACGCCAAATCGACGGCCAGATCGGACTTTCCGGCCGCCGTGGGCCCCACGACGGCGATCACTGGTAGCTGCCCCACCCGGTAAGTGTCCCAAGCCCCGGGGTAACAATTAGTCGTACGGTGCCACGTCGCGCCGCGAAACGGGGGATTTCAAGATGTCGATCTTCGACAAAGTCAAGGAGAAGCTCGTCGGCCACGCCGACAAGGTGGAGGACGCCGCCAACAAGGGCGTCGACAAGGCGGCGGACATCGCCAAGGAGAAGACCGGCGGCACGTACGACAAGTACGTCGACACCGCCGCCGAAAAGGCCAAGGAGGCCACCGACAAGATCGACGGCCAGCCCGGCTGATCCCGCCCTGACGGCGCCAGTCACACTCGCGGAGGACACAATGTCGTTCTTTCACAAGGTACGGGAGATCTTCGGCGGCGCCGGAGACAAGGTGCGGAACACCCCCTCGCAGCCGAAGGCCACCGGCGAGAACGTCAGGATGCGCCAGGGCGCGGACTCCGCCAAGGATCGGGCCGACGGCATGAAGCAGGACCCGCGGAACAAGTCCGGCGGCATGCGCGACAAGGTCGAGGACAAGGTCATGGACGGCATCGACAGCGCCGCACGCGCAGCCGACAGGGCCACGGGCGGCAAATACCGCGACCAGATCAACAAGGGCGCCGACGCCGCCAGAAGGGCCGCCGACAAGATCGACGGCGAGCCCGGCTAACCCCCACCCACCACTGGAGCCGCCCTAACCTAGGGGCGGCTCCTGCTTCACCCCAAACGGCATGTCAGCCCGGCCCGCTTTCGCCACCTCGCTCTACTCCCCAAGGTGCGACCATGGCTTTCGCGGCTCCGCTTTGCCCCCAAAACACATGTGCGACCCGGCCCACGCTTTCACGGCCACCCCGCTTCACGGGACTGAGGCGGCATCAACCCCCACGCACAACCGCTGAACGGACTAGCCCGCGAAACTCTGCCAGGCCGCCCAGAGGCCTCCCCGAAGCCCCACACAGAACGGTGGGCCTCCCTCCTAGAAGAGCGCCAACGGCAGCTGGCCTTCGTGAGTGAGCAGCCAGCGCTTGGACTCCACGCCGTCGCCGCCGCTGAACCCGCCGAGCCCATCCCCTGCCACGACGCGATGGCACGGCACGATGATCGGAATCGGATTGCTTCCCATGATCGATCCGATCCCCCTGGCGGGCACGCCCGTCTCGTCGGCCAGATCGCCGTAGGTGACCACCTTGCCGAACGGCACCGACTCATAAAGCAGCCCGAGCACGCGGCGCTGGCTTCCCGACATCAACCGCCAGTCGACGGCGACGGTGAACTCCCGTAACTCGCCCGCGAAGTAGGCCGCCAGTTCCGCCCGCACCTGGCTCACCCGCGCGTCATCCTCGACGATCGGCAACCCTAACCGCGCGGCGAACCGCTCTCGAGCCCGCTTGGAGTCCCGGAAGTTCATCCCCGCGACCCCGGCCGGAGTGACTGCGGCCAGCACATCTCCCAGGTCGGTGGGAACACTCCCGAAGGCAACCGTCTCAGTCATGCCCTCATTCTCCGCCCTGCCACCGACAGTTTCGGCGCGGGCGATTCCGGCGCGAGACATAGAGAGGCCCGTGCGGAATACCGCACCGCACGGGCCTTTCTGAGCGAGGGCTTCCCCGATCCCTCACCCACGAAACCTGCCGAATCGACGAGGCGTCCGTAGCCGGAAGCGCGGGGTTTCACTCCGGCGACGCCGTGATCTTGCCCTGTGCAACCTGGACGGTAATGGCCTTTCCCGACCGGGTGGCACACGACGGGGTGATGCCTCGTATTAAGAGGAAAGTCGCGATCTGGACAGCTGCGGCGGTGAGTCGATGGCCGACGGCTGCCCCTGGGACAGCTTCTGGTTAATAGCCGCCGACCGGGCCTCCGGGTTCGACCGCGCCCGCGCCGCTGCCCCGGTCGATCTCGTCAGGGTTGTCAGTGGGGCCTGTCGTGGGTTTGGGCTTGGTAGTCGCGGGGGTCTTGGGGGTTGTTTCGGTTGGTTTGTCCTTCTTGGTGGTGGAGTTCTGGGCGGGGGGATCGGCTTGGCCGCCTTGGGCGCTGTTGCCCGGGTCACCACCGGCGGGATTGGCCTCCGGCTCGGTGGACCCGTCCGGTTCTCCGGATTCGGCGGGGTCTTCCGCGGGATCGTCGGCGAGCGGAGCGGTGGCGTCCTCCGAAGTGGTAGAGGTAGGGGCTGGTTGCGTGACAGGAGTGTCGTTACTGGACATCGCGTACACAACCCCGCCACCCCCCACGGCGGCCGCCACCAGGGCGACGCCGATCAGGATGGCGCGAGGATTGCCGCGCGAGCGCGGTCGTTTGGGGCGGTTTCTGCCGGTTGGCGTGGATCCGTCCATCGGGGGAACTCCCTGCGGGTTGGCTGCTGCTCGGGAACCTCAACGGCTTCCGAAGGGTTCCGCCAGACTAGCCAAGAACAAGAAAGAGATGCACAAAAATGATGTTTTAGGCATCTAACGGGCAGGTCAGGGGCGGTTTCGGACGAATCGGCCGGGGACAAATCCCGGCGACGGTCTCCGGCATGCCCGGCCTCGACGCCAAGGCTAGGGGGCCCAGCGGGGACGAATCAGCGGGAGCCGAAGTTCTGGGTCCACCACGGGCCGCCGGTGCCGAGCCGTACGCCGATGCCGATGGCTTTGAGGTCGCAGTTCATGATGTTGGCGCGGTGACCGGGACTGTCAAGCCAGGCGTCGACCACCTCGCGGGGGGTGCGCTGACCTCGGGCGATGTTCTCGGCGGCGGGGTAGGCGTAGCCGGTGGCCCTGATCCGGTCCCACGGGGAACGGCCGTCGAGCGAATCGTGGCTGAAGTAGCGGCGCGCGGCCATGTCGGCGGAGTGCGCCCGGGCGGCTGTGCGCAACCGTTCTTCCGTACGCAACGCTCTGCACCCTTCCCGCTGGCGAGCGGCATTGGTCAACCGCACGGCCTCGTCTTCCAGCGACCGCTGCGCCGCGTCCGTCCGGCGTTCCGGTTGGGTCGGGGAGGTGGCGGAACGTTTGGGAACACTGCCGAGACGTCCGGATTTATCCTCAGATCCCCGTGCGTCGGCAACAGCGGACCCGGGCTTGGAGATTCTCCGCGCCTTGGCCGTTGGACTCGGCTTGCGTGGTTTGGAACCGCTGGCGGACGGCTTCGTGGGCACCACGTACGAGTCGACCGGAACCGGTGATTCCTCCGTCAGATCCCCGGCCACCCGGCTACCACTCGATCCGCACCCGACCGCACCGAACACGAGAGCGCTCAGGCCGATGGCCAACCAGGCACTGCGCCGCCCAAACCGGGGCATCCGCGAACCCTCCTTGCCGATGTCTTGGGGAAATCCGTGCCTCCCGCGTGGATGAGCGACCACACTAAACCCAATAACGAATTCACGGCGCAGGAATCACGAAAGAATTACGACATTGCCGGACTTCTCATCACCACGCACAAACTGGCCCCGAACGTTGCTGGCCACGGCAGGCGCAACCACCGTCCTCGCCACCGCCGGCTTAGGCGTCTGGCTCGCCATCACCTTCGAAGAGACCTCCGGCCAAACGCCCTTCACAGAACAAACTTCCAGCCAAAACGCCCTCCCTCCATCAGGCGGCCCAGTCCCCCCAGACGATCACCAAACCCCCACCCCACCTCCCATAACCCCGCTGCCCACACTCCCCGAAGCCCTCACCAACCTAGGCCCCCTGGCCGGCGGCCTCCTCGGCTCCCGCCCCCTCCCACTCCCCACCCTCAAACCCCCACCAACCGCCCCTACCCCCATCAAAAGCAAGATCAGCCTGCCCCCCAGACCCCTCCCACCCGCGACAACCCAGGCAACAAGGCCAAAACCAACCACAAGAATCCCCGACCCTTGTGCCACCTTCCACGACATCCGCCGCGACTACTGCTACGAAGTCCTGCACGAAATCACCGGTCAGTGACGGTGGTGATTCGGCGCAATGAGTCCCGAAGGCAACCCGATAGTCCTGATTAGGGCTGGGCGGATGGGAGAACCATCGGCGACCTAATCAACAAGTGCTCACACCCCCGGCGAACAGGGGTGGGCACGACATCCCAGCAGCGATCAACTTTCCCGGCCGACCGGAGGGGGCACGATCTTTGTTCAGGGCTCCCGAAGGGCCCAGGGAGGGAGGGTGCTCACCCACCGGCGGCTCCCTGGCACCAAGTCTGCCCGAAGGCAAACCCGATAACTCTGATTAGGGAGGGTGGTGGGAGAACCACGGTGACGGCGGAGGCGGGGCGGAAGCCGGCGAGGGCGGGACGGAAGCCCCGAGGTAGATCAAAGGGCTGGGT
>NZ_JBDPLV010000129.1:0-17356 GCF_039871605.1 Acrocarpospora sp. B8E8 | reverse complement strand
GTACGCCGGCCGCACGGCGATGAGCCGCGAGCGCTCGCTCGAAGAGGTCGTGCGGGACGCCCTCGACCGTGGCGCCGTACATGGAGATGAGCCTGCGGTAGCAGTCCCAGGCGAAGCGGTCGTCGCCGGAGGTGGCGGCCAGGCCGGTGACCGTGCTGTCGGTGAGGCCGACGTCCAGGATCGTCTCCATCATGCCGGGCATGGAGAACTTGCCGCCGGAGCGGACCGACAGCAGCAGCGGATCGGCCGGGTCGCCGAGCCGGCGGCCCATGGTCTGCTCGACGCGGAGCAGGTGCTCGCCGACCTCCCCCAGCAGCCCTTCGGGGATCTCGCCCAGCTTGAGGTAGGTCCGGCAGGCCTCGGTGGTGATCGTGAAGCCCGGTGGGACCGGCAGGCCCAGCCGGGTCATCTCGGCCAGGTTCGCGCCCTTTCCGCCGAGCAGGTCTTTCATGTGCATACCACCGTCGGCGAAGTCGAAGACGTAGGTCATTTCCGCACTCCTTGCCGTGACTCGTAGGCGCTTCAAGCCTTTCGAGCGGTGCGGCGGGGCACCCCGAGCCCAAAGGCACCGTCGGGCGGGACTTTCGGCACATGTCTGGCTTGGTGAGATTGGCGACCGTGGAAGAGCCGTTGAAGGAGGCTCCGATGCGTGTCGTCAACGCCGTGGTGCGATGGTTGCTGCTGTCTCCGTTGCATGATCTTCTGTCCCGGAGCGTGGTCTTGTTATTGATCACAGGGTGCCGCTCGGGGCGTACCTTCGCTGTCCCCGTCCAGTACGCGGAGGACGGCGACGTGCTCACGATCGTCAGCAGGCGTGACCGGCTGTGGTGGCGCAACCTGGCGGGAGGCGCACCGCTGACCGTGGTCCTGAGGGGCAAGCGGCATGCCGCCTACGGGGCGGTGAACAGCGCGCCGACCGCGGTGCGCGACGCCCTCGGAGCGGTGGGCGTGCCTGTGGTGCCCTCGCTCGAGGACGGTGTGGCGGTCACGATGGTGGTCGCGCCGGCTGAACCCCGGCCCGAGCCCAGTGGTCTGTGGCGTCGCTGGTTCGGCGCTGTGACGCTGGGCGAGCTGGCCGGCTTCGCGGTGCCCGCGCTGGTCGCCGCGTCGGTCGCCGCGGCGGGCCCCGAACTGCTGCGGGCGCTCCTCATCGTTGCCGCCGGAATCGTGGAGGGCTCTGTTCTCGGCCTGGCTCAGGCGTACGCGCTGCGAACGGCCCTGCCGTGGGTGCCGACCGCCACCTGGGCGGGGGCCACCGCCGGGGGAGCGGCGGTGGCGTGGTCGATCGGCGCGATCCCCATCGTGCTCGGCGGATTCGACCAGCCGCCGATGGTGCTCGTGCTGCTGGGCGCCGTCATGCTCGTCGCGATGGGCGGCCTGCAGTGGCGTGTCCTGGCCTCGCGGCTGCCTGGCACGGCCTGGTGGATCGCCGCCACGGCGGGCGCCTGGCTGGTGGCGCTCGCCGTGTTCGCCGCCGTGACCACGCCGCTGTGGCGGGAAGGGCAGCCGGTCTGGCTGGTCGCCGCGATCGGTGTTCTCGGTGGCGCGGTCATGGCCGTGACCGTGGCGGCGCTCACCGGGCTGGCCTTCGTACGCCTGGCGAAGTCAGAACTGAACGCGGGGCCGGAAGTTCCGCGGACACGGTCCTTCGCCTCTACGAGCACGCACCGGCGTCGCCGGACGATCGGCCTGTAGACCCGCAGAGAGGAATCACGATGAAGATCGGTATCAACGGCTTCGGCCGGATCGGCCGCGCCGTGCTCCGCGCCGGGCTGGACCAGGGGCTGGACGTCGTCGCGATCAACGACCTGGCCGACGCCGACGCGCTGGCCCATCTGTTCAAGCACGACTCGACGTACGGCACCTATGACAAGCCCGTCTCGGTCGCCCCCGGCGCGCTGATCGTCGACGGCAGGCGCATTCCGGTCACCGCCTACCATGACCCGTCCGGCATCGACTGGACGGCGTACGGGGTGGACCTCGTGATCGAGGCGACCGGCCGGTTCCGCAGCAGGGCCGACGCCGAGAAGCATCTGAAGAACGGCGCCCGCACGGTGCTCGTCAGCGCGCCCGGCAAGGATATGGACGTCACGCTCGTCCCCGGCGTCAACGACGCCGCCTACCGGCCCGGGCTGCACCAGATCATCTCGATGGCCTCCTGCACGACCAACTGCGTCGCGCCCATGGTCAAGGTGCTCAACGAGACGTTCGGCCTGGTCAAGGGCTTCATGACGACCGTCCACGCCTACACGGGCGACCAGCGGCTGCTCGACTCGCCGCACAAGGATCCACGCCGCGCTCGCTCGGCCGCCGTCAACATCATCCCCACCACGACCGGCGCCGCCCGCATGGTCGGCGAGGTCCTGCCCGACCTGAGGGGCCGCCTCGACGGCATCGCCCTGCGCGTCCCGGTCGTCGACGGTTCACTGACCGACCTGTCCGCGGTGGTCGGCCGCCAGACCAGCGTCCAGGAGGTCAACCACGCGTTCGCCCAGGCGGCGCAGAGCCGACTGGCAGGCGTCCTGCGCTACAGCACGGCGCCGCTGGTCTCCAGCGACATCATCGGCGACACCGCCTCCTGCGTCTTCGACGCGCCCCTGACGCAGACCGACGGGACGCTGGTGAAGATCTTCGGCTGGTACGACAACGAGTGGGGCTACGCCAACCGCCTCGTCGAGACGGCCACCCGGATCGCGGCCGAACAATAGGCCCCCATGGGTCGCGTGCCGAGGAACTCGATGTCTGGCGTTCCTGGTCCGGGTGCGGCGGCTCGGCGCGTTCCAGCCGGTGCCGGTGGCGTTGGTGGCGTAGATGTGCCACTGGTTGTTGTGCCGGATGACCGAGAGTCCTTCACCGCGACGCTCGAGCAGGGCCAGGAGTTCTTTCCATCGCCGGCGGCCGTTCATGATGGATGCCTCTCTGTGTTCATGGGGTGGTCAGATCGAATCGGCGTACGGTCACCGAGCCGCCGAGGGCCTGGCTGGCGTAGTTGAAGATCCCGAACCGGTAGCCCATGAAGAACTGCCAGGCGTTGTTGAGCGTGAAGGCCGGGCCGAGGGCGGTGAAGTTGGTCCCGTCGGTGCTGTAGGAGAAGCGGGCCTGGCGTCCCGAGCCGGGGCGGATGTCGGCGTTGACGCGTAGCCAGATCCGGCCGCCGGAGACGTTCGCGCTCGCTGCCTCGGTGCCGGTTCCGGTGGTCTGCCAGCTGCTGTTCATGGTCAGAGCGTTGGTCATCACCACGCGGGTGGCGCCGTTGTCGCGTTTGACGCCGATCCAGGCCGAGGAGTCGCGGAGCATGGCCAGCCCGGCCCGGTCGCCGTTGGCCATCGTGGCGTAGTCGAGTTCGATCGTCGCGGTGGACGACGGGCCCTGGATGCGGTGGGTCAGGGTGTTGCGGGCGTTGTACAGATCGTTGGTGACGGTCGCCGTCTGGAGACGCAGCCCGCTGCCTGTCGACCACCTGCTGGTGTCGGGGTTGTGGTTCCACTCCCACCGGTGGCCGAGCGTGCCCGAGGTGAAGGTGTCGGCGCCGATCATCGGCTGGACGGTCCTGGTGGTCTGGATGTTCGGTTTCGGGTAGGTGACGCCCCAGCCGCCGTTGACGGTCTGGATGGTGGGCCAGCCGTCGCCGGTCCAGGTGATCGGCGCCAGGGCCGGGACGCGGCCGCCGGGGTAGGCGTCGACGAAGGACATGTAGTACCAGGCGCCGTTCTGGGTCTGGACCAGGCCGCCCTGGTGGGGCACGCCGCCGCCGGAGATCGGGCCGGGCATGTTGAGCAGGACCTGGCGCATCTCGTACGGGCCGAACGGGCTGGTCGATCGGAGCACGTATTGGCCGTTGGCGGGGCGGGTCAGCCAGATGTAGTAGTAGCCGTTGCGCTTGTAGAAGCGGGCACCCTCCAGGGTGCCGACGCTGGACGGCGTGGTGAACACCTGCTGGGCGCGTACCTGGCTGAGCCCGTCGGCGGACAGTTGCGCGACGCTGATGGTGCTGTTGCCGTAGGCGACGTACATCGTGTCGTTGTCGTCGATCAGCAGGCCGGCGTCGTAGTAGCAGTTGTTGATCTGGGAGCGCTTGGTCCAGGTGCCGTCGACCGCCGAGGCGGTGTAGACGTAGGTGCGGTTGAACTCGACGCAGCCGAGCCAGTAGTACGTGCTGTTGCTCGGCCGGTGGTTCAGGGTGGAGGCCCAGATGCCCTTCACGTACGCCCGGCCGCCGTTGAGGTCGTAGGCGGTCGAGCCGAAGTCGAGCCGGGGCACCGAGTGGCCCGCGTACTCCCAGTCGACCAGGTTGTAGGAGCGCAGGATGGGCGCGCCCGGCGAGTAGTGCATCGTGGAGGCCGAGTAGTAGTAGGCGTCGCCGACCCGGATGATGTCGCCGTCGGCGAAGTCCTGCCAGACGACGGGGTTGGTGTAGGTGCCGCCTGGGGTCGGGGTGGGTGTCGGCGTCGGGGTCGGGTTGCCGCTGCCGACCTGGACGAGCTGCCACTGCTGGTTGTTGCCACCCCAGTCGTCGTACTGGACGATGTTGGCGTTGTCGGCGGTGGAGGCGCCCTGGACCTCTAGGGCCTTGTTGCTGTGGCGGCTGATGAAGCGGACGTAACCGCCGCTGGAGTCGGCTAACCGCCATTGCTGGTTGGTGCCGTTGCCGTCGGCCCATTGCACGATGGCGCCGCCGTTGGCGGTGGACCAGTTGTAGACGTCCAGCACCTTGCCGGAGTGGCGGGACTTGATGCGGTAGTAGCCGCCGCCGGAGTCGACGAACTGCCACTGCTGGTTGTTGCCGTCGCCGCGGGTCCACTGGGTGATCCGGCCGCCGTCGGCGGTGGAGAAGTTGTAGACGTCCAGGGCCTTGCCGCTGTTGCGGTTGACCAGGACGTACCAGGCGTTGGTGTCGACGGTCGCCGCCGATGCGCTCGACGACACGATGGTGAGCACGGTGCCTGCGAGCACAGCGGGCAGGAGGATTGCCAGCAGGCGTCTGATCACAGGAATCTCCAGAGGTTGTTGTTCGAACCGTTGTCGTCGGCCAGGACGACCTGGGCGCCCTGGGAGGTGCCGCTGAGGCCGAGCACTCGGCCGCCGTTGGCGCACTGGATGCGGAAGGCGGCGCTGGAGCCGTACCGGAGGCGCCAGCGGTGGTCGCTGGTGCCGTTGTCGGCCCACTGCACGACGCGGGACCCGGCCGCGGTGCCCATGTTCTCCACGCCCAGCACCTTCTGGCTGTTGGAGTTGCGGAACCGCAGGTAGCCGCCGGTGTCCAGGATCGCGGTCCACAGATGGTCCGCGGTGCCGGTGTCGCCCCACTGCACGACCAGCGCCCCGTCCGCCGTCGACATGTTCGTGACCCCCAGCACCATGCCGGTGCCCACGTTCTGGACGCGCCGCGCGCCGTTGGGCACGAACCGCCACTGGTTGTCGGCGCTGCCGTTGTCCGGATCCTGTACGGCCTGCGCCCCGTTGGCGGTCGACCCGCCCTGAATGCCCAGCAGCTTGGAACTGTTGGCGTTGCGGATCTTGACCGAGCCATCGCCGACGTCGGTGATCGTCCAGCGGTGGTCGGCGGTGCCGTTGTCGGCCCATTGCATGACGCGGGCGTTGTCGGCCGTCGACATGTTCTCGACGCCGAGCACCTTGCCGCTGTTGACGTTGCGGAACCGCAGTGCCGAGCCGTCCGCGATCGGCACCCAGTCGTGATCGGAGCTGCCGTTGTCGGTCCACTGCAGGGCCAGGCCGCCGTCGGCGGTGGACATGTTCTGGATGCCGAGCACCAGCCCGCTGGCCGCGTTGGCCAGCCGGAAACTGGCCTCGCCGCCCGTTGGGCCCCCGCCGCCGGCGTTCCAGTAGACGACGTAGTTGTGGTTGTGGGCGTCGTAGAACGGCCCCAGGTTGACCGAGGAGCCGTTGGCCGTGGCGGTGAACGCCAGAGCCGACGTGCTGGTCCGGTTGATCGTCGAGGTGGTCAGCGCCGGCGCCGATGACAGCGTGGTGTTGCCGTAGTTGCCGGAGAGCACGACCGGGCCGTACACGGCGGCCTGGAGGTTCTGGTTGTCGTTGGCGGCCTTCATGATCACCCGCATGGGCAGCCGGACGATCACCGTGTCGCCGGAGGTCCACGACCGGGTGAGCACGGCGTAGGAGCCCGGCGTGGTGGCGATGCTCTGCTGGACCCCATTGACGCTCACCGTGGCGCCCTGCGTCCAGGCCGGGATGCGGATGCGCATCGTCCACGACCCGCTCACGTTGCCGGTGACCTGCAACGACGTGGTGTCGTTCACGGGGTAGGAGGTGGACTGGGTGACCGTGATACCGCGCTGCGACCAGTTGAGCGTGGAAGGCACGAACAGGTTCACGAACAGCGTCGTGCCTTCGTGGAAGTAGATCGAGTCCATCAGCTTGGTGTTGACCTCGATGCCGGTGCCCTGGCAGCACCAGAACGAGTTGTAGTCCGTGCTCCAGGTGCCGCCGCCCCAGGCCGGGCCCACGCCGCGCCGTCCGCCGGGGTTGAGCGGCGTGAAGTAGGTGACATGCCCTCGGCTGTCGGCCGGGTTCTGCTGGCCGATGAGGTGGTTCAGCAGGGCGCTCTCGTAGAAGTCGAAGTAGTCGGCCCGGGAGGGGGACAACAGCCACAGCTCCCGGGTCAGTTTCAGCATGTTGTAGGTGTTGCAGGACTCGGCGGTGTCCCTGGACAGGTAGCCCGCGATGGCGTTCGGCGCGCGGAAGTGCTCGGCCTGGCTGTTGCCGCCGATCACGTACGTGTGCGCGCTGACCGTGATGTTCCACGCGTTGGCGGCGATGTCGCGGTAGCGGGTGGTGCCGGTGGCCTTGTACTCGCGGGCCGCGCCGATCCACTTGGGGACCTGGGTGTTGGCGTGCAGGCCGTTGAGCTGGTCCTGGTTGGCGGCCAGAGGGTTGAACACGGCGGCGTGGTCGAAGCGCTGGGCGGTGGTCAGCCAGCGCGAGTCGCCCGTCATCTGGTACAGGTCGGTGAGCACGGCGTTCATGCCGCCGAACTCGGTGCCCAGCATCGACTGCATCTGGCTGGCGCTCAGCCGGGCCGTCCGCCAGTCGACCCAGCCGGCGAGCGCGAGGAGCACGCTTCTGGCCTGGGTGTTACCGATGTGCCGCCACACGTCCAGCAGCCCGGCCAGGGTCTTGTGGATGCAGTAATACGGCACGTTGCCGTTGCTCAGCGTCCGGGCCTCCACGGCACTGAAATCCGACTCCGGGAAACCCGACAGGTAACCGGCGCTGAATCCGGCGGCGCTGTTGTTGGCCTGGCATTTGGCCAGCTCGGCGACCAGGTAGTTGGCCTTGTCCCGGCAGGTGGTGTCGCCGGTCACCGCCCACGCCTGCGCCCAGGCGGTCAGGAAATGGCCCTGGACGTGGCTGCGGAAGGGGAAGCTGGGGGCGTCCCAGCCGCCGTTGGCCGAAGCGCCGTTGGTGGATAAGCGGTGATTGGACCGGAAGACGTACAGCAGCCGGTCGACGTCGACGAAGCGCAGGTAGCTGAGGGTGCGGTTCTGGTTGTCCAGCCACCGGCCCGACGACAGGCGCACCTGGCCGAGGTCGAATCCGTAGGCGGACACACCGATGTCGGATCGCACGGGAGCGATGGCGGCCTGGGCGGCGGACGTACCGGCGACCTGACCGGCGGCCGAGAGCGCGACGGTCGCGCCCGCGGCTTGGAAGAGCTGGCGACGGCTCAGAGACATGGGGGCTCCGGAAGAGAAGGGGGATGAGAGTGGCCGGCCATCTCGGCACCGGTATCGGTGGCGTTCAAGTTGCCGGCTATTGCCGCCGTTGAAGGTGAAGCTTGTCGGCGCGGTTGGCCTGTCCTTTCGATGAAAGGGGGGAGGGCATGCCCGGTTGGCGTCAGCAGGTGGAGTTGGTCTGGGTGAGTAAGGCGAGCCGCCACGGCAGGGTGTTGTAGTTACCGCCGGCGTTCGGGTCCAGGCCCTGGTAGAGGTAGCGCAGGTTGCAAGGACTGATCGTCAGGGTCTGGTCGTAGCCGTCCCGGAGCATCTCGCCGTGGCTGATGTCGCGAGTCCACGCCGTTCCGTCGAAGGTGACGCTGTTCGCCCGGGCGAACGGGTTGGATTCCTCGGCGGCGAGCGGTGTCCAGGAGCCGCCGATGCTGCTGGAGGTCCAGGAGCGGAACCATCGGCGGCCGTCGCCGCCGATGGCCTCCACCAGCAGCAGGTACTGGTTCTTCCCCTTGATCTTGTAGATGTTGGCGGCCTCGAAGAGCCGGTTCCGGTTGGCGTCCTGGAGGGCGATCACCGGCTGGGAGAACCCGTTGGGGAAGTTCGCCACGGTGGTCTGCGAGCGGTACAGGTGGCCGTTGTCGTCCGAGGAGAACAGGTAGCAGTTGACGTTGTCGCAGCTCACCCACATGTCGACCCAGTAGCCGTTGCCGATGTTCTGCCGGATGATGTCGGGCATGCCGGAGTAGAAGTGGCTCGGCGCGCTCCAGGACCTCGGGTTGGTGATGTCCGTGGTCGTGGAGTACGAGGCGTTGCCGGTTTGGTAGACGAGGTACCACCGGTTCTGCGGCGCGAAGTAGAACACCTGCGGGGCCGCGCGGTAGCCGGTGCCGATCCCGCTCTGGTCCAGGTAGTGGTGGGTGGCGCTGGCGGCCTGGGCCCAGTCGGTGAAGTTCAGGTAGACCAGGTTGTAGCCGCCCGAGGAACTCGCGGTGGAGGCGAACACGTGCCAGCGGCCGTTGTAGTAGACCACCGAGGGGTCCTTGACCGCGGCGATGTTGTGCGTGGCGTCGGACTTGGGGCCGATCAGGGGTCCGCTGGACTGCCATCGGAAGCTGGCGGGCAGGTTCCCCGGGCTACTCGGCGACGGCGACGGGCTGGGGCTCGGGCTGGGTGTGGGCGTCGGGGTTGGGGTCGGGGAGGACGGCGTCCCCGTGCACGGGGTGCCGTTGAGGGCGAAGGAGGCCGGGACCGGGTTGGACCCGCTCCAGGTGCCGTTGAAGCCGAGGCCGGTGTTCCCGCCGGAGGGGATCGAGGCGTTGTAACCGGCGTCGGTGAGGGTGACGTTCGCCCCGCTCTGGGTGGCCGTGCTGTTCCACGCCTGGGTGATCTGCTGGCCCGCTCCGAAGGTCCAGGTCAGCCGCCAGCCGTTGACGGCGTCGCCGAGGTTGCGGATGACGATGTTCGCGGTGAAGCCGGGGTTCCACTGGTTCGCGATGGTGTATTCGACCCGGCAGGCCACAGCGCCCTGGGCGCTCGTCGCGGTCAGCGGGCTGAGCCCGGTCATCGCCAGGACCGACACCGCGAGCACCACCAGCCTGCGATACCTCGCCGGCCGGTGCGTGGGCGCGGCGACCTTGTGCTGTCGTGCGGGTGCACGAGCGATGAAGCGCATCCATGACTCCCTGGGGTTACGTCCTCGTCGGGGCTCCTCGACGGCCGACCTGGTCAGGGGATGATTCTGTGTTAGCGCTAACATTTCAAGAAGCACGGGTGCCTCCTGACCTGTGCCGGAAGGGTTGTGATGTCGCGGAGTACATCCGACGCCTGGAGACCCGTCAACGACCTGTCGCTCTCGGCGACCGTCACGCCGTGCGCCACACGTTTCCCAGCCTGGACTTTTCGTCCAGTGATGGAGATATCGCGAACAGCATGATTCGTGAACGTTTCACGGAAAGTAGCCAGGTCACGCATCATAGATTTCGTGATCTATGTACGTAACTTCACCTTGGCCGGGAGATGGTGAGGTTCCGTCCAAGGCTCAGAGCGCATGTGCAGGTCTCAGCGCTGCCTCCGGGCCGCGTCGCCAGCTCGTTGAAAGCGTGAAACTTTCGCTTATTTTTGCGCCGGTCGTTCCTGATAGCAACGAATGTTCCCAGTTGGGGGATAGGTCGCTCGATCAGATGGATTGACTCGTTATACAGAATCTTTGACCACCGTCGCCCTCGCCCCACCGGTCCAGGCGCAGGTGATCAGCAACCTCGCGTACGCGCCCCCGCAACCGGCGGGCAGCCAGGGACATCTGCTCGACCTGTACCTGCCGGATGGCGGCGGCAGCGCACCCCGGCCGCTGGTGATCTGGACCAGCGGGTCGGCGTGGACGGCCGACAACGGCAAGAGCGGCGCGAGCTCGATCGCCGGCTTCTTCAACTCCAGGGGGTACGCGGTGGCCGGCGTCAGCGTCCGGTCCAGCTCCC
This sequence comes from Acrocarpospora sp. B8E8, assembly GCF_039871605.1. Taxonomy (NCBI): domain Bacteria; kingdom Bacillati; phylum Actinomycetota; class Actinomycetes; order Streptosporangiales; family Streptosporangiaceae; genus Acrocarpospora; species Acrocarpospora sp. B8E8. Next base: position 7,173 of record NZ_JBDPLV010000129.1, on the reverse strand, counting down.
AGGCGAAGTTCCCGGCGCAGGTGCACGACATCAAGACGGCCATCCGCTGGCTGCGCTCGCGCGCCGGCACGTATCAGCTCGACCCCAACCGCTTTGTGGTCATGGGCGACTCCTCGGGTGGCTGGGTGGCGGACATGGCGGCGCTGACCGGCGGCGTGGCGTCGCTGGGGGGACCGTCGGAACCACCGGCGTGTCCAGTGCCGTACAGGCGGGGGTCGCGCTCTTCGGCCCGACCGACTTCCTGCAGATGAACGCGCAGCGGCCGGGAGGGCAGGGGCTGGACCACAACGGGGCCGGCACCGGCTTCGGATTCCAGGGCACCTACAGCGGAACCAACACCGCGCCGGCTCAGTTCCGGCTCAACGGCACCGTTTGCGCCATTGCCTGACCGTCGGCGCACACGACGATGAAACCGGCCCGTGGCCGTGGCGACAGAGCCACCCGGCCCCGGGCCGATGCCCACCAGCAGGCCATTCACGCCTAGATCAACTACCTCGAAAATTTCTATCAATCTCCGATAATTGCTGAACCATCAGTGCCGGGACTCTCCGATCCTGCTCGCGATCTCATAGTGAGAGCAGCGCAAACAGCGACGATCGAAGGCCGAAAACTCCCGGCTAGACTCTCCCCATGACCACGACCGAGGAACCGTACGCCACCGGCTCCCCGCCAGCGCAGGCGCTGACTCTGGCACAACTGGCGGAGCTGGCCGGAGTGTCCACGGCGACGGTCTCCAAGGTGGTCAACGGCCGCTCCGAGGTCGGCCCGGAGACCCGCGCCCTGATCGAGGGTCTCATCCGCGAGCACGGTTACCGCAGGCAGCGGCGGCGGGTCAAGGCGACGGGCCTGATCGAGCTGGTCTTCCATGAGCTGGCGGGCGACTACCCGACAGAGGTCATCAAAGGCGTTCAGCGGGTGGCCCGCCAGCACCATCTGGCGGTGGTGCTCTCCGAACTGGGAGGCAGTCATACCCCCGGGCGCGACTGGATCGAGGACGTGCTCAGCCACCGTCCGGACGGCGTGATCACGGTGTTCTCCAGCCCGACCGACAGCCAGCGCGACCAGCTCGCCACCCGCGAGGTCCCCCTGGTGGTGCTGGATCCGGCCGGTGACCCGGGCCATCGGGTCCCGTCGGTGGGCGCGGCCAACTGGAGCGGCGGCCTGGTGGCCACCCGCCATCTGCTGGAACTCGGCCACCGGCGCATCGCCATCATCACCGGCCCCGAGTACGCGCTGTCCAGCCGGGCCCGCCTGGACGGCTACCGCGCCGCGCTCGACACCGCCGGGGTGCCGATCGACCCGGAACTGATCTGCCCCGGCGCCTTCCTGATCGAGGACGGCCTGCTCCAGGCCCGTCGCCTGATGCGCCTGCCCGACCCGCCCACCGCAATTTTCACCTGCAACGACGGCCAGGCCATCGGCGTCTACCACGCGGCCCATGAACTGCGGCTGCGCATCCCCGACGACCTGAGCGTGATCGGCTTCGACGACATGCCCGCGTGGCGCTGGGCCATCCCGCCGCTGACCACGATCCGCCAGCCGCTGACGGAGATGGGCGCCACGGCGGCCACCATGCTGATCACCCTCGCCCAGGGCGAGCCGCTGCGACAGAACCGGGTCGAGCTGGGCACCGAACTCATCGTCCGGGGGAGCACCGCGCCGCGTCTACGCTAGCCGAAAGTTTCGAAACGGTCCCGTTGAGGGTGAGCCGGAGAAACGGTGCGATGGTCCCCCCGAAATGGGACCGCGTCAGTTCGGCATCCGCATCGGTGGTCCGGTAGTTGACGAAGCTCACCACCCGCAAGTCGGTCAGCACCATCCAGGCGTACGCCTGGTCAGGCTGGGCGGATGGATTCCCGATTACCAGCCCTGATCCGTTCAGTGGTTCATAGGGCCCGGTCAGACGAGGAGCCACGAAGCCGTAGAGCCCGGTGGGCGCCGACCCCAGGGGTTCGAACGAGTGGCGCTGGGTGCAGAAGAACAGGTAGTACGACGACTCGTGGACGACGACATGCGGACGCTCGATCTCCCGGTTGATCCCGTCCGCCGTGAGCAGGGGCGTACCGAGCGACCAACCGCCGGGTCCGGCGCCCGCGAGCGCCACCGCCCCCATGTGCCGGTCGCGCCACGCCACCGACGCGGCGATCAGCAGGTATTCGCGCCCGTCGGCGGGGTCCCGGAACCAGGCGGGATCGCGGAAGGCCCGGATCCGCCCCGGCCCGCCTTCGAGGTCGTCGGCCACCAGGTACGTGCGCCCATCCGAGCGCACGATCTCCTCATGGTGCGCGCCCGGTTCCTGCGGCAGCTTCGACCGGCTTTCGACGACACGCTGGACGAACGTCGGGCGTGCTTCGCTGCGCCGTCCGGCGGCCGTGTAGAACACCGAGATCGTGCCGTCCGACCGGCGGACCGCCGATCCGGACCACTCGCGGCTGCCGAGGGAGGCCCCATCGGCGAACACGTTCCCCAGATCGGTCCAGCCGTCCTCGCCTTTCGCCAGCAGCCGGATGCGGGCCAGGTCGTGGCGTTCCTCGGGATGGCCGGTGGCGGGGGCCGACAGGCCCATCCACAGCTCGCGGCCGAGGTGCACCGACGCGGAGCCGTCCTCTTCCTGGACCGGCCACATGTCCCACAGGTCCAGGTCAGGCAGTATCTGCGGCGGCGAGCCCAGGATGAGGGGCGCCGTCGTCGCGGCGTCCTCGGCGATCAGGTCGAGGTGGTGTCGGGTCCACTGCATCTATGGTGCGCTCACTTCACGTGCCAGTTCGACGGCTCCCGTGACGCCGGAGAGGTCGCCGAGGGACGGCCCGACGAGGTAGGCGTCCATGGCCGCCTGGTCATTCGGGTAGCCGGCGGCCAGATCGAGCACGCGGGCCCGTACCTCCTCGATGAGGGAGGGATGTCTCGCCACGCCTCCGCCCACGATGACGCGCTGGGGGGACAGCGTGTAGGTCAGGTTGATCACGGCGAGCGCGAGGTACTCGGCCTCGAGCCGCCACGCCGCGGCGTCCTCCACCTGCTCGGCGGGCCGTCCCCAGCGCCGCCGCATCGCCTCACCCGAGGCGAGCCCTTCCAGACAGTCTCCGTGGAAGGGACAACTACCGGCGAAGGGGTCACGACCAATGTCGCGGGGAACGCGTATATGGCCGAACTCGGGGTGCGCCTGCCCGTGCAGCGGGCGGCCGTGGACGATGGCGCCCATGCCGATGCCGGTGCCCACGGTCACGTACGCGACCGTGTGCAGGCCACGGCCCGCGCCGTGCCGCGCCTCGCCCAGCGCGGCCCCGTTCACGTCGGTGTCGAAGCCGACGGGGACCTTCAGCGCGGTACGCAGGGGCGTGACGACATCGGTGTTCGCCCACCCCGGCTTGGGCGTGGCGGTGATATGGCCGTACGTCGGCGAGACGGGATCCAGATCGACGGGACCGAAACTGGCGACGCCGATCGCGGCCAGGGCGTCGTGGCTCCGGAAGAACCGCACCGCCTCGGGGATGGTCCGCGCCGGGGTCGTCGTCGGTATCACTTCGGTCGCGTGCACGCGTCCGTCCTCGTCGGCGACCGCGCACACCCACTTCGTGCCGCCCGCCTCGACGGCTCCATAGATCGTCAAGTGATCAGCCCTTCAGCGAATCCTGTAGCGGAGCGGTGACGAACCACCGCTGGAAGATGAGGAAGATCACCAGTGTAGGCGCCAGGATCAGCAGCGCTCCCGCGCACAGCAGCGGGGCGCCGCTTCCGGGCCCGCCGCAGGCGGCGGCCAGCGTCCCTCCCAGGACGACCGCGAGCCGGCGGGAGCGAGTTCGACGAGACATGGGACGTCTCCTCCGTTGATTGGGACCTGCCGGCCAGCGCCATCGATCCCGGACCGCAATGCTAAATCGTATTAGCAATGCGATAGTCTCACCGTGCGTATCCGTGGTGTCAAGGCCCCGAAACACGGACGGAATGTGGAGGTCGCTCGGTGAGCTCACGACGGGTCACGCTGGCGGACGTCGCCCAGGCCGCCGGCGTCTCCAGGACCACCGCCTCGCTGGTGCTGAGCGGGCGCGGGCGGGAACTGCGCATTTCCCGCGATGTCGAGCAGCGGGTGCTGAGCGCCGCCGAGGAGTTGCGCTACCGGCCCAACGCCGTCTCCGTCGGGCTGCGCACCGGCACGACGCGCACGATCGGCTTCGTCTCCGACACCGTCGCGACCTCACGCCTGGCCGGTGACATGATCAAAGGCGCGCTGGAGGCCGCGCGGGAGCGTGGCGTCATGCTGTTCATCGGAGAGACCGAAGGCGAACCCGACCTCGAAAGCGGCCTGCTGCACGCCATGCAGGACCGCCAGGTCGACGGGATCATCCTGGCCGCGATGTACACCAGGACCATCAAGGTGCCCAAGGACATCGCGGCCGCTCCCGCGGTCCTGCTCAACGCGCTCCCCAAGCAGCCCTCGCCGCTGCCCTCCATCCTCCCCGACGAGGTCGAGGCCGGGCGGGCCGCCGCCCGCGTGCTGCTCGACGCCGGCCACCGCGACGGCGTGCACCTGATCGGCGCCGGTCCCGGGCTCCGCGATGTGCCACCGGACAGCGTCGCGGCCGTCGAACGGCTCGTCGGAATCCGCGAGGTCTTCGGGGCGGCCGGGGTCAGGATCGCGGGCGGCCGGGTCTGCCGTGACTGGCAGCCGGAGGGCGGCCTGGCCGCGACTCGCGCCCTGCTGGAGACCGCTCGCCCGCGTGCCCTGATCTGCCTCAACGATCGGCTGGCGTTCGGGGCGTACCAGGCGCTGGACGATGCGGGCCTGAGCGTTCCCGCGGATGTGTCGGTCGTCTCATTCGACGATCACCCCCTCGCGTCATGGATGCGCCCCAAGCTCACCACGGTGGCTCTGCCGCACTACGAACTCGGCCGCAAGGCCGTTGATGTCCTGTTCGCGGAGATGGGCCGGGATGGCGGTCGCCCAGGGGAGGTGCATCGGGTCCCCATGCCGGTACGCCACCGCGAGTCGGTCGCACCGCCGGGCGCCTGAACAGGGGGCTATCGTGCCTGCTCGGTGATTCGCTCCCACTCGCGGGTCGCGGCCGGTTCCCAGCTCGCGTGTTGCCGGTGGAAGAGCTTCGCGGCGTCGGCGCCGATCCATTCCGTGGGGAGCAGTTCGGTGGGCAGCGCGGGATCGGTCAGCGCGAGCCGGCGCCACTCGTGCACGAGCTGCGTGAGCCGTACCAGCGGATCTTCGGAGGGCGCGTGCCTGAACGTCGTGAGGAATGCCTGGTATTCGCGTTCGACTTCGTCGAGATCCCACGCCTGGCGCACGAGGGTCGGCAGGTTGCCGCCCGCGAGGTACTCGGAGAGGAAGATCTGCGCGTCCTGGCGCACTCCGGCTTCCTCGAGTACGGACTCGGCCCCCTTGACGCGATCGGTCCGCGTGCTGACCCACACCCCGGGCGCCGGGTTGCCGAATCCTCCCCACCGCAGTCGCGTGCGCAGCAGGTGGCGTCCCGCCCGGTTGGTTTCTGCGGCTCGGGCCAGCACGATCAGCCATCGGCCGTCCCACTCGGTTTGGCTCGCGGTGAAGCCGAAGATCCGGGTGGCGCCGATGTGGAGGAACTGCGCGAAGGCCGGGGTGAGATGCCACCAGGTGTACCGCCCTTCACGGGCGGCTGTGAGCCAGCCGTCCGCCGCGGCGCGATTCAGGGCTTGCCTGCAGGCGGTCTCCTCAACGCCGAAGCGGCCAAGCGCGTCGATGAACGCCGAGGTGGGCGCGGGCCGGCGGGTCGGGCGCACGTAATCACCCAGAATCGTGATCAACAGCCCTCGGACCCCGCCCGTGCCCGCCGCGTACCGGCGTGACAGGACGAACCGCTCCTGGGACGCGGTGCCGAACGGGATGTTCGAGTCCGGAGGCTCAAGCATGCCGGTGACCGGTCATACAGATGTGCGCGCTACCAGAGCACATCTGGGAATTCTAGTGCCGTCGGCCAGCCGCCCGATCATCTGAAACTTTCGCTCCGATCGGTTTTCGCGTGAGCTGCCATTTCCTGGCCGGACGAAGGCCACGCTCCCTAAGATCATTTTACGTTGACTTTGACCATCGTCACAGATTCGTCATACTGTCGCTACATTGATGAGAGGCTCGGATGGAGGGCGTGCTCACAGCAGCCGAGGCCGCCGCCCGGTTGGCGGCCCACCTGGACCGGTGCACGCTGGCCGCCAACACGGTGACCGCCTACCGTCGCCAGGTCCGCGCCTATCTGGCCTGGCTGGCCGGGCACACCGCCGAGCATTCCGACGCCTTCGTCGACCGGGTCGGCGCCGAGGCCGCGGCGGGCGCCTGGCAGCGCGCCCTGCTCACCGATGCCGCCCCGGCCACGGTCAATCAGGCCCTGGCCGCGGTCGCCCTGCTCTACGAGGTCGGCGCCGGCCTGCGGATCAAGGTCAAGAACGCCCGCAACTCCCGGCCCGCGCCCAAGGCCCTCACCCCACCCCAGGAGGACGCGCTGCGCCGCGCCGCCGACGAGCGCGGCCCGCGTGATTCCGCCGTCATCGCCATGCTGCTCGACACCGGCGCCCGCGTTGAGGAGGCAGCCCGGCTGCGGGTGCCCGACGTCATGGTCACCGCGCACGGTGGCACCGCCCGCCTGCGCGGCAAGGATGATCAGGTCCGCACCATGCCGCTGCTCGCCCCGTCCCGCGCGCGTGTCTCGGCCTGGCTGCCGGCCCGCGCCGACCTGCTGGCCGCCCAACCTCGCCTGGCCGAGGCCGCGACGGCCGGCGGCGACGGGCTGTGGATCGGCACGCGCGGCGTGCTCACCACAGACGGCCTCACCGATGTCGTGCTCGCCTGCGGGATCGCGGCCGAACTCGCCGGGCTGCGCCCGCACACCCTGCGCCACACCTACGCGACCCGGCTCCGCCAGCACGGCGCCGACCCCGCTCAGATCAGGGAACTCCTCGGCCTCAAGTCACTCGACAGCGCGGTCCGGTACTTCCGCCAGGGCGATCCTGGTCGCCCCTGCCTCGACGAAGAGCCGACGGAGCAGTTCCTTTGGCCGCGTCCGAGTGTGCCCTGCTAGGCCCGTTTTCCGTAGGTGGGGATGATTGGGGCATCTTCGGCGCGGCTTGTTGATCGTGGCAGTCCGAGCCGGTAGTTCCTGAGCCTCGTGAGACAACCAGCGCAGTTCGGCGGCCCGA
>NZ_JBDPLV010000128.1:0-18303 GCF_039871605.1 Acrocarpospora sp. B8E8 | reverse complement strand
TCATCAAGCACCACCTCAAGCGGCTGCAATACCGACCCGGCCTGCTCGACGCCATCATCGCCCAGACCGAACTGATCCTCGAACCCGAACCACCGTAACCCGAGAAGCCAGCCTTTCAACCTCTGTACATAGGCGAAGAAAATAGAATTCCCTTCGCCTAATGACAGATTTAGCATTTCGCCTATAGCATCGCCCTTCGTGGCTGAAGCTGATCTTCCTGGCTGGGTCGTCCGCCGACGGCCTGTTCTTCGCCATGCGCGACGGCGATCCCGCGTTCACCGCCGATCCTGACGATTCGCGGGCGCTCCAGAAACATCAACACTTCCCCCCATATTCCTGGAGTTCTGGATGTCCCTCACACAGCCAAGACCGAGTGCGGTATCCGCCGCGCTGGCCGAGGACCGGCTCGGTGTGCCGTCGGTCGTGTTCTTCGTCGTCTCGGCGGCGGCGCCGCTGATGGTCGTCGCCGGTTCGGTTCCGACGGCGTACACCGTGACGGGCGTCATCGGCGTGCCGCTGGCGTTCCTGCTGCTGGGCGGGATCTTCGCGCTCTTCGCGGTCGGGTACGTGACGATGGCCAGGCACGTGGTGAACGCGGGGGCCTTCTACGCGTACGCCGCTCAGGGGCTTGGCCGCACGGCGGGTGTGGCGACCGCCTGGGTGGCCCTGCTCGCCTACAACGCCCTGCAGTTGGGGCTCTACGGGATCATCGGGTTAGCCGCCGAGCCGCTGCTCGTCGACTGGTTCGGCGGTTCGCCCGCGTGGTGGGTGATCGCCCTGGTGACCTGGGCGCTGACCGGCCTGCTCGGGGTGCTGCGGGTGGACGTCAACGGCAGGATCCTCTCGGTGCTGCTGGTCAGCGAGATCGCCGTCGTCCTCGTGTTCGACATCGGCAACCTGTTCAACGCCGCGCCCGGCGGGGTCAGCTTCGAGGGTTTCTCCCCGGGCGCGCTGATCGTTCCCGGGGTCGGCGCCGCACTGGCCACCGTGGTCGCCGGGTTCGCCGGGATCGAGTCGTCGGTGGTGTTCGCCGAGGAGTCCAAGGATCGGAACCGGACCGTGCCCCTCGCCACTTACGCGGGCATCGCGATCATCGCGGTGCTCTACGCGTTCTCCGCCTGGGCGCTGACCGTGCCCACCGGGGTGGACGGGATCGTCGCGGAGTCGACCCAGCAGGGCACTGAACTGATCTTCAACCAGGCCGCCGCCCACCTGGGTTCCCCCATCGCCACCCTCGGCTCGGTGCTGTTCGTGACCAGCAGCATCGCCTGCATGATCGCCTTCCACAACACCACGGCACGCTACATCTTCGCGCTGGGCCGGGAGAACGTGCTGCCGTCCGTCTTCGGGCGCACCTCGGCCCGGACGAGCGCGCCGGTGGCCGGGTCGCTGCTGCAGACGGCGCTCGGGCTCATCGTGATCGCCATCTACGCGGTGCTCGGCCTCGACCCGCTCACCAAGCTGTTCTTCACCTTCGGCGCGTTCGGCGGTCTCGGCCTGCTGACCCTGCTCACGGTCACCTCGATCGCGGTGATCGCGTTCTTCGCGCGGCGCCCCGCGGAGGAGACGACGTGGCGGACGAAGATCGCTCCGGCGCTGGCGGCGATGGCGCTGTGCACGATCATCGGGCTGACCCTGGTCAACTTCGACACGGTTCTCGGCGTCGCGCCCGATGAGCCGATTCGCTGGGTGTTGCCCGGCATCTTCGTGGTCGCGATCATCTTCGGAATCGTCTGGGCGCGCGTGCTCAAGGCCACCAAGCCGGACGTGTACGCCAACATCGGCCTTGGTGCCCGGGCCGTCACCGGAGCCTCGAAGTGACAGCCGAGATCACCCGGATGACCGACGCGGCCGTGGTCGGCGGGGTCATCGCCGACACCTTCCGCATGGACGCGATCTCGACCTGGCTCATTCCGCCGGTGGCGGATCGCCCGCCGATCCAGCGGGCCTTCTTCACCATGTACGCGGCGCACGCCCTCGATCACGGCGATGTGTACGGCATCCACGAGTCGGGCGAACTCGCCGGAGTCGCGGTGTGGTTCACCGCGCCGTACCCCGAAATTCCCGGACATGATGAGGCGGTGGCCTCGTTCGCCGGGGAGCACGCCGGGCGGTTCGGCATCCTCGGGGAGCAGATGGAGAAGCTCCATCCGCACGAGCCGCACCACTACCTGGCGTTCATCGCGCTGGTGAAGGGACGGATGGGTCGCGGTCTGGGCAGCCAGCTGCTGCGCGAGCACCACCAGCGGCTGGACGCCGAAGGCATGCCCGCCTACCTGGAGGCCAGCAGCGCGGACAGCCGCCGCCTCTATCTTCGGCATGGTTATGTGGACATGCCGGAACTGCTCCGCCTGCCCGACGGGCCGGTCATGTACCCGATGTGGCGCGCCCCGAGCGCCTGAGCAGCACAACGGGCATCCGTCAACGAGGCCGGGTGCCCTCTTCACCGTTCGTCGAGCTGGAATACCGGTGACGACGTTGAGCGCGCGGTAATCCGCGAAATAAAGCCGGCGAGCAACGGAAATCGTCGGCCGCCGATTCAGTCGCACCGAAGAATTGCCCGAACGACGTCACGAGGGAAAACCCGCGGACCATTGTCCAGAACGGCCGATATTCCGCCGCGAGATCGTGATAATCCTCACCCCTTGGTCGGCGAATCTCTGAGATCCGCTGACCTGCTCCTAGCCATCTACCTCCTGCTCCGCGCCGAAACTGGTGGGAAATTGCTTGGCGGGGGAGTGCGCGGGGTCGGCAGACTGGGCTCGTGGAGCGTTCGGTAAGTGTGGTGATCAGTGGTGAGGGCCGCGTTCTTGGGGGAGTCGGCCCTTTTTCGGTGGAGAGTCCTTGGTGGGCCGATGTTGAGGCGGTTTCGGCGCACTTGTCGGATCTCTTGCGTGGGCCTGTGGTGGTCTTGCGGTTGCTGGATGTGGAGGGGGGTGGCTGGTCGCGGGGTGGGCACGTGACCTATCACGCGGAGGCGTTGGGTGGGGATTCGTTCGGGTTGCTTCAGGGAGTGGATGGTTCTGCTCGGGGGTTGGTTCTGGCGCCGGATGGGAAGCGGGCCGAGTGGGCGACCGCGGACGGGGTTCGGGCGGGACTGGCCTGGGCGGAGGGGGCGATTCGCCGGGCGGGGTTCGTGCCGATGGGGTGGGTCGAGCAGGTGGAGACCTGGAATCTGTCCGGACTTTTCAGGATCCGGGTGGAGGGGGATGTGGAGGCGGTCTGGTTCAAGGCCACGCCGGGGTTCGCGGCTTGTGAGTCCACCGCTATCGGTCTTTTCGGAAGCGTTGTCCCCGACATCGTGCCGCGCCTGATCGACGCGGATCCGGAGCGGAGATGGGTGCTGCTCGGGCACGCCCCGGGGGAGGACTGCTGGGGCGCGCCGCAGGACGCGGTCGGCCACATGGTGCCCCGCATGGTCGCGGCACAGGTCAGGCTCGCCGGCCGGGCGGCCTCGGCCGGACTCGCGGATCGCACCTCGCCGGCCCTCGCGGGACTCGCGACCACGCTCCTCGACGGGGACCTGGCGGAGGAACTCACCGCGGACGAGCTCCGGGACGCGCGCGGGCTCGTGCGGAAGCTGCCGGACATGGTCGCCGCGTTGGAGGCGTGCGGGCTGCCGTCCACGGTGGTGCATGGGGATTTTCACCCAGGAAACTGGCGGTGGGACGGGCGGCGCGGTGTGGTCGTGGACTTCGCGGACTGTCATTTCGGGCACCCCGCGCTGGACGGGCTGCGGTTGCGGGAGTTCGCCCCGGAGGCGCGCCGGGAGCAGGTGACCGAAACATGGGTGAAGGCGTGGGCGGACGCGCTGCCGGGCGCGGATCCGGAACGGGCGGTCATCCTGGCCGAGCCGCTGGCGCGCCTGTACTACGCCATCCGCTATCAGGAGTTCATGGACGGCATCGAGCAGACCGAGCGCCGCTACCACGCGGGAGACGCCGCGTCGGAGATCCGCGCCGCGCTGGCGAGCGCGGGGTGAGCCGGGGGCCCGCGCCGGGGCCCCCGGCCCGGCTGGTCAGAACCGGTAGGGGTTGGAGCCGAGTGCGGCCATGAGATACCAACTCGTGGCCCCGACGTGCTGGTTCTGGAAGTAGCCGAATCCGAATCCGGTGTCGAACGCGCTGGACGCGGCGACGACGCCGGAGCGTGCGGGTAACGCGGTGCCGGTCCACGTGCCGCCTTCGCCCGGATTGGAGAGGCGGCCGCCGTTCGGATCGCTGGTCAGGCCGACGGTCTGGCCCGCGCCCAGAGCGGTCTGCCCGGACGCGATCTGCCCGAGGTAACCCCGCGCCTTCCCCCGATCGCCCCGAGCCACCAGCGCCGCCGCGAGGTGCGCGGTGCCCTCGAACCAGACGGCGTCCCGATTGTTGTTCCCCGTCCCATTCGGCACCGGCCCGGTCAGCGTCTTCGACACATCGCTGAACGTCACCCCAGACACCGCATACCCCGCGGGCAGCTGCGAGTTCTCCGACACACCCCCGCGATCGGTGGTCGCCAGCGCGTCCGCCGTCCAGTCCACCGCCCGCCCCCGATCCCCGCGCGCCAGATAAGCCCAGGTCTGTACGTCCTCCGGAACCGGACTGGGATTGATCTCATTGGGATCGTCCGCCGGATTAGCCCCCTTCGTCCCCGTCCAGTAGAACCGCCCCTGCGGATTCCACATCGCGTCCAGGAAGTCCTCCGCCACCCGCGCCCTGGTCTTCCACGCCCGATCCCCGGTGAACTTGGCCAGCCCGCGGAACAGCGCGTACACGTCGATGTTGTGCTCGCTGGAACACCACCGCTGCTTGGTCGTGCCATCCCCCTGCACCCCACCCAGATACCCCCCATACCTGTACGGCGAGACGCTGTTGCCCACAATCCACTCTCCAAGCGTCACCGCCCCATCCAGGTACTTCCGCTCCCGGGTCCGCTCGTACAGCCGCGCCAGCGCCAGCGCCGTCCAGGCCACATCCCCGACCGCCGACCCACCGAACCCGAACGGCCACAGGAAGGCCGCCTTCCTGTCCGCCCGCTGAACCCCGGGAAACTCCGGCCCGCCCCCGTAGAACAACATCGGCCCGGCCGCGTACGCCTGCCGCACCCGCCCGTCGGTGAACGTCTCGTCATTGTTCTGAATCCACAGAAACGTATCCCCGATGACCTTCGCCCGCCGCACGTTCTCCCTGCTCGGCCGGCTCAGATAGGCGATGACGGCCAGCGCGTTGTCGTACACGAACGCCGTGGTCATCAACCCCGACTCGTTGTTGTAGCTCTGCGCCAGCCGCAGCCCGGACCCCTGCTGGTACCCGTCGAGTACGGCGTTCAGATACCCGAAGGCCCGATCGACGGACCCACCCAGACGATGATCGACGAGGTCGCCGGTGGACGCGGACGCCGTACCGGACAGGACGAAGGGCGCCACCGCCGAGGCGGCCGAGGCGGCGACGAAGAGGCGGCGAGATAAGAAGGGGGAAGACACTGGGCGGCTCCATGTGCGGGGTCAGGAAGCGTGAGAGAGCGCTCTCCCGGTCCCGTCATTGAAGCGCTCGCGAGCCCGCACCGCAATACCCGCGAAGTGATCGTGACATTCTGTGCAATGTCCGTCACTCCCCGAACTCTGAACTTTTCATCGGATTTATCGGACAGATGACCACTTTAAGCAGTCCAGGCGCAGGTGGGACGTTTGAGATTCGCCGCCGTGAGGAAACATGCTGTACATCCAGACGAAACGAACGGATGTTGGGAGCGCTCCCAAGGTTCGTAATCAGTTTCGTCAAGGAGAAACACACATGGGACCCCACAAGAGTTCCTGGCGAAGAGCCCTCACGGCTGTAGCGGTGACGCTACTCGCCGGAGTCGGGCTCGTCGCCAGTCCGACCGCCGCGAACGCCGCGGTGGCCTGTCAGGTCACTTACACGAAGACGTGGGAAGGCGGCAACGGCTTCGGCGCGTCCGTCCGGCTCCAGAACCTCGGCGACCCAGTGTCCAACTGGCAGATCACCTACACCTTCCCCGGCACCCAGACCCTCCAGAACGGCTGGGAAGGCACCTGGAGCCAGTCCGGTGCCAACGTCACCATCAACGCCCCCTCCTGGGCTCCCAACCTGGCCGCCAACGCGGTCGTCCAGCCCGGCGCCAACTTCACCTTCACCGGGACCAACACCAACCCGACCGCGTTCTCGCTGAACGGCACCCCCTGCACCGGCCCCCAGTCCACCCAGTCGCTGGTGGTCACGCCGACCAGTGTGAGCGTGCCCGAGGGCGGCACCGCCACCTACTCGGTGCGCCTGAACGCCCAGCCGACCAGCAACGTGACGGTGACCAGCACCGCGGCGAGCGGCGGTGACGCCAACCTGACCGTGTCCGGTGGCGCCTCGCTGACCTTCACCAGCGCCAACTGGCAGACACCGCAGAACGTGACCGTGGCCGCGTCCGAGGACGCCGACACGACGAACGGCACCCGGACCATCACCGTGGCTTCGGCTGGTCTGACGTCGGTTTCGGTCACCGCGACCGAGGCTGACAACGACACGACCGGGACGCAGTCGCTCGTGGTCACCCCGACCAGCGTGAGTGTGCCCGAGGGTGGCACGGCGACGTACTCGGTGCGGCTGGCCATCGCGCCTTCGGCCAACGTGACGGTGACCAACACCGCCGCGTCCGGTGGCGACGCCAACCTGACCGTGTCCGGTGGCGCCAGCCTGACCTTCACCCCGGCCAACTTCGCCACTCCGCAGAACGTGACTCTCGCGGCAGCGGAGGACACCGACACGACCAACGGCACCCGGACCATCACTGTGGCTTCGGCTGGTCTGACGTCGGTTTCGGTCACCGCGACCGAGGCTGACAACGACACGACCGGGACGCAGTCGCTCGTGGTCACCCCGACCAGCGTGGGCGTGCCCGAGGGTGGCACGGCGACGTACTCGGTGCGGCTGGCCATCGCGCCTTCGGCCAACGTGACGGTGACCAACACCGCCGCGTCCGGTGGCGACGCCAACCTGACCGTCTCCGGTGGCGCTTCGCTGACCTTCACTCCCGCCAACTTCGCCACCCCGCAGAACGTGACCATCGCGGCGGCCGAGGACACGGACCAGACCAATGGAACCCGGACGATCACCGTGGCTTCGGCTGGTCTGACGTCGGTTTCGGTCACCGCGACCGAGGCCGACAACGACACGACCCCCGGCACCTACGAGCCGCACCAGGACAACCCGTTCGTCGGCGCCACCGGCTACGTGAACCCCGACTGGTCGGCCCAGGCCGCTTCCGAGCCCGGCGGCTCCGCGGTCGCGAACACCTCCACCGCCATCTGGCTGGACCGGATTGCCGCGATCACCTCTGGCTCGGCCGGCAGCAACAGCAAGGGCCTCAGGGAACACCTGGACCTGGCCTTGCAGCAGGACGCGGCCAACGGCGCGACCAAGACGATCATCCAGGTCGTCATCTACAACCTGCCCAACCGTGACTGCTCGGCCCTGGCCTCCAACGGCGAGCTGCTGATCTCGCAGAACGGCCTCAACCGCTACAAGACCGAGTACATCGACGTCATCGCCGCGATCATGGCGGACCCGAAGTACGCCCCGCTCCGCATCGCGGCGATCATCGAGATCGACTCGCTGCCCAACCTGGTCACCAACACCAACCTGGCCAAGTGCCAGGAGGCGCAGCAGTCCGGCGCCTACGTCCAGGGTGTGGCCTACGCCCTCGGCAAGCTGCACGCGATCCCGAACGTCTACAACTACGTCGACGCCGGGCACCACGGCTGGCTGGGCTGGGACTCCAACTTCGGCCCGTCCTCGCAGCTGATGTCCTCCACCGCCAACAGCGCCACCGGCGGCCGGGCCACGGTCGACGGCTTCATCACCAACACAGCCAACTTCTCCGCCCTGGTGGAGCCGTACTTCACGGTCAACGGTTCGGTGAACGGCCAGCAGATCCGCCAGTCGACCTGGGTGGACTGGAACTTCTACATCGACGAGCTCAGCTTCGCGCAGGCGTTCCGCCAGCGGCTGATCCAGGACGGCTTCTCGTCCAACATCGGCATGCTGATCGACACCTCCCGCAACGGTTGGGGCGGTTCGGCGCGGCCGACCGGTCCGAGCACCTCGACGGACCTGAACACCTTCGTCAACCAGTCCCGCGTCGACCGGCGCCTCCACGCCGGTAACTGGTGCAACCAGAGCGGCGCCGGTCTGGGCGAGCGGCCGCGGGCGACCCCCGCCGCCGGCATCGACGCCTACGTCTGGGTCAAGCCTCCGGGTGAGTCGGACGGTTCGAGCACTGCCATCCCGAACGACGAGGGCAAGGGCTTCGACCGGATGTGTGACCCGACCTACGGTGGCAACGAGCGCAACGGCAACAACGCCACCGGCGCGCTGGCCAACTCGCCGCTGTCCGGGCACTGGTTCTCGGCCCAGTTCCGCCAGTTGCTGCAGAACGCGTACCCGCCCCTTTAAGGGACGCGCTGTAGCCGATTGATCGTCGTGGTCCTGCCGCGGTTGGGGGTCCTCCTCGGCAGGACCACGACTCATACCTGAGAGGTTCCGTCTGCCGCGAGTCCATCTGGTAACACGGGCTCGCGGCAGCGGAGCAGAAGCATCGCGGCGTCGTCCTTGGGAGTCCCGTCGATGTGCGCGATCAGATCACGCCGCAGCGCTTCCAGCGCCGCCTCCGGATCCTCGTCCTTCAGCAGGGAGACCCGGTCGGCCAGCGGATAGAAGGCGCCCCACTGATCCCGGGCCTCCACCACACCGTCGGTGTAGAGCAGGATCTGGTCGCCGGGCTCGAACCGCACACCGTAGGGAACCGGCCCCTCAGGGCCGAGAGCGGCCAGCCCGAGCGGCGGCACATGGTCTCCCGGCTCGGCCCACTCGATCTCCCCGCTGGCCCGGATCACCAGCGGCGCCGGATGGCCGTAGTTGAGCAGGGTCATGGTGGTCTCGTCGGGATTGGCCTCGGCCAGCACCGCGGTGACGAACTCCTCGCCGGACAGCCGCCGGTTGAGCGCCTTCTCCAGCCGGGCGCTGACGCCCTGGAGATCCTTCTCGTCGTGCGCCGCCTCCCGGAAGGCGCCCAGCACCAGCGCGGCGGTCTCCACCGCCTCCAGGCCCTTGCCCTGCACGTCGCCGACGATCACGCGCACCCCGGCGGGCGCGGTCACCACCTCGTACAGGTCGCCGCCGATGTGCGCCGCGGCCATGGCGGAGGTGTAGGAGACCGCCATCCGCATGTGCGCGGCCCGGCGCGGCACCGGCCGCAGCAGCACCCGCTGCGCGACCTCGGCCACCGACCGCACACTGGCCAGCTCCTTCTCCCTGCGCCGCCGCCCGACCGTGGCCAGCGCGCTGGCCGCCGTCACCCCCGCGATGGATCCGGCCGTGACATAGGCGCGGCTCACCTCCAGCGAGTTGTACGCCGAGAGCGCCACCGCCAGCACTAACGCGGTCAACCCCACGATCAGCGTGCGCCGGACCCCGCCGGTGAGGCTGGCGAACGCGGGCCCCACCGCGAGCAGGGGCAGGAAGCCCTTGTCCGGACCGGTGACCGCCTCCACCACGGTGACGATCAGCATCATGACGTAGGGCAGCACGCTGAGAGCCAGCGCCGTGCGAGCCCCCGCCGCCCGGCGCCGACCCCGGCGCGGGCTGAACAGCCCGGCGAGGTGAAGCGGCATCCGGAGAATCCCCTTCAATCGCATGTCATCTGCGCTTGCGACCATACTTCACGATCCAGCCTGAGATGCGAAGTCCCGATAACCGTCCGCCCTGCACCCGCAAACACAACGCACAACGCCCGTGCCCCAGAAGAGCACGGGCATTGAGTCACCTGCTTAGACGATTGAGCCGGACCAAACGTTGGCAGCCGATTTGTAAACGCCGTATGTCTCGCCGTCGAAATAGGGGGAGACCGAGGTGTCGATGCGCTTGTTTCCGTCCCGGTCGGCCACCGCGATCGTGACCCCGTTCAGGTAGCCGAGGCGGCGGGCGTTCTTGTAACCCGCCAGCCAGGCGGAGCCGAGCGCGCCCTGCCCGGTGAAGGAGGACTTGATGCCGACCAGTTCCTCGGCCTTGATCGCCGCCGAGGCCGCCGCGAAGGTCGTGCCGTACGACCATTTGAGGGTGTTGCCGGAGAAGGCGTGGTTGCCGTCCGGGTGGGAGCCGCTGGGGTAACCGAAGATGAAGTGCGCCTTGCCGATCTTCTGGTTGTAGGCCAGGCCCTGGCCGCCGACGCGGTCGCCCAGGCGGCCGACGTCCTCCAGGCCGCGGATGATGTAGTGGTCCTTGTAGTAGACCTCGGGGGTGGAGGTTTTCACCCACTTCTTGATGAACCACTCGCGCTTGAAGTACTGCCCGGGGTCGACCGTCTTGAGCTCGCCCTTGAATGCGGCGTCGGCCTTGAGCTCGTTGTAGGTCTTCTCGTCGATCGGGTACCAGGTGCCGCTGTCCGGGCCGCACCAGCTCGGGCACTTCTCGCCGTTCTTGAGCGCGTTCGTGCCGGCGGGGGCGGCGTTGTAGGCGGCCAGGGCCACCGACTCGGTGGTCAGCTTCACCCCGTCCACGCCTTCGGTGTAGTACTTCTCCGCCTCGGCCTGGGTGAAGGTGGCCTTGGGCGGGTCCACGGGGGAGGTCACCGGGGACAGCGTCTTCTTCCAGTACGGGCCGCCGTCGGTGTACTTCTCCTCGAACTCGGCCTTGGTGACCTCCTCGGCGAGGATCTTCTTGGCGCCCTTCCACGCGTCGTACGCCTTCTTGTCGACCTCTTTGTCGCCGGTGAGCTGCACGCCGTTGTAGACCGTGACGAAGGCGTAGTCGCGGTCGCCGTCCTCATACACGTCGAAGTCGTAGTGGGTGTAGGCGGTCTTGCCCACGTAGATGCCCCACGGCGTCTTGCCCTGGTAGTAACCGGGCACGAAGACCCAGTGTTCGAGGGTGAGCTTGTTGCTGACCGTGTCGTAGACACAGTGCCCGGCGGTGGCCACCACGTTGCGGTAGGTGGACTGCACCGAGGTGCCCGAGCACCAGTGCGGCTTGCCGTCGGCGCCCATGAAGAACACCTTGCCGGTGGTCCTGGGCAGGTTCACGTTCTTGCTCGTGCTGCTGGACTTCTTCTCGTCGCCGATCGCGGGCACGGTCCCCGGCTTGCTGGAAGACGACGGGCCACCGGTCGAGACGTGCTTGGCCGCCACCGTGGTCTCCACGTTGTACGGCGTCGCGTCCTGAAGCTGTGCCTTGTCCCAGAAATAGGCGATGGCCTGCGCCTGGCTGGAACCGGCCAGAACTTCCTTCTCGATGTACGTCGGGTCCGCGTGCGCGGGGACGGCGATCAGCGCGGCGGCCAGCAGGCCGGAGGCGGCACCGAGGGTGAGGGTGCGGTTCACTGGCTGGATCCCCCTTGCTCTGGCGTGGAACGTCACATGCGCCCCATCCGTCAGTAAATGGATTGTCAGGGACCCTACCGGTGGCGTTTCCGCAAGTCAGGGAAATCCCGGGAATCTGTGACCCAGATCACATTTTTCCGTGGAACCGGATGGCGGGTGGTTGCCGTCTAATCTGCTCCGATCGCGGAATGCAGTGTTTCAGCTACTTTCATGTACCTGGGGAGTGTCGCACGTCATCGCCGTCGACGGGGTGGTCTGGGCTGACCTGCGGCTTTGGGGGGTCTGACAGGGCTGGTGGAGATTGTCGGGGCAATTGACAGGTAACAATCTCGTAGCGAGGAATTCACATAGCCGATCAGAGTGCCGTACCTTGGTTATGGGAGCGCTCCCATGCCAAGGAGGCTTACGTGACTCTCCCCTTCGCCACAGTGGCGCTGGACCCAGGCCCGACCAGGACGGCGGAATGCCTGCTCCCCGCCGTCGGTTCGAGCGTGCGCGGCGCCCGCGCGCTGGTCCGCCGCGAACTCGAGCGCTGGGGCACCGACGGCCTCGTGGACGACTGCACGGTCATCGTCAGCGAACTGGTCACCAACGTCATCCGCCACGCCGGCACCGCCTTCGCGCTCCGGCTGTGCAGCAACGGCATCTGGGTATACGGCGAGATCTTCGACACCGGCGACGGCGTCCCCCGCCAGCGCGACCCCGCCCCCGACTCCACCGACGGCCGCGGCCTCCTGATCGTCGGCTCGCTCTCCGACGACTGGGGCGTGGTCCAGTCCCTACGCGGCGGCAAAATCGTCTGGTTCATCCTGGGCACCGGCTTCGCCAACCACCCAATGGCCCCACGCCCGCACGCGGCGGTCGGTTATTAATCAGAAAGTCGTGATCTGGGCAGCCGCGGCGGTGAGTCGGCTGGCCAGCGGCTATGCGGCTGTCTATCGGACGGGTTTCTGATTGATTCGAAACGCCGCCAGCACCTCTTCGGCGATCTCCTCGGGTGCCCTGGTCGCGTCCGCTGTCAGATCGGCCACCTCCTGGAAGTACGGCAGCCGCCGCTCGCGCTGCTCGGTCAGCATGCGCTCCAGATCCGGCAGGAAATGCGGACGATGCGCCGACGACTTCATACGTTCGGCCAGCAGGGCGGGCTGCCCGTCCAGGAATACCACGAACGCACTTTTCAGCGCCCTGCGCGCCTCCGCGTCCTCCACCGTGCTCGCCGCCGCGCCGATCACCTCGGGCGGACGCCGCCGCAGCGCCTCCCGCAGCACCTGGGACTCGCGCTCGTGCAGCACCTCAGCGCCCACCGTTGCCGCCATCTGTGCCGCCGTCATCCCGTAGCGGTCTTCCAGGTCGGCGTCGCTATCCCTTATCACCCGTCCGAGCGCCTGGGCGACCAGCCCTCCGACGGTGCTCTTCCCGGCTCCCATCAACCCGACCAACACGATCGGAATCTCGCGCATAGTGGCCCATTGTGCCCACTGCCGCGCTCGCGCGGAACCACGGCGCCGACGGGGCCGGGCGGAGCCCGAGAGAGAACAATAGGACTGGGTGGGTGGGAGAACCACGATGCACAGGCTGTCAATTCGCCCGGCAACCACGGCGATGACGGGGTCGGGCGGAGCCCGAGAGAGAACAAAAGGGCTGGGTGGGTGGGAGAACCACGATGCCGTGACTGTCAATCCGTCCGGCAACCACGGCGATGGCGGGCGGAGCCCGAGGTTAACAAGGGGCTGGGTGGGTGGGAGAACCCCTGTAGGGCACGTTTGAGATTCGTCGTGGGGAAAGAAGCTTTGGGCCCCGATCTCTCGGCCTCGGCCATTGATGCCGGGAGATCGGGGCGTGGACGGAAGATCGAGGGTGCGAGCCGCTCGTCAACCTTCCGATTGGGGGCCGCCGCCGAGGGAACTCTGGCGCCGGCTCGCGCGGATGATGTCAATGACCACGAACACCCCGAGGAACGCAGCGATGGCCGTCAGCCACCACAGCCTGGTCATGATCGACAGGACCAGCACCGCAAGGCAGAACACCAGCGCATACGACCCCAGGCGGATGTGAATGACATCCAACGGGGTCGTGGGCACCATCGGCTTCCCGGTAGGCGACCGTTGTTCCTGTGTCATACCGAGCCCCTACCCTTTCATCCTCGTTGATACCGCCGGGGGCGAACGGCTTCCGAGTTATTCCATGACCTTTACTTCCGGGCGTTTCAGGACGCGGTCGATGGCGGCGAGCACCTCGGCGGTGGTGACATCCGCGGGGTCCGGACCGCGATGCAGGGCCTGGTGCCGGGGCTGATCCTCGGGGGGTCCCCACCGCGAGGGCGGCTCAGGCCCGAACACGGTCACCGACGCGATGCCGTACGCGGTGGCCAGATGCGCCACCCCCGTGTCCGCGCTGATCACCAGCCGCGCCCCCGCCACCAGCGCGCAGAGCTCCCGCAGGGTGGTCCGGCCCGCCAGCACGACCTGCGGCGGCAACACGGCCCGCGTCCCCACCAGCAGCGCCAGCGGCCGCTCCCGGCGGGTCCCGGTGATCACCACCGGAAGGCCGAGCCGGGCCATCGCCTTGGCCACGTCGGCGAACCGCTCCGCGGGCCACCGCCGGGCGGTCGATCCCGCACCCGGATGGATGATCACCGCGCCGGGGAAGCCACTGGGCACCAGCGGGGTGGGCAGAGACAGGTCACGCGGGTCGCTGCGCAAGCCGTACCAGTCGACCAGGCGGCACCAGCGGTGCACCTCGTGCTCGGCGGGATCCCAGCCCGGGCCGTTGCGGAAATCCTCCGTCTGGTACGCCCACATGCGCCGCGGCCGCAGGTCGCGCAGGATCTGGTGGCTGCGCGGGCCAGGCCCGTGCAGGTTGACGGCGAGCTCGGGCATGAACGGCAGGTCGGAGTCGCGTTCGGCCACGCCGGGCCAGACGATCGGCTCCTGGTCGTACGTCGGGATGATGCGGTCCACCGCGCCGGTGAGCGCGGCGGCCTCGCTGAGTTCGGGCGGGCAGGCGAGCGCGACCCGCAGGCCGCTACGGCGTAACGCGCGCAGCGCGGGGACGGCCGTCAGCAGATCGCCGAGCCCGAGCGCGCGCAACACCAGGGCGGTCGTCAACAGGCCCAGCCGTTGATCGTTGTTCTCAAGACGCGTTCCTTTCCGGCCGAGCGCGCGCACGCATAGGCGGATAACGGCGGGCACGTGCTGCCAAACGGCAGCATGCTTCAGCGATGGAGGTGCCTGCGTCCTAGGCACAAGATTCCGTATAGATCTATCCATGCTGGTCCATGCCAAACATTTGGGTTTTGTCTGGATCGTGGAGGGCAGCCCAGCGGCATGGACATTTGGGATCCGCCGCACTATGTCGCCGCTCGGGTTCAGCGCGCCATCGCCGAGGACGAGCGCACCAACGAACTAGGCATAAAGGTGGACATAAGGGGAGATCATCTGTTTCTCCACGGGCAGGTGTGCGAGGAGGACCAGCGGGAGCGGGTCGCGGAGGTGGCCGCGGAGGCGGCGCCCGGCTTGGTCGTGCACAACGAGGTGATCTGCGTGGCGGTCGGGGAGCCCGGCGAAGAGGAGCTGCTGTGACGATCCGGGTCGCGGCCGTGGGTGACATCCATCTCAGCGAGCATGCCCGGGGGACTTACCGGGCTCGGCTGAACGGGATCGAGGAGCGAGCCGATGTGCTGCTCGTCGCGGGGGATCTGACCCGGCACGGCACGGTCGAGGAGGGCCAGGTGATCGCGGACGAGTTCCGCGGGCTGGCCATTCCAGTGGTGTTCGTGCTGGGCAACCATGATTACCATTCGGACGCCGAGCAGGAGATCATGGCGATGCTGCGGGCGACCGGGCATTTCGTGCTGGACGATTCCGCCGAGGTGCTGCTCGGCGGGCGGCTCGGCGTCGCCGGAGGGAAAGGATTCGGCGGAGGATTCGCGGGAAAATGCGCGAACGAGTTCGGCGAACCGGAGACGAAGGCTTTCGTCCGCCATACCCGGGAGATTGCGGATCGCTGGCGGATCGCGCTGAAAGGGCTGGACACCCAGCATCGCATCGTGCTCAGCCATTACGCACCGGTCAAGGACACGCTGGCGGGAGAGCCGCCGGAAATTTACCCATTCTTAGGGAGTTATCTCCTAGCGGAGGCCGCAGACGCGGTAGGCGCCGACCTGATCATTCACGGTCACGCGCACGCGGGCACCGAGAAGGGCGCCACACCTGGGGGGATCCGGGTGCGCAATGTCGCGTTGCCCGTGCTCGGACGGTCGTACGCGACCTACGGCCTCTGATCGGGTTTGAGCGAACAGGACGGCGGCGGGCGAATGCCCGCCACTATCCTGCTCGCTCACTTTGCGTTTACCTAGACGTTGAAGATGCTGACACCTCCCGGGCCCACGAGGAACCCGAGAACGATAAGGACGATCCCCCAGAGGATGTCCCGACGGGCCAGGATGACGTAGATCCCGGAGATCACCAGTACTACGGCGATGAGCCAAAGTAGAGTAGCCATAGGCCCCCACTGCCCCGACAAAAGGGTCATTAACGCGATCCCACTGGGCAGGAGTCTCTTATGACAACTTTCGGCTACTTCCTCTCCAGCGAGGAGCATTCACCCAAGGAGCTGATCCGCCAAGCGAAACTGGCGGAACAGGCTGGATTCGAAGCGTTGTGGATCTCCGATCACTACCATCCGTGGATCGCCGCGCAAGGGCAGAGCTCGTTCGTCTGGTCGGTCATCGGCGCGCTGTCGCAGGCCGTGTCGCTGCCCGTCACCACCGCGGTCACCTGCCCGCTGGTCCGGATCCATCCGGCGATCATCGCCCAGGCCGCCGCCACCGCCCAGCTCCTGCTCGACGGCAGGTTCCGGCTGGGCGTCGGCACCGGCGAGGCGCTCAACGAGCACATCCTCGGCACCGCCTGGCCGCCCGCGGCGGACCGGCGGCTCATGCTCGAAGAGGCCGTCGAGATCATCCGTGAGCTGTGGACCGGGCGGCTGATCACCTACCACGGCGAGTTCTACGAGGTCGAGACCGCCCGCCTGTACGGCCTCCCTGAGCAGCCGCCGCCGATCTACGTCTCCGGGCTCGGCCCCAAGAGCGTCGAGCTGGCCGGACGGATCGGCGACGGATACATCTCCGTCAAGCCCAACCAGGAGCTCGTGGACGCCTTCCACAAGTCGGGCGGCGCGGGCAAACCCGCGGCGGCTGGGTTCAAGGTCTGCTGGGGCACCGAAGAGGAGGAGGCTCGCCTGACAGCCCACCGCCTCTGGCCGACCACCGCCATCAGCGGCGAAGCCGAGCAACTGCTGCCGCTGCCCCGGCATTTCGAGCAGATCGCCCAGCTCATCACCCCGGAATCGCTGAAGATTCCCTGCGGACCCGACCCGGAGGACCACCTGCGGGGTATCCAGGAATATGTGGACGCCGGCTACGACGAGA
Organism: Acrocarpospora sp. B8E8; assembly: GCF_039871605.1. Lineage (NCBI taxonomy): Bacteria > Bacillati > Actinomycetota > Actinomycetes > Streptosporangiales > Streptosporangiaceae > Acrocarpospora > Acrocarpospora sp. B8E8. The sequence goes on along the minus strand of NZ_JBDPLV010000128.1, from coordinate 1,507 downwards.
TCTACATCTCCCAGATCGGCCCGCAACAGGAAGAGTTCTTCGAGTTCTACTCAACGGTCGTGCTGCCCCAGCTGCGCTAGCCGCCGGTGGCGGCGGAGGGTGAGCAGCGGCAGCACGAACCACAGATAGCTGCTCAGCAGGGCGATCCCGCCCGCCAGGAACACGGCCGGCCAGGCGCCGAGGAACACCTCGACCGCCAGCGCGGTGGAGCACATCATCGAGACGGCGATGGCGATCCCCCCGGCCAGCGCCAGCCCGTTGGCCCGGCGCAGCACGATCTCCTTGAGGCCCGATCTGAACATGATCCGGTGCTGCGTGGTCGGTGCGATCAGGCAGATGGACGCGAGCGCCGCGGCCACCAGGGCCACGTAGTACAGCCACTTTCCAGCCATGCCGACCTTGCCGAACCCGTTCGAGAACGGCAATGTCAGCAGGAACGCGAACAGCACCTGCACGCCGGTCGCCGCGACGCGCAGCCCCTGGAGGAGCTCGCCCAGCTCCCGATCGAGCCGCTCTTTCGGATTCTCGTCGGGATTCGCCACCGGGTGCACCTGATCGTCAGCCATCCACGCCTCCCTCGGTGGTCATGGTGGTCATGGCCCCGCCCTACCCGTGATTGTTTGGCCTGAACGTGGCGGGGCACTCGGTGCAGGTGGGGAGTCATAGTCACGCCGTCACCGACGGCATCCTGGACACGCTCAAGCGGGCCGGTTCCGGCCTCAAGGAGGTGGGCGTGCGGTTCGCGCTGGCCGGGGGTTGCGCGGGATACGCGCGCGGGGCCGCGCCCTCCCTGCACGACGTGGATTTCGCGCTGGTCGAGGAGGATGTCCCGCTGGCCCTCAAGACGCTGGAGGGCATGGGGTTCCGGACCGAGCGTCCGCCGGAGGACTGGCTGGTCAAGGCCTATGACAAGGAAGGCGTGCTGGTCGATCTGATCTTCTCGCTGGCGGATCATCCGGTCACCGAGGCCGTGATCGCGCGGGCTGATTGGCTGAGCACGGCGGCGCTGAGCCTGCCGGTGCTGGAGGCCACCGATCTGGTGATCTCGTGGATTCTGCCGATGTCGGAGCACAGTTGCGACTATGGGGGATTGCTGCCGACGGTACGGGCGCTGCGCGAGCAGGTCGACTGGGATCGGGTGGCGGGGGTGGTGGCGCATTCGCCCTACGCGTCGACGTTCCTCGTGCTGCTGGAGCGCCTGGGAGTGATCTCCCCGCCGAACCCCGTGACGGATATTACGTGGCCCTGATATTCGGCGATAAACGCGGGAAGGGCCGCGCACAGTGGCGCGACCCTCCCCACTAGGGGATCGAGCTTGTTCGCCGGGCCACCACCGCCCTCCCGGCCTTCGGCAGCCTGCGCGCCCTGGCGGGCGTGGCAGGCTGTAACGGGGTGCCGCGCTTGTCGAGCACGAACACGAACGGGTGCCGCTCACGCGGCCTCTCCCCGGCCCTTGCGGGCTCGGGAGTGACGCCACCGGTGGCAGGTGAGCCGCCGGTGGTCTCCC
>NZ_JBDPLV010000127.1:0-18466 GCF_039871605.1 Acrocarpospora sp. B8E8 | reverse complement strand
ACCCGCCCTCCCATGGTTTTGTTCTCGGGCCCCGCCCGACCCCGCCATTGCTGTGGGTCACCCACGCGAATAGACCAGCCACCAAGCCGGACCACATTGACGACGTCGGCGGAGATCAGCCGCTGAGGCCGATGGGGCTGACGACGCCCCCGAAGACCAACCACCGACGGGCCACATTGACGGCTTCGGGGGAGATCAGCCGCTGAGGCGGATGGGGTTGACGATGTCGGCGAAGATTAGCAAGCCGCCCATGAAGAGGAGGACGAGGGCCATCGCGTACGTGAGTGGTAGGAGTTTGGCCACGTCGACGTAGCCGGGGGTGGGGCGGCGGGTGATGCGGGCCCAGGCGCGTTTGAGGCCTTCCCACAGGCCGCCCGCGATGTGGCCGCCGTCGAGGGGGAGCAGCGGGATCAGGTTGAACATGCCGACGGCCAGGTTGAGCCCGGCCAGCAGGTTGATGAAGAAGATGATCTTGTTTTCCAAGGGAGCCGACGAGGCCGCGATCTCGCCGCCGATGCGGCCCGCACCGACGACGCCGATCGGGCCGTTGGGGTCGCGCTTCTCGCCGGAGAAGGCGGCGTTCCAGACACCGACCATCTTGTGGGGAATGTCCACCATCGCGACGGCGGTCCTGCGGGTCATCTCCCACATCTCGGAGATCACGTAGCCGGGACCCTGCCGTTCCATCACCTGCGTCGGCTGGACCCCGAGGAAGCCGACCTTCACCAGCTTGTCGGGATCCTGAAGATCCGGCCTGTCCTGAGCGATCAACTCCACACCGACCGTCAGCTCGCGCCCGCCCCGCTCGACCACCAGGGTCGCCGGACCCGCGCCATGGTCGCGGATCATCTTCTGGGCCGCCTCCCAGCCGCCGACCCGCGTCCCGTCAACAGCCACGATCCGGTCTTTGGGCAGCAGACCGGCCTTCGCCGCCGGGGTCAGCGGATCGGATGGCCGGCACTCGCGCTCGGGCTCCTGGGCTTGGGCGACGGGGATCACACACCTGTTCACCACGGAGAGCACCGGCTTCTGCACCAGCACCCCGAAGCCCATCATCACCACCGCGAACAGCACGAACGCCAGCAGGAAGTTCATGAACGGGCCGCCGGCCATGATGATGACCTTCTGCCACCAGGGCTTGCGATAGAAGACCCGGTTCTCGTCGCCTGGGCGGATCTCCTCCGACGCCACCGCGCGGGCGTTCTCGATCAGGCTCTGCCAGGGCCCGGTGGAGACGCTGCGCAGCTTGTTCGGGTCGTCGCTGGCCCTGGGCGGCAACATGCCGATCATCCGGATATATCCACCCAGCGGGATGTGCTTCACGCCATATTCGGTCTCGCCACGCCTGCGTGACCAGAATGTGCCACCGAAGCCGACCATGTACTGCGTCACGCGTACGCCGAAGATCTTGGCCGGGACCAGGTGGCCGATCTCGTGCAGAGCGATGGACACCATGAGTCCGACGAAGAGGAGCAAGAACCCGGCCAGATAGACCCAGCTCATCGGCGCGTACCCCCGTAGCGGAGAAAGGTGTCGTCTCCGATCGAGGGTAGCCCACCATCGCGAGCCTCGCGTCTGCCACTGATGGCCCGCCCTTCGCGGCTAGTTGACCGTGAGTTTGCCGAATAGGGAGATTTCGTTGACACTATGCATCTGGCCGATCACCCTGAGGTAAGGAAGGGGGCTCGTTGATCAGGATCCTGGTGGCCGAACACCTGCCGCTCGTCCGGCATGGTCTCGTCGTGTCACTCGCCGCCGAGAGCGACTTCGAGGTCGTCGCCGAGATCGCGGCCGGAGAGGACATCGTGCCCAGCGCCCTGGAGCTGAAGCCCGACGCCGCCATCATCGACGCGGACCTGCCGGGCGTGGACGGGCTCACCGCCGCGGCCCGGCTGCACGAGAAGGTTCCCCGCTGCCGTGTAATGATCTTGTCAAGCCACCCCAACCCCGGCCAGGTGCGCCGCGCCTTCGCCGCCCAGGCGCTCGGCTACATGAGCATCCAGGTAGGGACGGAGCAACTGGCCGAGGGCATCCGGCGGATCGCGGCGGGCCGCCGGGCGGTCGACTCCGACCTGGCGGTCGCCGCCCTCCAAACCGCCGACAATCCACTCACACCACGCGAACTCGACGTCCTCCGGATCGCGGCCCAGGGCGCGCCATCCAAGGAGATCGCCGACCAACTGTTCCTGTCCGTAGGAACAGTACGGAACCATCTGTCCCGGATCATGTGCAAAACAGGCGCCCGCAACCGAGTGGACGCGGTACGAATCGCAGCGGACTCAGGCTGGCTATAAGTGACACGGCTGACGGCTTCAGCGACGCGGCCGGTGGCGGCGCGGTACCGGCATCTTGTTAGGCGTGCGTATGCAGACGCCGGCATCAGGAGACCGGGTCCCGGGTGAGCCGCGCCGCTCGCCCGGGACCGCGAATTGGTGCCGGTTCGCCTCGGGGGACCATCCCCGCGTGCGCGGGGAGCACTCGGCCGGCGGCACCCCCGCGCCGCCGGAGACCAGAGCGTCCACGAACTTCAGGGTCTCAATTCCATGCGGCCGCTAGCCAGTGACCACGAACACGCCCAGACCCATGAGATTCGTCAGGGACGCCAGATCAGCACCAGCGCGCAGTCGTCGTTGTGCGCCGACGACATCGACGTCACCAGCTGCCGCGCGCCGCCCGCGAAACCGGACGGAAGCAGGCGTTCCGCCTCACCAAGGAGCCGATCCAAGCCCGCGTCGATGTCCCGACCGGGCTGCTCGATCAGGCCGTCGGTGTAGAGCATGAGCGCGTCGCCCTTGCGCAGCACCCCGCTGTCGGGCTCGCAGTGCAGATCGGGCACGACGCCGAGCACGACACCCTTCGCGGCGGAAACCCGCCAGGTGCCCGTCCCCGCGTCGAACTTGACCACGGGCGGATGACCGGCCGAAGTGATCACGTACCCCCCGGTGGAGAGGTCGAGGCTGAGGTGCACGGCGGTGACGAACCCCTCACCCTCCCGCTGCCGGTGCAGGTAGGCGTTGCAGGCGGGCAGGAAGTCCCGCACCGAGCCGAGCAGCCCGCCGAAGGTGCCGGAGAGCATCAGCGCCCGGGTGCCCGCGTCCACACCCTTGCCGGAGACGTCCACGACCGCGATCTCGACCCGGTTGCCCTCCCGCATGGACACCACGAAATCGCCGCCGAAAGAGGACCCACCGGCCTGCTTGAGCACCACCTTGGCGCCCCAGTCCTTGGGCAGCGCGGGCAGCTCGCTCTGCCGTTTGAGCCGATCCCGCAGCTCCAGCAGCATGGCGTCCCCGCGCAGGCCCTGCACCCCGAGGGAACCCCGGGTACGCGCCATCAGCCAGGCCAGCACGGCGGTGAAGCCCACCGCGATCAGCAGGCCAGGACCGACATACCGGTCGTCGGTGGAGAGGGCCAGGTAGGTGAGCGCGACGGCCACGGCGCACAGCAGCATCGCGAGGCTGCGCAGCTTGAGCTGAAGCCCGCCGAGCAGCGTGATGAGGATCAGCAGCGACGGCGAGAACCAGAGCACGGAGACCTTGACGCCGAGCACCCCGATGAGCAGGGTCGCGACGACGAAGGCGACCAGCAGATGACGATCTTTCGACGAACTCTTCCTCACAAACCGGACCAGCGGCACCAAAAACGGCACCCGCACCAATATCGCGCGGAGCCGGGGAGGAATAAGCGGCACCGGACGGGAACTCATGATGCACTCGACTGTATCGGTCGACACCTCCGCAAGGCAGCCTCTTGACCAAGACCTTGATCATTTAGCACGGATATTGGGTGGCCGTCCCTCTTTGCCCGGGCCTACCGTGGAGCGGTGAATCACCCCATACGTCCCATCTCCGAGGCCGAATGGCCCGCGTTCATGGCCGTCCTCGAAGAAGCGTTCGCCGTCACATTCCACCCGGTGGAGATCGAGCGATTCAAGGCGCTCACCCCCATGGAGCGCACCCTCGCCGCCTTCGACGCGGACCTCCCGGTCGGCGTCACCGCCATCTTCGACTTCGACATGACGATCCCCGGCGGCACCCGCCTCCCCGTCGCCGGAGTCACCGCCGTCAGCGTGCTCCCCTCCCACCGCCGCCGTGGCATCCTCAACAGCCTGATGCGCCGCCAGCTCCAGGACATCAAGGAGAGCGGCCAGTCCATCGCCGTCCTGTACGCCTCAGAGGCGGGCATCTACGGCAGATTCGGGTACGGCCGAGCCGCCGACACCGTCTTCTTCCGCATCCCCAAGCACGGCTCCGCGTTCGTCAAGAACGCCCCCACCGACCCCGCGCTGCGCCTGCGCACCGCCATCCCCGCCCAGGCCCGCGCCGAGTTCGAGCAAGTCTTCGACGCCGTGTCCGGCACCCGCCCCGGCCTCTACACCCGCTCCCCCGATCGCTGGGGCTCCGTCCTGGCCGACGAGGAGTTCGACCGCCGCGACGACGGCCGGCTGCGCAGCATCCTGGCCGAGGACGACGGCGGCGTGCGCGGCTACGCGCTCTTCAAGATCAAACGCGGCTTCACCGACCACGACGTGCCCGAGGGCGAGGTCCGCCTGATCGAGCTGTTCGCCGTCGACCCCGCCGCCTACGCGCTGCTCTGGCGGCACGTGCTGGACCGCGACCTCTGCTCCCGCGTGTACGCCTGGAACCGCCCGATCGACGACCCGATCCAGCACCTGATGGCCGAGCCGAGGAACCTGAACGCGGGCACCCTCGACGAGCTGTGGGCGCGCGTCGTGGACCTGCCCGCCGCGTTGACCGCGCGCGCGTACGCGGCCCCGGCCGAGCTGGTGATCGAGGTCGCCGACGAGCCCTGCCCGTGGAACGCGGGCCGCTGGCGGCTCGTCACGGCCAAGGGCACCTGCGAGCGCACCGACGACGCGCCCGACCTGAGCCTGCCCGTCCAGGTCCTCGGCGCGAGTTATTTCGGCGGCCGCTCGCTCATGTCGTACGGCGCCGCCGGCCTGGTCACCGAACACCGGCCAGGCGCGCTGCGGGAGCTGTCCACCGCGATGTCCTGGGATCCCAAGCCGTGGGCGGGCCTGGTCTTCTAGCGGAATCGTCGGAGCAGCGCCGTACAGTACGAGCATGGCCTTGCAGAGCTTGCAGATCACGGCGATCACCGCGATGCGCGCCCGCGATGTCTCGCGCCCGACGGCCGAGCAGCAGGAGGCCGCCGACCGGCGGCCCCTGCGCGACGAGATGCCCAGGCGGGAGACCCGCAAGCCCCCGCTGTCCCCGCGGGAGTCAGGGCAGGGGGGGTAGCTCGCCGGTCCGCTCGTAGCCGGAGAGCATGGTGATGCGGCGGGCGTGCCGCTCGGCCCCGGAGAACGGCGTGGCCAGGAACAGCTCCACGAACCGGGTGGCCTGCTCGACCGGGTGCATGCGGGCGCCGATGCTGATCACATTGGCGTCGTTGTGCTCGCGGGAGAGCTTCGCCGTGTCCTCGTTCCAGGCCAGGGCGGCGCGGATGCCGGGCACCTTGTTGGCGGCGATCTGCTCGCCGTTGCCGGAACCCCCGATCACCACGCCGAGGCTGCCCGGATCCTCGGCCACGCCCGCGGCGGCGCGGAGCACGAAGGGCGGGTAGTCGTCCTCGGGGTCGAAGCCCGCCGGGCCGCAGTCGACCACCTCGTGGTGGTGCTCCTTCAGCCAGGAGACCAGGTGATTCTTCAGCTCGTAGCCGGCATGGTCGGAACCTATGTAGACGCGCACCCCGCCAGTTTCTCAGGTCCACTAGAGTAATGGCCAATCACCCGGCCGACCCCTTACTCGTTCCTGGAGAGCGCGATGCGCGAGATCCGTTATCTTGGCGACCCGGTCCTGCGCACCGCGGCGGAGCCGGTCACGGAATTCGATCGTGAGCTGCGCCGGCTGATCGACGAGATGTTCGCCACCATGTATCTGGCGAGCGGGGTGGGCCTGGCCGGGCCGCAGATCGGCGTGCCGAAACGGCTGTTCGTCTACGAGATCACCAACCGCAAGGGTCACGTGGTGAACCCGGAGCTGATCATCGACGACCCGGACGAGGTGGTCGAGGAGGAAGGCTGCCTGTCGGTGCCCGGGCGGGAGACCGGCAAGCCGCTCTACGCGCCCACGCCGCGCGCGGCGGGCGTCACCGTGCGCGGCTTCGACCAGCTCGGCCGGCCGCTCGCGATCACCGCGCGGGGCATGCTGGCCCGCTGCTTCCAGCACGAGTTCGACCACCTGGAAGGGCGGCTCTACGTGGATCGGCTGCCCAGGGACACGGCCCGCAAGATCATGCTGCAGACCCCCTGACTCACAGCTGCAGCGCCTTGATCTCCAGGAACTCCGCCAGGCCCGGCTCCCCCAGTTCGCGCCCGATGCCGGACTGCTTGTAGCCGCCGAAGGGCGCGAGCGCGTTGAACCGCCCGCCGTTGATCGACACCTGCCCGGTGCGCAGCCGCCGCGCCACGCTCACCGCGCGTTCCTCGCTGCCCGCCCAGACCGCCCCCGCCAGCCCGTACGGCGTGCCGTTGGCGATGGCCACGGCCTCATCCTCCGAGCCGAACGGCACGATCGACAACACCGGCCCGAAGATCTCCTCCTGCTCGATCGTCATCCCGGGCGCGACCCCGGCGAAGACGGTCGGCTCGACGTAGTACCCGCGCTCCAGCGGATAGTCGGTGCCCCCGGTGACGAGCCGGGCGCCCTCCTCCTGCCCGGTGTTGATGTAGCGGATCACCCGGTCCCGCTGGGCGGCCGAGACGAGCGGGCCGAGCCGGGTGCCCTCCGCGAACGGGTCGCCCACCGTGAACGTGCGGGCGGCGGCGACGGCGAGGGCGACCGCGTCGTCGTACTGGTCCCAGTGCACGAGCATCCGGGTCAGCGCCGAGCAGGTCTGGCCGGAGTTCACGTAGGCGTGCGACACCCCGGAGGCGACCGCCTTCTCCAGGTCCGCGTCCGGCAGGATGATGTTGGCGGATTTGCCGCCCAGTTCGAGCGCCACCCGCTTCACGCTCTCGGCGGCCAGCGCGGCCACCCGCCGCCCCGCCCTGGTCGAGCCGGTGAAGGACACCACGTCCACCAGCGGGTGGCCGGCCAGGGCTTCGCCGACCACCGGGCCGTACCCGCTGATCAGGTTGAACACGCCCGCCGGCAGCCCGGCGTCGTGCAGCACGTCGGCCAGCGCGTACGCGGCGAGCGGGGCCACCTCGCTGGGCTTGAGCACGACCGTGCACCCGGCGGCGAGCGCCGCGGCGACCTTGCAGACGGCCTGGTGGAGCGGGTAGTTCCAGGGGGTGATGGCGCCCACCACCCCGGCCGGTTCGCGCAGGATGAGCGAGTTGCCCACCCGGCTCTCCGCGACCAGCCCCTCGGCCATGTCCGCGCAGGACTCCAGCACCCCCGCGGGCATCAGCGTCTGCACCTTCAGCGCCAGGGAGTAGGGCGCGCCCATGTCGGTGGCGATGGTGGTGGCGATCTGGTCGGCCCGCTCCCTGAGCAGCGCGGCGGCGTCGGCGAGGAGCTTGCCGCGGTCGGCGGGCGAGGTCGCGGACCAGGGGATGAAGGCGGCGTGCGCGGCGTCGACCGCGGCTGCCACGTCACTCGGCGTGCCGGCCGGAACCTGGTCGATGACCTCTTCGGTAGCGGGGTTGATCACATCGACCACCTCGCCCGAGGTGGAAGGGGTCCAGGATCCGTTCACGTAAAGGTGACGCATGTACCTCATCCTTGCGCGGGGATTGTCAGATGGCGAGCGCACGAACCAGGAAGTGATGGCGTGTTTCACCTCCAATGGGGACATGCCCGATTGGATCTCCCGGCCGGTCGCGTGCGGTCCCGCGCAGAAGCCGACACACGATCTTCATGTATTCATTTGAGGTGTCTTCGCTCAGCGTACGGCGCAACCACGCGGAAAGCCGAAGTCTTCCAAGATCGGTGAACACCCACAATATCCAGTGGAGAACGATTCCATTCCGGAGGAAGTCCAGTACCACTCAGAGGTAAACCTGCTTCTCCGAACGTTCGTTCGGGTGTCGAACGCCCGAACACGGGGTCCGGGGGGCCTCCGGACAGATGGGGCCTAACCAGAAATCCACCAACTGCGCGTCTGACATTTGTTAGGTCTCGCAACTGGATTAGGGTTTGCATCGATCGACAACCGAAGTCAGAGTTCTCCCTATTCCAGGTAGGGCAAAACTTGATTGCGGCTTTGTCAGAGCGTCGTGGCAGGATTCAGGAGTCCCGTGGCGACGGAGCGGCGGGGTCGTGTGGATGAGGAGCGGATGTGGCAGGCAATCTGACCCGTGACGAGGCCCGGGAGCGCGCCCGGCTGCTGACCGTCCAGTCGTATGCAGTGGAACTCGACCTGACCGAGGGCGAGGAGCGGTTCGAGAGCGTCACGACCGCCCACTTCACCTGTGCCCAGCCGGGGGCGGACACCTTCATCGATCTGCACGGCGCGCACCTGCGCTCGGTCGTGCTCAACGGAACCGAACTGGACATCAGCGCGTATGACGCGGAGCGTGGCCGGTTCCCGCTGCCGGGTCTGGCCGAGCACAACGAGGTGCGGGTCGACGCCGACGCGTCCTACATGCGCACCGGCGAGGGTTTGCACCGGTTCGTCGACCCGGTGGACCAGAAGGTCTACCTGCACAGCCAGTTCGAGACCGCCGACGCGCACCGGATGTACGCGTGCTTCGACCAGCCTGACCTCAAGGCCACCTTCGAGCTGACCGTCATCGCGCCGGGCGACTGGGAGGTCGTCTCCAACGCGGCTCCCGACTCCGTCACCGAACTCCCGGCCCACGAGGGCCGTCATGGCACGCTCCAAGCCGCCAAACGATGGCACTTCCCCGCCACCCCGGTCATGTCCACCTACATCACCGCTCTCGTCGCGGGGCCGTACGCGGTGGTCAGGGACGAGCACGACGGCATCCCGCTGGGCCTGTTCGTCCGGCAGTCGCTGGCCGAACACCTGGACGCGGACAACCTCTTCGCGGTCACCAAGCAGGGCTTCGACTTCTTCCACCAGGTGTTCGGGCTGCGCTACCCGTTCGGGAAATACGACCAGCTGTTCGTGCCGGAGTTCAACGCGGGCGCGATGGAGAACGCGGGCTGCGTCACGTTCCTGGAGGACTACGTCTTCCGGTCCCGGGTGACCGACGCCATCATCGAGCGCCGCGCGGAGACGCTGCTGCACGAGATGGCGCACATGTGGTTCGGCGACCTGGTCACCATGCGCTGGTGGGATGACCTGTGGCTGAACGAGTCGTTCGCCACCTACATGTCGGTGCTGTGCCAGGCCGAGGCCACCCGGTGGGGGCAGGGCGCGTGGACCACGTTCGCCAACGTGGAGAAGGCCTGGGCGTACCGGCAGGATCAGCTGCCGTCCACCCACCCGATCTCGGCTGACATCCCGGACATGCAGGCCGTCGAGGTCAACTTCGACGGCATCACCTACGCCAAGGGCGCCAGCGTGCTCAAGCAGCTGGTCGCCTACGTGGGCCTGGACAACTTCCTGGCCGGGGTGCGCGACTACTTCAACGAGCACGCCTGGGGCAACACCGAGCTGAAGGACCTGCTCGGGGCGCTGGAGCGCACCTCGGGACGCGACCTGTCGTCGTGGTCCAAGGAGTGGCTGGAGACGGCCTGGGTCAACACGCTCCGCCCGTCCTTCGAGGTGGACGCGACCGGCAGGTTCACCAGCTTCGAGGTGCTGCAGGAGGCCCCGCCGGCCTACCCGACGCTGCGCTCGCACCGCATCGCCATCGGTCTCTACTCGATGGAGGAGGGCCGACTGGTCCGGGTCAAGCGGGTCGAGCTGGACGTGGTCGGCGCCAGAACCCCGGTGCCCGAACTGATCGGCGAGGCCCGTCCCGACCTGGTGCTGGTCAACGACGACGACCTGACCTATGCCAAGATCCGCCTCGACGAGGGCTCGCTGGCAACCTTGGTGGGCGGCGGCATCGTCGCGTTCACCGAGTCGCTGCCGCGCGCGCTGTGCTGGTCGGCGGCATGGGACATGACCCGCGACGGCGAGATGGCCACCCGCGACTACGTGCGCCTGGTGACCTCGGGCATCGACGCGGTCGGCGACATCACCGTGCTGCAGACCGTCCTGCGCCAGGCCCGCCTCGCGGTCCAGCAGTACGCGGCGCCCGAGTGGCGGGCCACCGGCCTGGCCCAGCTGGCCGACACCCTGCGCGAGCTTTTCAACGGCGCCGAGGCGGGCTCGGACCGCCAGCTGGCCTACCTGAACGCGTTCTCGGCCGTGGCCACCTCGGCCGAAGACCTGGCGATCCTGCGGGACATCCTGTCCGGGGCGGCGGTGCCCGACGGGCTGACCGTCGACGCCGACCTGCGCTGGACGCTGACCCACGCGCTGGTCTCCGGCGGGGTGCTCGGCGCGGCCGACATCGACGCCGAGCTGGTCAGGGACGCGACCGCCACCGGCGAGCGGTCGGCGGCGGCGGCCAGGGCGGCCATCCCGACGGCGGCGGCCAAGGCGGAGGCGTGGGCGGTCATCACCGGTGGCGCGCTGAGCGGCGCGCTGCTGCGCTCCACCGTGCAGGGCTTCATGGATCCGCACCACGTAGACCTGCTGGAGCCCTACGGCGCGGCCTACTTCGAGGAGGTCGGCCAGATCTGGAAGTCGTGGACGTCCGACATGGCGCAGACGTTCGCGATCGGCTGCTACCCGGCGCTGCTGATCTCACAGGACACGATCGACCGCACCCAGGAGCTGATGGCGGCCTCCCAGCCGCCGCACGCGCTGCGCCGGCTGCTGCTGGAGGGCGCGGACGGCATCGCCCGGGCCCTGCGCGCCCAGGCCAAGGACTCCTGAAGCACCAGGGGAGGCCCGGGGCGACCCGGGCCTCCGGCCGGGTCCATGAGAAAGTGATCTGATGGAGTCAGCCCAGGACCTGCTGATCGCGCTCGCCCGGCGGTATTCGTTCGGGGATGTGGGAGCGCTGGCTCCCGCGGTCCTGGCCAATCCGGTCAAAGCCGCCCACGTCTCAGCGGTCTGCGAGTTCGGGCAACGGTTATTGACGCTGGACGCGGAAGATTTCGCCAGCGAGCTGGACGTGCCGACGATCCCGGCCGATCTCCGCCGCCGGGCCCGGGCCTGCCACATGCCGCAGACGCCCAAGGGGCAGCCGCGCGGCGCGCTGGATTCGCTGCGCCCGGCGTACGCGCTGCTGCTTGAGGTGATCAAGGTCCGCTGGGACCAGCGCGAGCTGAGCGCCATGATGGCCGCGCTGCACATCGCCGCGGAATACCTGCCGCTGCTGGCGTACGAGACGGTGCTGGGCCATTCCGGCGATCCGGCCCGCTGGCCGGAAGGGCTGCGCGCGCCCGGCAGCAGGTTCGGCGTGATCGGCGACCGCGACTGCGACCACACCCGCTCCGAGCAGTCGGCGACCGAGCGCACCCTCCGGGTGGCGGGCGAACCGGGCGAAGGCTGGCGCGCCTACTTCGACCGGCAGCACAGCCAGGTCGCCGGCGCGCTGGCGACCTGCGTCGCCAAATGCCGCAATCCCTGCCCGGCCATCGAGTGGGTGCCCGACCGCGAGGACCTCGCCCTGCGCTGCCGGGCCGCCCTCACTTTCGCCGAGACCCCGTTGGTACGGCTCCGCCACGCGGCCCCGGTCGGCCACGGCTTCGGCGTGCCCTCCCCGGAGGAGGTGCTGGACGCCTGGCAGCGCAGCCGGGGCGCGCTGGACAAGAACGGCATCGGGCACCAGGTCATGCGCCGGGACGGGTTCCCGCTGGCCGGACTGCCCAGCCTGTTCTCCGCCATCGCCGGCGCGGACCTGCGCCCGGCCCGCCTGCTCGCCGACGTGTCGGAGCACGTGATCTCGCTGCTGCGCGGTTAGCGGGCGCGGGCGGCGAGGGCGCCGATGCCGCCGGCCAGGCCGCCCATCAGGTCGCCGACGCTGAACCTGGTCGCCATGGACATGGCCACCAGGCGGCAGTCGCCGTCGGAGAGCCGCTGCCTGGCCAGCTCGCCGGTGACGATCTCCAGGCCGCGCCCGGCCGTGTCCACCATGATCAGCACCGAGTACGGCGCCTGCGCGCCCAGCGCCGCGTGCAGGCGTTCGGCGAAGTGCCGCCGCGGGCCCTGGGAAGGACCGGTGTACACGGCGAAATGCAGCCCGGTCCTGCTGTTCGCGTTTCGCACGACCGTACGGATGTCGACGGCCTGGAGTGTGGAGAGGGTTGCCATCTAGATCACCACCCCGCCGATGCGCCGCCGACATGGCGGCCGGGTTCCGCGGTCTCGGCCAGCTCGGGCCAGTCCACGTGCGGTGGATCGCCGCGCGGGACGACGGTGGTCAGCTCCAGCGAGGAGCGTCCCACCCCGTGCTCGGTGTCGTACGGCCCGCCGATCCAGACGACCTCGTCCTTGTTCCGACGCCGTTTCCGACCGGACAATACGAGCACCAGCAGCCCGACGACCACGAATATCGTGCCGGACGTGATGACAAGAAACGCAAGAATTTCCGGCGCACTGTCCATATATCGAGATTACGCCTGAGTTCGGATATTTCCTAGTCCCAGATCTGCGGTCTGCGGTCTCCCCAGAACCCCCCGACCGACGCTTCTACCTGCGATGACAGGGAAATCAGGAGGCCCTCCTCGCCGTACCGGCCGGAAAGCATGACGCCGATGGGCAAACCCTCGGGAGTCCAATAGAGCGGCAAATTCACGGCCGGTTGCCCGCTGACATTGCTGGTGGCGGCAAAGGGAGCGAAAGCTTTCATTCGCTCGAAAGTCTCCTTGGGGTCGTCGACGTCCTCGAACCAGCCGACCGGGGCCGGGGGCTGGGTGACGGTGGGGGTGAGGACGGCGTCGTACTCGTTGGTGATCAGCAGCGCGAACCGGGTGGCGAGCTGGAGCGCCGACTGGGCCTTGAGGAAGTCCGGAGCGGGCGTGAGGAAGCCGCGCTCGCGCAGCCAGGCGGTCAGCGGGCGGAGCTGGGGCTCTAGCTCCTCGGCGACCGGGTGCATGCAGGCGAAGCTAAACCACATGCGCTCGAACTCGGGCACCATGTCCGGGCCGAACGGCGAGGCGATGTCGACGATCTCGTGACCGAGGCCGGCCAGCACGGCGGAGGCGCTCTCGTAGGCGGCGCGCACCTCCGGGTGCACCTCGGCGTCGGCGACCACCGGGTCGATGTAGCGGGCGATGCGGAGGCGGCCGGGGTCGCGCCCGGCGTACGCGGTGAAGGAGCCGAGGGCGGGCGGGGGCGCGTAGTAGAGGTCGCCCGGGTTGTTGTGGGCCATCACGTCCAGCAGGGCGGCGGCGTCGGCGACATCGCGGGTGATCGGGCCGTTGCTGGACAGGCCCGCCAGGTCCGGGACGATCGGGGCGAACGAGATGCGGCCACGGCTGGGCTTGATGCCGTACAGACCGCAGACGGAGGCCGGGATCCGGATCGACCCCGCTCCGTCACTGCCCTGCGCGGCGGGCGCGAGCCCGGCGGCCACAGCCGCCGCGGCGCCCCCGCTGGAACCACCCGCCGACCTGGTCACATCCCACGGAGTGCGGGCCGGCTCGCTGACCGCGGTCTCGGTGTAGCACGGCAAACCGAACTCTGGCGTGCTGGTCTTACCCAGCATGATCGTTCCCGCGTCCCGCAGTCGTTCCACCACGCTGTCGTCGACCGGGGCGACGAACCCCTCGTACGTGGCCGAACCAAAGTAGATCGGCACGTCCTTCACCAGATTGAGATCTTTGATCGGAATCGGCACGCCGAACAGCGGACGCTTCGCCGGATCCTGCGTCTCCAGCTGTCCTGCCTGGTCAAGTGCCATCTCAGCGGTCACGGTGACATAGGCGCCGACCGACGCGCCAAGCCTGTCGATACGGTCCAAGTAGTGCTCAGTGATCTCAACCGGGGACAGTTCACGGTTCCGTACGGCCGCCGCCAACTCCAGCGCGGTAAGGTCATGAATGCTGGTCACGCTACTGAACGGTAAGCGGCCGACGCGGAGATATCTAGAGATGGTGCCCACAAATGGTCCATGCGAATCTGCAGAAGCGGGCCACAAAAGTATGAACCAGGCAACACTAGGCAACCTCTTGGCGGCTCAACTACCGTGAGTGACGTGGATACCGGTCTAGCGCCCGATGAGGGTCACGATACGTCACCGATCTGGGTGAGCGATCGTGAACGATCCTCGACGCGACCTGATGCGCCCGCGTCGACGTATGCGCCCGTAGAGCGCGCATCCCTGCAGAGCATGCTCAAGCAGCCCAAATACCAGCATCTGCGGCGACGTGCCCTGATCGCTGTAGCGGCCGGAGTCGTCTTCGGCGTGCTGCTGCTGAGCTGGCGCGTCGGCCTCACCGCCGCGATTCTCGCGGCCATCGCGGACACCGTCTATCGGGCCAGGACCGCCTCTTCGGTCCCCGCCTGGCGGCGTCCCTCGGTGGCCGAGCGGCGGACCGAGGGCCAGCTCAAGAAATTGGAACGTGGCGGCTACAAGACTCTGCACGCCCGCGCCATCCCCAACAGCGACGCCCAGATCGACCACCTGGTCGTCGGGCCCACGGGGGTGTATGCGGTCGACTCCGAGAAGTGGGACAGGCGGCTGCCCGTGCGCGTGCAGTCGCACCGCAAGCTGTTCCACGGCCCCTTCAACCAGAAACCCCGCCTCGACGAGGCCCGCTGGGAGGCGAACCAGGCCAGCGACCTGATCACCCAGGCGCTCGGCCGCGAGGTCACGGTCGTGCCGTCCCTGGCGATCTACGGCCCCGCCATTCCCTGGCGGATCCTCAACATCCGGGACGTGGACGTCTTCTCCGGCGGCCTGGTCCGCAAGTGGATCACCAAACGGGAGAAGTCCCTGACCACGGCCGAGATCGACTCGATCTACCAGGCCGCGGAACGCGTCCTCCCACCGCGCTACGGCGACGACTGAGTTTCGTCTTGTACGGCCTGCGCCAGGTGTGGCGTGGGCCGTACCGCTTTGTGGGATGGACGTCTCAATGACTGGGCGGCGGGTCGTAGCATAGGGAGACTCAAGCGTCTTTCCCTTGAACGTCGTCTTCCGATGGGAGTCCCGGCCATGCCCGCCCTCAGGTCTCGTACGGTCACTCACGGCAGGAACATGGCCGGAGCCCGGGCCCTGCTCCGGGCGACCGGGGTAGCCGGCAGCGATCTCGGTAAGCCGATCATCGCCGTCGCCAACAGTTTCACCCAGTTCGTGCCCGGGCACGTGCACCTGCGCGAGGTCGGTGACGTGGTGGCCGGGGCGATCCGGGAGGCGGGCGCGATCCCGCGCGAGTTCAACACGATCGCCGTGGACGACGGCATCGCGATGGGCCACGGCGGCATGCTCTACTCGCTGCCGTCCCGGGAGCTGATCGCCGACGCGGTCGAGTACATGGTGAACGCGCACTGCGCGGACGCGCTGATCTGCGTCTCCAACTGCGACAAGATCACCCCAGGCATGCTGCTGGCCGCGTTCCGGCTGAACATCCCCACGATCTTCGTCTCCGGCGGCCCGATGGAGGCCGGCAAGACAACCGGCCGCAAGCTGGACCTGATCGACCCGATGATCGCCGCCGCCAATGACAGCGTCTCCGACGCCGAGCTGCTGGAGATGGAGGAGAACGCCTGCCCGACCTGCGGCTCGTGCAGCGGCATGTTCACCGCCAACTCGATGAACTGCCTGGCCGAGGCGATCGGCCTGGCGCTGCCCGGCAACGGCACCATCCTGGCCACCCACCTGGCTCGCAAGAAGCTGTTCCAGGACGCCGGGCGGCGGCTGGTGGAGATCACCCGGCGCTACTACGAGGACGACGACGAGAGCGCGCTGCCGCGCAGCATCGCCACCAAGGACGCGTTCGAGAACGCGATGGCGCTGGATGTGGCCATGGGCGGCTCGACCAACACGATCCTGCACATCCTGGCCGCGGCCCGGGAGGCCGAGGTGGACTTCGGCCTCAAGGAGATCAACGAGATCTCGCTGCGGGTGCCGTGCCTGTGCAAGGTGGCCCCGGCGACCGCGAAATACCACGTCGAGGACGTGCACCGGGCCGGAGGAATCCCCGCGATCCTGGGCGAGCTTGACCGGGCCGGGCTGATCCACCGCGACGCGCTGACCGTCAACGGCGGCACGATGGCCGACCTGCTGGCCCAGTGGGACGTGAAGTCGCCGACCGCGATCCCCGAGTCGGAGGAGTTGTGGCACGCCGCGCCGGGGAACGTGCGGACCGTCAAGCCGTACTCGCAGGAGGCGCGCTGGGACACGCTGGACCTGGACCGGGCCGAGGGCTGCGTCCGCGACGCCGAGCACGCCTACACCCGCGACGGCGGCCTCGCCGTGCTGTACGGCAACATCGCCGTCGAGGGCTGCATCGTGAAGACGGCCGGGGTGGACGAGTCGATCTGGCGCTTCTCCGGGCCCGCCGTGGTGTTCGAGTCCCAGGAGGACGCGGTGGAGGGCATCCTCGCCAACCGCGTGCGCGAGGGCGACGTCGTGGTGATCCGCTACGAGGGCCCGAAGGGCGGGCCCGGCATGCAGGAGATGCTCTACCCGACCTCATTCCTCAAGGGCAAGGGCCTCGGCAAGGCCTGCGCCCTGGTCACCGACGGCCGCTTCTCCGGCGGCACGTCCGGGCTCTCCATCGGCCACGCCTCCCCCGAGGCGGCGGAGGGCGGCGCGATCGCCCTGGTCGAGGACGGCGACATCATCGAGATCGACATCCCCGGCCGCTCGATCGAACTCAAGGTCAGCGAGGCCGACCTGGCCGTCCGCCGCGAAAACCTCCTCGCCGACCTCGGCCGCTACCGCCCCCGCAACCGCAACCGCCCGGTCACCGCGGCCCTCCAGGCATACGCGGCTCTGACCACGTCAGCATCCACGGGCGCGTCCCGCGACCTTTCCCAGCTATCCCGCTGACGCCTTCAGACGGTTTCCGCTAGAGGTTCACGGACACGCCCGCGAGCTCGGCGACCTGTCCTCCCAACCCGGCCCACGCCGGAGCCTAGGACAGCTTCGCTGAGCACTCCCGGGCGCGTCCGCAACCCCCTGCGACCTGCCCCACCAGCCACCCCGCCAGCCCAGAGCCCAGGGCAACTTCGCTGAGCACTTATGGCCGCCCCTGCCCACGGGTTGCCACGACCACGCCGCCGGTTCCGGTGAGCGGCCGTGTTGAGAGGGCCAGTTCTGCTGGATTCCTCAAGCGTGCGTTCGAAAAATGTCAGTGCTGCTCGGTAAAATCTAGGGTATGGCCAACGTCATTAGGCACACGGGGTCGTTGACGACCGCCGAAATCGCCGCGCTCGCGCTCTCGCTCGCCCACCTCGGCACGGGCCCGCAGTCCGTGACGGCCCGCCGTGGGCTCCGGCACGCATTCGAACACCTCGACCTCGACGACGACGTGATCGCGACCACGCTCTCCACCCTGACCACGCCGATGCCCCCCGACGTCGCCCGCCGCGCCCGCGCGGTCGCCGGCGCCATCACCACCCGCCAGGTGGTCCGCCTCCAGTATCTGGACGCCGGCTCCACCCTCACCGTCCGCGACGTAGAGCCGGTGACCTGCCTGGTCCACCGCGACTACTGGTACCTCGTCGGCTGGTGCCGCCTCCGCCGAGGCATCCGCGCCTTCCGCTTCGACCGCATCATCTCGGTCGAGCCCACCGACATCCCGGCCCGCCCCCACCTACCCGAGCGCTACTTACCTTTCCAGCGCCGCAAGGTCGCCTGACACCCTCCGGGCGATCACCAGACACCTCGGGTCCTGCCGGGCACACGTCCAGCGACGTGGGCCTGGCCGGGCTCGTGCCACTTGGGTCTTCGCCGGGCGCTCGAGTGGTATCTGTGGCCCTTGCTGGGGTCACGGAGCCCACGCCGAGCGCTCGTGTACTGCCTTGCTGGGGTGACGAGGCTCACGCGGGCGCTCGTGGAGTGCCCTTAGCTTGCCGGGCGCTCTGGACGGGCGGGCTTAGCGGCACCCGGTAGCTAGGCGATCAGCCGCAGCAACCGCCGCCACAACATCCCCCGCCGCCGCCACCGGAAGCGCGTGGCGCGGCTCCTGCCGACGCGGCCCCCGTCACCGCCACAGTGGACAGCAACTTCACCGTGTCGTCATGCCCATCCGGACAGGTCGCAGGCGCGTTCGCCTCGGCCATCGGACGGTTCAACTCAAACGTGGAACCACAGGACCGACACCGAAAGTCATAGCGAGGCATACGCGCATCATAATCCGTGTCGTGACCACCTTGGCGGCGCGTGCACCCAGAAGCCACCGACCGCGAAACGGCCACGACCCTGGGTGAGTATCAGTCGCCTTCTGACCGCCAATTGATCACCGTGGAA
Source organism: Acrocarpospora sp. B8E8 (assembly GCF_039871605.1). Lineage (NCBI taxonomy): Bacteria > Bacillati > Actinomycetota > Actinomycetes > Streptosporangiales > Streptosporangiaceae > Acrocarpospora > Acrocarpospora sp. B8E8. Next base: position 168 of record NZ_JBDPLV010000127.1, on the reverse strand, counting down.
CTCCCACCCACCCACCCCTTTGATTCCCCTCGGGCTCCGCCCGAACCCGTCATCGCTGTGGCTCCCCACACGAAACGACAACCACAGCACCGGGGTTCTCCCACCCGCCACCCACAACTTCAAGCCGGAGCTCCGTCCACTCACAGGGAGCCCATCCCATGCCAATGG
>NZ_JBDPLV010000126.1:0-18981 GCF_039871605.1 Acrocarpospora sp. B8E8 | reverse complement strand
ACTCAGGGCTTCGCCCTTGGTGCCTGGTCCGGGGTCCTTCCCGGGGCCGGAGGCCGATGGGGCCGAGCGCGAGCGTCCCAAAGGGCGGGTGGGTGGGGGAAACACCGTCCGTTGTGTTGAGTCGGCCCAGGGTGGGGACAGAATGGCGGGATGGGGCCGGATCCTGCTGTTGCCGATGTTCGGCGGGCTGTGCGGGGGGCGCTTGCCGGGGTTGAGGCGGGGGCGCTTGTGGTGGTGGCGTGTAGTGGGGGGGCTGATTCGCTGGCGCTGGCCGCGTGTTTGGGGTTTGTGGCGCCTCGGTTGGGGCTGAGGGCGGGGTTGCTTACCGTTGATCATGGGTTGCAGGCCGAGTCGGGGGATCGGGCTCGGGAACTGGTGCAGCTTGCGCCGATGCTCGGCCTGGATCCAGCGGAGGTTCTGAGTGTGACCGTGGGACGGGACGGTGGTCCTGAGGCCGCCGCCCGGGATGCGCGGTACAAGGCGTTGGACGCGGCCGCGGAAAGATTGGGCGCGGCAGTCGTCCTGCTCGGGCACACGCTCAACGATCAAGCGGAGACCGTGCTCATGCGGCTCGCCCGGGGCAGTGGCAGCCGTTCCCTCGCGGGGATGCCCGAGCGGTTCGGGCGGTATCGGCGGCCGTTGCTGGGCGTTAGCCGTACCCGGACTGAGCAGGCTTGTGAGGCTTTGGGGCTGGCGCCCTGGAAAGACCCGCACAACGCCGACCAGGCGTACACGAGGGCACGGGTGCGGGGGGAGGCGCTGCCGGTGCTGGAGAGGACGCTGGGGCCGGGGATCGCGGAGGCGCTGGCGAGGACGGCGCGGTTGTGCCGGGATGACGCGGACGCGCTGGACGACTGGGCGGACGCGGCTTACGCGGAAGCGCGCGGGCTGGGTGCAGGGCTGGACGTGGTCGTGCTCGAAAGGTTGCCCGGAGCCGTGCGGCGGCGGGTGATCCAGCGGGCGGCGGTGGACGCGGGGGCAACGGCGAGCGCGCTGGCGGCCGTGCACATCGAGGAGGTGGAGCGGCTGGTCACGCAGTGGCGGGGCCAGCGGGCGGTGGACCTGCCCGGGGGGGTCGGGGCAGTGCGGCGATATGGCACCCTGATATTCGCCAGCAACCTCTCGTAAGGAACCGCAGGTGGATGCAGCCGACATGGGCAGAGATCTGTCCAACGTCCTCATTTCCGAAGACGAGCTCCAGACCAAAATCAAGGAACTTGCCGGCCAGATCGACGCGGACTACGCCGGGAAGGACCTGCTGATCGTCGGGGTCCTCAAAGGCGCCGTCATGATCATGGCAGACCTGGCCAGGGCGCTGCACATACCCGTCCAGATGGACTGGATGGCCGTGTCGTCCTATGGCGCGGGCACCAAATCATCCGGCGTCGTCAGAGTCCTCAAGGATCTTGACACCGACATCGCCAACCGCCACGTCCTGGTGGTCGAAGACATCATCGACTCGGGACTCACCCTGTCCTGGTTGCTCAACAACCTGCAGTCCCGCAACCCGGCCTCCGCCGAGATCTGCGCGCTGCTCCGCAAACCAGAAGCGATCAAGGTCCCCATCGATGTGAAATACGTAGGTTTCGACATCCCCAGCGAGTTCGTCATCGGCTACGGCCTGGACTACGCGGAGCGCTACCGGAACCTCCCGTTCATAGGCACGCTCGCCCCCCATGTCTACGGCGGCGAGTAAGCCCTGAGCGAAGTACCCCACCAAACGCGCGTTATTTGCTCCCAGGTCGGGGAACACGAGGATCCCTGACGTACGTTGGAAGGCAATACCGGGCCTGGCCGGGCGGTGACCCTGTGCGGTCAGGTCGGTGTACCTTCTGATAGCGCAGGGACAGCTCTGGGTAGTCAGTTGACGCGGCTGAAGGTGCCGCGACCCCCTTCTCACAAGGGGGGCCAGGCCTTATTAGTCAGGGAAGGGACGGACCCGCCAGGGTTCCGCATCGGATGGATCTCAAGCGATTTACACGTGGGCCACTGCTGTGGATCCTGGGCATTGTCGTGCTCCTCCTGCTGGTCACCACGATGTTCAGTGGTGAAGGCAATTACACGACGGCGGACACGTCCCAGGCGATGGAGCAGATCCAGGCCGGCAACGTCCAGAACGCAAAGGTCATCGACAAGGAGCAGCGCATCGAGCTGACCCTCGTCAACGACATCAAGGCGGGTAAGGACGCCAAACTGACCAAGCGCATCCAAGCCCCCTGGGTGACCGGTCAGGGCGTGGAGCTGGTCAACCAGCTTGCCGCGCAGAAGAAGGCGGGTAGCGTCAAGGGCGGGTTCACCGTCGACGTGCCGAGGGAGAACTTCCTCGTCAGCCTGCTGGTGAGCTTCCTCCCGATCGTGATCATTGTCCTCATCTTCCTGTTCATCATGAACCAGATGCAGGGCGGCGGCTCCCGGGTGATGAACTTCGGGAAGTCCAAGGCCAAGTTGATCACCAAAGACACCCCCAAGACCACGTTCGCCGACGTGGCGGGCGCCGACGAGGCCATCGAGGAACTCCAGGAGATCAAGGATTTCTTGCAGGCCCCGGCCAAGTTCCAGGCCATCGGCGCGAAGATCCCCAAGGGCGTGTTGCTGTACGGTCCGCCCGGCACCGGTAAGACGCTGCTCGCCAGGGCGGTCGCCGGTGAGGCCGGGGTGCCGTTCTACTCGATCTCGGGTTCCGACTTCGTGGAGATGTTCGTCGGTGTCGGCGCCTCCCGGGTCCGCGACCTGTTCGAGCAGGCCAAGGCGAACGCTCCGGCGATCATCTTCATCGACGAGATCGACGCGGTGGGCCGCCACCGTGGCGCTGGTCTCGGTGGCGGGCACGACGAGCGCGAGCAGACGCTGAACCAGCTGCTGGTCGAGATGGACGGCTTCGACGTCAAGGGCGGCGTGATCCTGATCGCCGCGACCAACCGCCCCGACATCCTGGACCCGGCGCTGCTGCGTCCCGGCCGTTTCGACCGCCAGGTCACCGTGGACCGCCCGGACCTGGAGGGCCGCAAGGGCATCCTCAAGGTGCACGGCCGCGGCAAGCCGTTCGCGGAGGGCGTCGATCTGGACATCATCGCCCGCCGCACCCCCGGGTTCACCGGCGCCGACCTGGCCAACGTGATCAACGAGGCGGCGCTGCTGACCGCGCGCAACGACCAGAAGCTGATCACGATGGAGATCCTCGAGGAGTCCATCGACCGGGTGATGGCCGGGCCCGAGCGCAAGTCCCGGGTCATGTCCGACCAGGAGAAGAAGATCATCGCGTACCACGAGGGCGGCCACGCCCTGGTGGCGCACGCGCTGCCCAACTCCGACCCGGTTCACAAGATCACGATCCTGTCCCGCGGCCGCGCCCTCGGTTACACGATGACGCTGCCCATGGAGGACAAGTTCCTGGCCACCCGCTCGGAGATGAACGACCAGCTGGCCATGCTGCTCGGCGGCAGGACCGCGGAGGAACTCGTCTTCCACGAGCCCACCACCGGCGCCTCCAACGACATCGAGAAGGCGACTGCGATCGCCCGGCGGATGGTCACCGAATACGGCATGAGCGAGAAGCTCGGCGCCCGTAAGTTCGGCTCCGGCAACGGCGAGGTCTTCCTCGGCCGGGAGATGGGCCACGAGCGCGACTACTCCGAGCAGATCGCCTCCACGATCGACGACGAGGTCCGCCGCCTGATCGAGGCGGGCCACGACACGGCCTGGGAGATCCTGGTCGAGTATCGGGACGTGCTGGACAACCTGGTCCTGGAGCTGATGGAGAAGGAGACCCTCTCCCGCGACCAGGTCCTGGAGATCTTCGCCCCGATAGTGACCAAGGAGAAGCGCCCGTCGTATGCGGGATACGGCAAGCGCCTGCCCTCCGACCGCCCGCCGGTCACCACGCCCAAGGAACTGGCCAACGGCAGCAACGGCTCCCCGGCCGCGCTGCCCGCCGCCAACATGTCACCCCAGCCCTCGACCCCGAAGCCCTCTACTCCGAAGAAGAACGAGGCCTAGAACGTGCGGGTCGACCACGCCCGGATCGAGCGGGCCGTTCGAGAGCTCCTTCTCGCCATCGGGGAGGATCCCAACCGCGACGGCCTGCTCGACACCCCGGCGCGAGTCGCCCGGGCGTATGCCGAGCAGTTCGCGGGCCTCGGCCAGGCCCCGGAGGACGTGCTCACCACAGTCTTCGACGCGGGCCACGACGAGATGGTGCTGGTCCGCGACATCGAGGTCTACAGCACCTGCGAACATCACCTGGTCCCCTTCCACGGGGTCGCCCACGTGGGCTACATCCCGAACGAGAAGGGCCAGGTGACCGGCCTGAGCAAGCTGGCCAGGCTGGTGGATGTGTACGCTCGCCGCCCCCAGGTCCAGGAGCGCATGACCTCCCAGATCGCGGACGCGCTGATGGAGGTGCTCCAGCCGCGCGGCACGATCGTGGTGGTGGAGGCCGAGCACATGTGCATGACCATGCGCGGGGTCCGCAAACCAGGCGCGAAGACGATCACCTCGGCCGTTCGCGGCATCTTCCGCGATGACGACAAGACCCGCGCCGAGGCGATGTCCCTGATCAACGCCCGCTGATCACCGGGGAATCGGGATCGTTATTAATCAGAAACCCGTCCCATAGTCAGCCGCATAGCCGCCGATCGGGCGATTCACCGCTGCGGCTGCCCAGATCACGACTGTTCTAATTAATATCCACAGGCCGTACCCGCGCGACTGACGGCGGCGGGGGAGCGCCTAGGCTTGGGCAGGTGAGGAGCAAGAGATGACCACGGGGACCGTGCCGGGGCTGCCCGATCCAGGGCGCTGTCTCGTCATGGGTGTGGTCAATGTCACGCCGGACTCCTTCTCCGACGGCGGCCGCTGGTTCGACGTGGACGCGGCGATCGCGCACGGGCTCGACCTGGTGGCCGATGGTGCCGACATCGTCGACGTGGGCGGCGAATCCACCCGCCCGGGAGCGGCCAGGGTCTCGCTGGGCGAGGAGCTGCGCCGGGTCGAACCGGTGATCAGGATTCTCAGCCAGGAGGGTGTCACGGTCAGCGTGGACACCATGCGCGCCGAGGTGGCCGAGATGGCCGTCCAGGCGGGGGCCCGGCTGGTCAACGACGTGAGCGGCGGCCTGGCCGACCCGGTGATGCCTCGGGTGGTGGCCGCGGCGGGCGTGCCGTATGTGGTGATGCACTGGCGCGGGCACAGCCGGGACATGGAGAGCCGGGCCATCTACGCCGACGTGGTCACCGAGGTGTGCGAGGAACTGCGCAAGCGGGTCGACTCGGTGCTGGCCGAAGGGGTGGGCGTCGAGCAGATCATCCTGGACCCCGGCCTGGGCTTCTCCAAACATCCCGAGCACAACTGGGAGCTCCTGGCCGGGATGGCACGCCTGCGTGAGCTGGGACACCCGTTGATCATCGGGGCGTCCCGGAAGCGGTTCCTCGGACGGCTGCTCGCCGACGCAGGCGGTGAACCCAGACCCTTCGACCAGAGCGACGACGCGACCCTGGCGGTCACGGCGCTCGCCGCCCGGGACGGCGCCTGGTGCGTCCGGGTGCACGACGTCAGGCCCAACGCGGACGCGGTGCGAGTCGCCGCGGTGTGGAGGGCGGCCACAGATCCGCGACCGGCGAGGGACGCAGATGAAGGACGTTGAGGATGTCAATCAGGCGTTCTACGCCGCGATTGAGAGCGCCGATCTGGATCGCATGTCCGAGATCTGGGTGGAGGACGCCGGGAACCGGGTGGCGATGTGCGTGCATCCGGGGTGGCCGCTGCTGAGCGGCCGGTCCGAGGTGCTCCGGTCGTGGGCGCTGATCATGGCGAACACGCCGTACATCCAGTTCGTGCTGACCGACGTGAACACCACCGTGCTGGGGGACGTGGCCGTGCTCACCTGCGCGGAGAACATCCTGACCGCGGCCGACTCCGACGACACGGGCTTCGCGGCCGGGCGGGTGGTGGCGACCAACACCTACGTCAGGACGCCGACGGGCTGGCGGCTGTGGCACCACCATGGCTCACCGGTGCTGCAGACCGACGACGAGGAGGATGAGAACGATGGATAGCGTGGCCCTGCGGGGGGTCCGGGCGCGCGGGCGGCACGGCTGCCTGCCGGCGGAGCGGGAGCTCGGCCAGGAGTTCGTCGTGGACGCCACCCTCTTCCTGGACACCGCCCCGGCGGCGGCGAGCGACGACCTGGCCAAGACGGTCGACTACGGCGCGCTGGCGGGGGAGCTGGCGGCGATCGTGTCCGGCGAGCCGGTCAACCTGATCGAGACGCTGGCCGACCGGCTGGCGATGGCCTGCCTCCGCCACGAGTTGGTGGAGGAAGCCGAAATCCGGGTGCACAAGCCGGCCGCGCCGATCCCGGTGCCGTTCGCCGACGTGGTGGTGACCGTGCGGAGGTCCCGGCCGTGAGGGTCGTGCTCGCCCTCGGCAGCAATCTGGGCCGCCGGATGGAGAACCTGCAAGGCGCCGTGGACGCGCTGTTCGACGCGCCTGGCCTGGCCTTCGTGGCGGTCTCGCCGGTCTACGAGACCGACCCGGTGGGCGGCCCGGCCCAGGGGGCGTTCCTGAACGCGGTGGTGATCGCGGAGGGCATGCCGGAGCCGCGCTCGATCCTGGAGCGCGCGCTGAGCATCGAGGACGCCTTCGGCCGGGAGCGGTCCGAACGCTGGGGCCCGCGCACCCTCGACGTGGATCTGATCACGGTGGGCGACCTGACCTGCGAGGGGCCGGAGCTGATCCTGCCGCATCCGCGCGCCCACGAGCGCGCGTTCGTGCTGGTCCCGTGGGCGCAGGCGGATCGGGCCGCGACCCTGCCCGGGCGCGGCCCGGTGGCGGCCCTGCTCGCCGACCTCGACCAGAGCGGGGTACGGCTCCGCGCCGACCTCGCCCTCCAGCCCCCCGCCTAGGAGCAATCCCCGTGAAGCCCAGCAATCCTGGCGTCCTGGTTGGCCTGACGGTCGTGTTCGCCATCCTCACCTGGGGCATGTTGAAGCAGGTCTACCACACGCTGCCCGCGCTGCCGTGGACGGCCATGCCGACCGTGCTCATCCTGGCGATCGGCGAGGGCTACACCGGGGTGCTGACCCGGGCCAGGATCGCCAGGAAGGAAGGCACCAAGCCGGTGGAGCCGCTGGCGGTGGCCCGCCTGGCCGCCCTGGCGAAGGCGACCGCCCACGCGGGCGCGGTGTTCGCGGGGATCTTCGGGGGTTTCGTCATCCACACGCTGGAACTGATCGACGTGCCGGATCCCCGGCAGGACGCGTTCATCGCGGGCGGTTCCTTCGTGTGCTGCGTGCTGCTGATCTGCGCGGCGCTGTTCCTGGAGTTCTCCTGCCGGGTGCCGGACAACTCCAAACGGGACGACGAGTAGCTCGGCCGCGCCTGTATCTGGACGAACACGCGCGTCAGGCCAGGTGGTGGCTGCCGGTGAAGTCGGCGGGGAGGGGTAGGAGCGGGACGGCGTGGCCCGCCGCCTGCTCGGGGGTGGTGTGCAGATGGCCGGGCCGGCCGCCGGGGGGCAGCGGGCCCTCGAAGAAGAAGCCGAGCAGGGGCGAGTGGACGGCGAGGATGTCGTGCTCGTCGCCGGCGGGGGTGCACAGCAGGTCGCCGGGGCCTACATGGTAGGTGTGGCCGCCGCTCCAGACCGTTGCCTGACCGTTGATGACCAGCCAGTACTCCGCGCAGTCGTGGTGGTGGCGGTCGAAGTGGCCGCCCGCGGCGGGCATCCGGAAGATGCCCGCCGCGGTGAGGTCGGACCAGGCGGGCCGATGGTCCCGCCAGCGGCTGCCCGCTCTGACGACCGTCATCAGGTTCTCGCTCAGGCCTGGATCCACCGGGGGACGCCGCCCGGCTCGTGCAGGTGCAGGTCGGGGGCGCCGTCCAAAGCCTTCTCCTCCCCGCCGGGGGTGTAGGTGACGATCAGCCGCAGCGTGCGCCAGGTGCTGTTGTAGGTGGAGTGGTAGGCGCCCGCGGGGATGTGGACCGTGTCGCCCTCCCTGATCGGGAAAGGCTCGCCGTCGTCCACCATCTGCATGGCCTCCCCGGAGATCACATAGATGATCTCCTCGCTGCCGGGATGGTTGTGGCGGGCGTGGCCCTGGCCCGGGTTGACGATGACCTCGCCGAGCGTGCTGCCCGCGCCGGGGATGAGCGAAGGCGTGACGAACCACTTGATCGACCCCCAGTCGAAGGCCATAGTCGCCACTTTGTCCGGACTTATCAGCATTTAGAGCTCCAGACTCTTGAAGGATCGGACCTGTTCGGTGATCGCCACCTCGGTGGGCAGCCGCTCGATCGACGACGCGCCGAAGAAACCGGCCACGCCCTCGGTGCGGGACAGCACGTAGGCCGCGTCCGACGGCTCCGCGATCGGCCCGCCGTGGCACAGCACCAGCACATCGGGCCGGACGGCGACGGCCGCGTCCCGCATCGCCTGGACCCTGGTCACGGCCTCATCCAGGGTCAGCGCCGTCCCCGCGCCGATGCTCCCCTTGGTGGTCAGGCCCACGTGCGGCACCAGCACGTCGGCCCCCGCGGCGGTCATCGCCGCCGCCTGGTCGGGGTCGAACACGTACGGCGCGGTCACCAGGTCGCGCTCGCGGGCCAGCCGTACCATCTCGATTTCCAGGTCGAAGCCCATGCCGGTCTCCTCCAGGTTCTGGCGGAAGACCCCGTCGTAGAGGCCGACGGTGGGGAAGTTCTGCACGCCCGCGAACCCCATGCTCCGCAGCTGGTCCAGGAAGCGCGGCAGCACCCGGAACGGGTCGGTCCCGCACACCCCGGCCAGCACGGGCGTGTCCCGCACCACGGGCAGCACCTCGGCGGCCATCTCGACCACGATCTGGTTGGCATCCCCGTACGGCAGGAGCCCGGCCAGCGACCCGCGCCCGGCCATCCGGTAGCGCCCGGAGTTGTAGATGATGATCAGATCGACCCCGCCGGCCTCGGCGCACTTGGCGCTCAGCCCGGTCCCGGCCCCCGCGCCCACCACGGCCCTGCCCGCGTCGACGGTACGGCGAAGCCGGCCCAGAACCTCCTCGCGGTTCACGCCTTCCCCCCGATCAGCTCGTGCAGCCGCTCGGCCATGGTCCGGCCGAACTCCGGATCGTTGATGTGCAGGTCCAGGCGCTCGGTGCCGGGGAAGGCGGCCATGGCCTCGAACGCGGCCTCGTCGGCCTTCGGGTCGTGGAAGGCCATCCCCTCCGCGTCCAGCGCCGAGACGCCCTTCAGCGGGACGAACAGGGCGGCGGGGCCCTGGGCCGCCGCGAGCTTGGCGGCGAGGCGGCGGCCGAGCTCGGCCATCTCCTCGGCGGTGGTGCGCATCAACGTCACCGTGGGGTTGTGGACGTAGAGGTTCCTGGTGCCGAAGCGTTCGGGGACCGTGTCGCGGGGGCCGAAGTTGACCATGTCGAGGGCGCCGGGCGCGACCACCTGCGGCACGCCGCGCCGCCCCGCCGCCGTCAGCCGATCCGGGCCCGCCGACAGGACGCCGCCGACCAGGTCGTCGGCCAGCTCGGTGGTGGTCAGGTCGAGCACCCCGGCCAGCATCCCGCTCTCGGCCAGGCCCTCCAGCGCCCGGCCGCCGGCGCCGGTGGCGTGGAAGACCAGCACCTCGTACCCGAGCTCGTCGAGCCGTTGCCTGGCCGCGTCGACGGCCGGGGTGGTGACGCCGAACATCGACGCCGCGACGAGCGGCCGGTCCGCGCCGCCCGCTTCTCCTCCGGGATCGGCGGCGGCCATGGCCGCGGCGGCTGCCGCCGCGTTGCCGAGGATGAGGCGGGAGACGCGGTTGATGCCCGCGATGTCCACCACGCTGTGCATCAGGGTGACGTCCTTCGCCCCGACATAGGGTGAGACGTCCCCCGAGGCCATCGTGGACACCATGAGCTTGGGCAGCCCGACCGGCAGATCTCGGACGGCTCGCGCCGCGATCGAGGAGCCGCCGCTGCCGCCCACCGCCAGCACCGCGCCCACCCGGCCCGCCGCGTGCAGCCCGGCCAGCACGGCCGCGGCCCCCTCGCCCATCGCGGTGACGGCGGCCCCCCGGTCGCCCGCCGCCCGCAGGGCCGCCACCCGCGCCCCCGCGGCCTCGGCCACCTGGTCGCTGGTGATATCGGCGGGCACGGTCGCCGGGCCCACGCCCGCGTCCACGAGCAGCACCTCCGCGCCCAGCGCCCGGAGCCGGTCGCGCAGCCAGGCGTACTCCTGGCCCTTGGTGTCCAGCGTCCCGATCAGTACGACGGCTGGCATCTCACGCCACTCCTCTGCGCTCGAAGACCTGTTTGGCCACGTTCAGGGCGTTGATGGCCCGGGGGAATCCGGCGTACTGGACGCAGTGGATGATGACCTCGACGATCTCGGCGGCGGTCAGGCCGACGTTGAGGCCCGCGTTGATGTGGCCGGTCAGCTGCGGTTCGCAGCCGCCGATGTTGACCAGCGAGGCGATCGAGGCGATCTGCCGCTGCTTCAGGTCGAGCCCGGGGCGGGCGTAGATCTCCCCGAAGTTGAACTCCACGCCGTAGCGTCCGAGATCGGAGCCAGGGCCGGAGAGCGACTGGAGCAGGCGGTCGGCCGCGCCGTCGCCGTAGACCTCGTCGTACTTCGCCCGGCCCTGGTCGAGGCGGGATTCGGTGCTGTCGTCCATCAGATCGCGTGACCTCCGTCCTGGGGCAGGATGACGCCGGTCAGGTAGGCCGCCGAGGGCAGGCAGAAGAACACGATGGTCTCGGCCAGGTCCTCGGGGCGGCCCAGCGTCCTGGTGGGGATCTGGGCGAGCAGGGCCTCGCGCTGCTCGGGGGTGTCCCGGTCGCGGCCGGGGGTCTGCTGGGCGCCGGGCGCGATGGCGTTGACCGTGATGCCGGCGGTGGCGTACTCGATGGCCAGGGCCTTGGTCAGCCCGACCACGCCTGCCTTCGCGGCGGCGTAGCCGCTCGCGTGCCGGACCAGGCGTCCGCCGCGCAGGGCCGCGATGGAGGCGATGTTCACGATCCGGCCGCCGCCGCGGGCCAGCATCGACGGCACGACCGCGGAGGTGACGTTGAAGACGCTGGTCAGGTTGACGTCGACCATCCGCTGCCACTCCTGCTCGGTCATCTCGTGGAAGGGCCGGACCATGCCCCCGCCCGCGTTGTTGACCAGGATGTCCAGGCCGCCCCAGGCCTGGACGACCTCCCCGACCGCGTCCCGGGTGGCGGCGAAGTCGGTGATGTCGGTCTTGAGCTCCAGCGCCTGACGCCCGGCCGCCCGGACGGCCTCGCCGAACAGCCCGAGCCCGTCGGCGGCCACGTCCAGGCCGGCGACGTCGCACCCCTCCGCGGCCAGAGCCTGGGCGAACACCTTGCCCATGGCGCCGCCCGCGCCGGTGACGAGCGCTTTCCTGCCTGCCAGTCGCATCTGCGAACCTTTCACTTGAGTGCTCCGGCGGTCATCCCCTGGATGAAATGCCGCTGAAGGAGGAGATAGAGGGCGATGATGGGGATGCTGGCCAGCGTGACGCCCGCGGCGATCATCGACCGGTCCACGCTGTACTCCCCGACGAAGAACATGATTCCGGTGGAGATCGGGCGCAGCCCCTCGTCCTGGCCGTACAGCAGGGGGATGAGGAACATGTTCCAGGTGAACATGAACTGGAGCACGACCAGCGTGATGATTCCCGGCCTGGCCAGCGGGAGGATGATGCGGGTGAAGACCCGCCACTCCGAGGCGCCGTCGATCCGGGCCGCGTTGGAGATCTCCTCGGGCAGCCCGCGGAAGAACGCCCGCATCAGGAACACCCCGAAGGCCAGCCCGAGCGCGACGCTCGGCACGATGACGCCCCAGTAGGTGCCCAGGATGCCCAGGTCCCGGACCAGGTAGTACTGCGGAATCATGATCGACTGGAACGGGATCATGATGCCCACCAGGAAGGCGCCGAAGATCAGCCGCTCGCCGGGGAGCCGTCGCGTGCCCAGGGCGTACCCGGCAAGGCAGGAGAAGGCGGTCACCAGCGGCACCACGAACGCGGCGTACAGCACCGAGTTGCCGATGTAGGAGCCGAACCGGCCGGTCGTCCACGCCTCCGCCAGGTTCTCCCAGTGCAGCGTCGCCGGGACGCCGAAGGGATCCTGATTGATCTCGGCCGTGCTCTTCAGCGCGGAGAACCAGATCCACAGGAACGGCATCACGAACAGCAGCGCGAACAGCAGGAGGATCAGGTACCTGGCGGTCTTCACGGTGATCGTCATGCGCGCTCCCTGACCCGGACCACCGCGATCGACACCAGCAGCGAGATCGCCGTGAGCACCAGCGACAGGGTCGCACCGTAGCCGACCTCGTTCTCCATGAACGCCTTCTGGTAGGTGTAGGTGGCGATCAGCTGGGTGGCGTCGTCCGGGCCGCCCTTGGTCATGATCCAGACGTGGTCGAAGGCCTGGAAGCCGTGGACCAGCAGCAGGACGACGACCAGCGTGATGGCGTTGGACAGCTGCGGGATCACCACGTGCCGGAAGCGCTGCCACCCGTTGGCGCCGTCCACCCGGGCCGCGTCGACCAGGTCGGTGTCCACGTTGTGCAGCGCGGCGGTGAAGATGACGAACGCGAGGCCGACGGTGGCCCAGACCGAGGCCAGCAGCACCGCGTACAGGGCGAAGGAGGGGTCGCCCAGCCAGCCCCTGGTCCAGGCCTGGCGGCCGACCGCCTCCAGCGCGCGGTTGAGGATGCCGAAGGCCGGGTTGTAGATCCAGCTCCAGACGATGCCGACGATGATGGCGGGAAGCACCTGCGGCATGAAGTAGATCGTCCGCAGCGCGGTGAAGCCGCGGGGGCGGCTCCAGACGAGCATGGCGAGCAGCAGCGCCACCCCCATGGTCAGGGCGGTGCCGACGACCACCCAGATGAGGTTGTGGCCGAGCGAGCGCCAGAACAGGTCGTCGCCGAGCAGCCGCCGGAAGTTGGCCAGGCCGACGAAGCGCCTGTCGGGGCTGGCCCCGTCCCAGTCGGTCAGGCTCAGGTAGAGCGACTGGGCCAGCGGCCACAGGACGAACCCCGCGTAGAGCAGGCCCGCGGGCACCAGGAACAGGTAGCCCAGGGTCCGGCCCTGCGGCGGGCCGCCAGGCCGGACCTGCCCCGCCACCGAGCGTGGCCTCGTCAGCGTGAGCGTCATGAGGTCAGCCCCGCCTCCCATGCCTTCTGCAGCTCCTCGGCCTGCTTGGCCGGAGTCTTGTCCCGGGCGACCACGGCCTGGAAGCCGCTGGTCATCGCCTTGAGGAAGCCGGGGGAGGCCAGACCGTGGTTGACCGCGTAGCCGATGTTGGCCGTGGCGTCGCCGCCGCCGTTCTGGGCCACCCCCATCGCGAGCTCCTGCAGCGGGGTCAGGGTGAATCCGCCGGATTCGAAGGGCACCGGCGGGAAGATCTTGCCCTCCTGGACCCAGAGCTTGACGGCCTCCGGCTGGTAGAGCGAGTCCAGGAACCCGGCGGCCAGGTCGGCGTTGGCGCTCTTGGCCGAGATGTAGTACGCCGAGCCGATGCCGCCGGGGTAGACGCGGGGGCCGCCGTTGACCGAGGGCATGGCCATGATGCCGATCTCCTGGCCCGGCATGTCCTTCTCGATCGTGCCGACCGCCCAGGTGCCGTTGAGATTCATCAGCGCCTTGCCGGCCAGGAAGAGCGACTGGGCGTCGGGTCCGCCGAGGGAGTTGAGGTCCTTGATGAAGCCGCCGGCCTTGACCAGATCGACGAAGAACAGCTGGATGGCCTCCACCAGCTGCGGGGTGTTCCAGCTGCCCTTGTTGTCGAAGATCAGGTCGCCCATCGGCTGGGCCCCCGCCAGGTTGCCGGCCATCATCGAGAACGCCCACCAGCTCGGGTAGACGTCCGACTGGCCGTAGGCGATCGGCGTGTATCCCTTCTTGCTCGCGGCGGCGACGAAGGTGAGCAGCTCGTCGAAGGTCTCTGGGACGGTCAGCCCGGCCTTCTCGATAAGAGTCTTGTTGTAGAACAGGACGGTGTTCTCCGACTCGTTGGGCAGGCCGTACAGCTTGCCGCCGAGGGAGGCCTCGCGGATCGCGAAGGGGGTCAGCCGGTCCAGCCAGCCGTATTTGGCGGCGACGTCGTCCAGCGGGCGGAGCAGCCCCGCGTCGGCCAGCACGCCGGCGTTGCCCGCGCCGACCTGGTAGTAGATGACGTCCGGGCCGGTGCCGGAGGCCAGCGCCGTCTTGCCCACCGTGGTCAGCTGGTCCCCGGTCTGCGCGCTGCGGGCGATGGTCGCGCCCGGGAACCGGTCGTAGATCTTCTTCACGGCCTCGTTCTGCGGCGAGGTCGTGAACTGGTCCCACACCTTCAGCCCGGGGCGGGCCGCGCCCGTGCCGGTCCCGGTGCCACCGGGTTCGGTGCGGCCCCAGCCGCAGGCGCTGAGCGTCAGCGCGGCGGCGGCCAGGCCGCCGGCGCGGAACAGGTCGCGGCGCGAGGGGGTGTTCATGGCGTGGTCCTCTCGTATTACTGAAAGTCGTGATCTGGACAGCCGCAGCGGTGAATGGTCGGCGGCTATGCGGCTGTCTATGGGACGGGTTTTTGGTTAATAAGGTGCAGGTGCTGCGGCCCAGGGGGTCGCTATGCGGTGCTGTCCCGAGGTCACCGAGCACACGGTCACCCGGTCGCGCCGTTCCAGGACGGTGATGTGGGCGGTGGATCGGACGGCCTCGGGGTCGCTGGTGGGGACGTGGACGAGGGCGTCGGCGCCCGGCGGGATGCGCAGGTCGAGCGTGAACACGCCCTCCGCCACCGACCAGGCGGACTCGACCCGGCCGCGGGGGGTCTCCTGCGCGGCCCGAGCCCAGGTCAGCCGCCCGCCCGGGTGGGGGCGGAGCGTCAGGCTGGCGTAGGCCACGGAATCGGGTTCCTGACCGATCCCCGCCACCCCGCCGTACAGCCAGTCCCCGACCGCGCCCAGGCTGTAGTGGTTGAAGGAGTTCATGGTGGCCGACTGGAAGCCGCGCTCCGGGGTCCAGCCGTCCCAGCGTTCCCAGATGGTCGTGGCACCGTGCCGGACCGAGAACAGCCAGCCGGGGAAGCTCTCCTGGTGCAGGAGCCGGTAGGCGAGGTCGGCGCGGCCGATGCCGGTGAGCACCGGGCAGAGCAGGCCCACCCCGATGAAGCCGGTGGTCAGATGGTCGTCGTGCTTGGCCAGGTCCCGGACCAGGTGGGCGGCGAGGGCTTCGCGCAGCTCGGCGGGGACCAGGGCGAACTCCAGCGCGAGCAGGTAGCAGGTCTGGGTGTCGCCGTGGACGCGGGCGTCCGGTCCGACGAACGCGGCCGTGAAGGCCGCCCGGATCGCGGCGGCCAGCGTTTCGTAGCGTTCGGCCGGTCCGGCCAGCCCGAGCACCCGGGCCGCCCGGCCCACGAGGGTGGCCGACTGGGCGAAGTAGGCCGTGGCCAGCACCTCGCGCGGGGTGTCCACGCCGACCTGGAGCCAGTCACCGTAGTTGCGTCCGGTACGGCGTCGCCAGATCAGATCGGGGTTGTGCCGCTCGATCTGGTCCACCCAGCGGGCCATCGCCGGGAAGCAGTCCGCCAGCACGCGGCGGTCGCCGTACAGGCGGTAGAGGGTCCATGGGACGATCACCCCGGCGTCTCCCCAGCCGGGCGCGCCCTCCCTGGTCAGGCAGGCCTTGGGGGCCACGTCGGGGAAGGCCCCCTCGGCGTCCTGGCCGGACAGCACGTCCCGCATCCAGTCGGCCATGAACGCGGACATCTCGGCGCCGCGGGCGGCGGTGGGCAGGAAGACCTGAGCGTCGGCGAGCCAGCCGAGCCGCTCGTCCCGCTGCGGGCAGTCGGTGGGCACCGAGACGAAGTTGCCGCGCTGACCCCAGCGGATGTTCTCGTGCAGCCGGTTGACCAGCTCGTCGCTGCAGGTGAACTCGCCGGTCCAGGGCAGATCGCTCTGCAGGACCCGGCCGGTGACCTCCATCCGCCCCTCGAAACCGGTGACCTCGACGTAGCGGAAGCCGTGCAGGGTGAAGGCCGGCTCGTACACCTCGACGGGGTCGCCCGCGCAGACGTAGACGTCGGTGGCCTCGGCGCGGCGCAGGTTCGCGGTGTGCGGGGAGCCGTCCGCCGCCAGCATCTCGGCGTGCCTGAGCTGGATCCGCCGGCCGCGCTCCGCGCCGTGGACGGTGAGCCGGACCCGGCCGACCATGTTCTGGCCGAGGTCGAAGATCGTGCCGCCGCCGGGGGCGGGAAAGCTGCGCAGGGCCGGCAGGTCGGCGACCACCCGGACGGGGGTGCTGCGGGACCAGACCAGCTCGGCGGTGTCCCGGCCGAGGACGGCGACGGGCGCCCACGCGCTGTCGTCGAAGCCGGGGGCGTCCCAGCCCTCCCGCCGCCGGCGGGCGTCGTGGTACTCGCCCATCAGCAGGTCGGAGTGGCGCAGCGGGCCCGGTGCCTCCCGCCAGTCGCCGTCGGTGGCGACGACCTGGCGGGATCCGTCGGCGAACTCCAGCTCCAGCTGGGCGATGAGGGCCGGCGCGTCGCCGTAGAGCTTGCCCGCCCGGCGCGGGTCGAAGCCGACGAAGCCGCTCCACCAGCCGTCCGCGAGCAGCGCGCCCAGGACGTTGCGCCCGGCGCGCAGCAGCGCGGTCACGTCCTGGGTCTGGTACCTGATCCGCTGCCGGTAGTCGGTCCAGCCGGGTTCGAGCTCGGCGTCGCCGACCCGCGAGCCGTTCAGGGAGAAGCGGTACAGGCCTCGCGCGCTGGCGTGCAGCCTGGCCCGCACGGGGAGCTCAGGCAGGTCGAAGGCGCGGCGCAGCTGCGCGGGTGGGGTCAGCTTGCGGGTGTTGAGGGTGAGGTCGTCATCGGCGGGGGGTTCGAAGACGGGCTGCGCGGCCTCGTCCCTGGCGATCCAGGCCGCGCTCCAGCCGCCCATCAGCCCGGTCTCGAACCACGACTCGGCGCTGCCCGCCGGCGACCCCCAGGCGTCGTGGACCTCGACCGTCCAGGTGTAGCGGGTGGCGGGCGCCAGGGGCGGCCCGTCGTAGCCGATCTGGCTGTCGTCGGCGCCATCGCGATCCCACACGAGCCGCCCTCCGGCGCGCACCGTGAGGCGGTAGGCGCTCTGGCGGTCGCCGTGGGCGCCGGAGCGCAGCCGCCACGCCAGGCGCGGGGCCGGCTCGTCCATTCCGCGGGGCCGGTCGAGGAACTCGCAGGTGAGGTCGTACGGAGACAGGAGTGCCACGATGTCGATCACTTCCCTTCGTTGGCCCGGTCCCCCGATACGAATCGTTTTAAGAGCTGCCGCCCAACAAGATGGGGTGACGTTACAACCATGTTGCGCGATTGGTCAACCGGTTGACCAATGTCTGGTTTATGGCCTACCGTCCACTGTCATGGACTACGCGCTGCTCGGCTCGACCGGTGTTCGGGTCTCGCGGCTCTGCGTCGGCACGGCCACGTTCGGAGTGGCGCCGGACCCGGCCGAAGCCGCCAGGATCGTGCGCGGCGCGCTGGACCACGGGATCAACTTCTTCGACACCGCCGACTCCTACGGCAACCTGCCGCACTTCGACCGGCCGGGCGTGCCGGCGTGGGACCTGCGGGAATCGGCCGAGGAGATCCTCGGCAAGGCGCTGGCCGGGCAGCGCGACCAGGTCGTGCTGGCCACCAAGGCGCGCGAGCCGGTCGGGCCCGGCGTCAACGACCGGGGGCTGTCCAGGCGGCATCTGGTGCGCCAGCTGGAGCGGAGCCTGCGGCGGCTGAACACCGACCACGTGGATCTCTTCTACGCTCACCACCCCGATCCCGACACACCGCTGGACCAGCCGCTCAGAGCCATGGACGACCTGGTCAGGCAGGGCAAGGTGCGTTACGCGGCGCTGTCGACCTATCCGGCGTGGGAGACGGTCAGGGCCATGTGGATCTGCTCGGAGCTGCGCCTGAACCCGCCGGTGTGCGCCCAGGTGCGCTACAACCTGTTCGACCGTACGCCCGAGGTGGAGCACGTGCCCGCCGTCCTCCGGCTGGGCCTGTCCCTGGTCGCCTTCAGCCCGCTCAACGGCGGGCTGCTGGCTGCCGCCGCCGACCGCGACTACAGCGGCGAGCGGCGCTGGGGCGGCGGTGGCTTCGCCCCCGAGCACCTGGCCACGGCCGACCGGCTGGCGGCGCTGGCCACGAGCTGGGGGCTGCCGCCCGCCCAGGTCGCGATCGCCTGGCTGCTGTCGCGTCCCGCCGTCGCCAGCGCGATCATCGGCCCGGAGAGCGTCGCGGAGCTTTCGGCGAGCGTGGCCGCCGCGGGGCTGCGGCTGGATCAGGCCCAGCTCGACGCGCTGACCGCGCTGCCCTCCTTTCCCCGTTCCGCCGAGAGCCTGCTCACCATGCGGGAGGGGTGAGGTGGAGCTTACCTACGACCGGGAAGGGCCCTACCTCGACCGGGTACGGCTCGGCGATCTCGACCTGCTGCGCCGGGTCGGCGTGGAGGTCAGGGACCACCGGTGGATGACGGTGCCCGGGCGGGTCCTGCACGTGTCCGGGTCCCGGCTGGAGGTGTGGCACAGCTCGGGCGAGGTCGACTTCGCACGGCACGGCACGGTGACCGCGACCGAGGACTCGCTGCGGTTCTCGATCGAGGGCCGGGCCGGGCGGGACTTCGAGCGGGCCAGGATCGGGCTCTGCCTCCTGCATCCCGCCCACTTGGCCGGGACCGCCGTGGAGGTCAACGGCGCTCCCGCGGGGGAGTTCCCCCGGCGGATCAGCCCACGCCCGATCTTCACGGGCATCCGGACGATGCGCTACCTGGACTCCGGGGTGGAGGTGCGGATCTCGCTGTCGGGCGAGATGTTCGAGACCGAGGACCACCGCAACTGGACCGACCCCGGCTACAAGACCTACGGCACACCGCTCGATCGTCCCTGGCCCGTCCTCCTGCGCCGCGGCGACCGCGTCCACCAGACCCTCCACCTGACCGTGACCGGCCACCCCCGCCCCCCCCCCCCCCCCCCCCCGCCCCCCCGCCCCACCC
>NZ_JBDPLV010000125.1:0-19955 GCF_039871605.1 Acrocarpospora sp. B8E8 | reverse complement strand
GCGGGGCGGAGCCCCGAGGTAGATCAAAAGGGTGGGCGGGTGGGAGAACCCCGTATGCACCTGATTTGCGAGTTCACGGCCACTCGACCGGCGCATAAAGGGCCGCTTTCGCGCCGGACAAAGTTGCCCAGTAGCGGTCGCCGTACGACCAATGCCACCACTCAGTCGGGTAGTTGACGAGGCCTGCGGTCGTGAGGGTGGTGGTCAGGATGGTGCGGTTTTCGCGGGCGGCTGGGGAGAGGTCGGGCGCGTTCGTGTAGCAGGCGTTGGCGCTTTCTTCGGGGCTGGCGTTGACGTCGGTGCCCATGGGGAGTTCGGTGCCGTCGTCGGTGCAGAGGGTGAGGTCGATGGCGCCTCCGCAGACGTGGGGTCCGACCGCGGGTGGGGCCAGGGACCGGGAGGCTTGTACGAAGACGTAGTCCTCCGGCCAGTCGGGATTGTTATCCCGGAGCTCAGCCGCGTACTCATCGAAGTATCGAACCTGGAGCCACAACGGCCGGTACGCCTCGACGACCAGGAAGCGGAGCCCGGCGGGTAACCGTCCCTGGGCGGTCGCGACGCGTTCGGCGACTCCCTGTCTGAGTCTTGTGTAGGCGCCCGCCTTGTCGGCCAGCCGATCGTCGATCCGTACACCGGGAATATCGCGTACATCCACCAGCGGTTCGCCGCACTCCTCCACCGGCATCGAGGCGACTCTCGGGTCGGACATGAGGATGATCTCTCGCATGATCTTGTCTCCGTACATGGGGAAGCGCCGGTGGGCGTCGGGACGCCCACCGGCAGAGATGGGGGGTTAGCAGTCAGGGATCACCACTCCGCTGTTGTCCTTGGCTTCGTCATTGCCCCACCGCGAGAGGTAGTAGGCGGACACGTACTGGTTCTGCCACGGGCTGCCACTGTCCAGGTCGGTCCGCAGCCACCAGTGGTTGTAGGCCCCGCTGACCTGCACGATCGGCCCCCACACCTTGCAGTACACGTAGTTGGTGCCCGCGTTCAGCGTCCCGGTCCTGGTCCCGCCGGGCGTGGAGTAGCCGGCCGCCGCGGCGAAGGTGTCGACCCAGTACTTCCCAGGCGCCGGCGGCTGCGTGGGCGTGGACCCCACCCCGACGGGCGCGCTGTAGCCGACGATGCTGGCCGAGGACCGCGTGTAGCTGCGCGCCCGGGTCATGCTCGGGGTGCCGCTGTTGCCCTCGATCGTGAACACGGTGCTCGCGTTGGCGGAGCTCACGATACCGACGTGGTTGATCACCCCGTCGCCTTCCCAGTCGAACACGACCGCGTCCCCGGGCTGCGGCGTGTAGCCGCTGCTGCGGGTGTGCCACGTCCCGTACGTCGTGCCGTAGTCCTTGAACGAGGACGCGACACCGGTGAGGACGCCCCCGCTGCCCTCCGCGATGTTGGCGTAGGTGACCCCGGCGTTCTTCCAGACATACTTCGCGAAGTCCGCGCACCAGTCACTTTCCCGCCAGCGAACACCATCGGTGGTCGGACACGCCGCCGTCGCCGGCTTCCAAGTCCTGAAATATCCGGTGTAGTAGTTGCACACGCCCCACTGACCCTGCGGCCCCGCGCCATAGTTACGTGAAGCGTTGTTGAGTTCGGTCTGCGCCACGGACACGATCTGCGCGCGGGTCACCGCCGCGGACGCCGGCGCCGCCGCGATCGTGACCAGTCCGGCGGCCACGACGAGTGCGGTCGCGGCGCCGCTGATGAGCTGCCTGAGTGCCATCGGATCCCCCTCGGGGTGCGGTTCGATGCTTGGACTCTCCACCGCCCCGCTCCAAATAGCCTCCAGAGCCGCTATAAGCCCCTCTCAGCCCCAGCTGAAGCAGATCTGGAGCCACAGGGCGGACGCTCCTCAACGTCAGCCAGAAACGACTGAGGAGGATCCCATGAAGATCACCAGCCGCAAGGGGGCTCTGGCCGTCGGAGCCGTGTTCGCCGCCGCCGCGATCGTGTCCGTCGGGGGCTCTGCCGCGAGCGCGACCCAGGCCGACTGCGCCTCGTGGCCGAACCCGGGCAGCGCCACCGGCACGAGCACCGTCTACCGCCAGGACGCCGGCCGCTTCGGCACCTACGTCGAGCTCAGGAAGGGCACGCTCAACGGTCAGTAGATCGGCTGGGCGCGCATCACCGGCACCACCAAGAAGGGCGACGGCGTCTGGATGGACGTCAGCAACAACGGCGGCGCCAGCTGGACCCAGTGCGGCCCCTACCTGGTGGACGCCGACGGCGGCGTCCCCTACACCCGCGGCTACGCCACCAGCAGCTCGGCCAGCCGGGTGTTCCGCGCCTGCGGCCGCGTCACCGGCGCGTACTCCGTCTGTGGCCCCTGGTGGTAAAAGTGGTGCTTCCCGGCCCTCGATCGAGGGCCGGGTTCACCCGTTAAGGTGGGCATACACCGCATTCTCAAGGGGTACGCAATGCCGAAGTTCCGCGCCGTCTTCGACACCATGGTGGCCTACAAGCCGGGCCAGGCCGTCGTCGCGCCGGATGGCCGGTCCTTCAAGCTCTCCTCCAACGAGTCGCCAGAGCCGCCGCTCCCCAGCGTGGTCCGCGCGATCGCGGAGGCGGCCACCCAGATCCACCGCTACCCGGACCCGGCCGCCCGTCAGCTGATCGAAGCCCTTTCCGTGCGGTATGGCGTGCCCCCCGAGCACATCGCCCTCGGCGCGGGCTCGGTCACCGTGGCCCAGCAGCTGTTCGAGGCCATCGGCGACCCCGGCGCCGAAGTGATCTACGCCTGGCGCTCGTTCGAGGCCTACCCGCTCCTGGCCGACCTGGCCGGGGTCACCTCGGTCCGCGTCCCGCTCAGGGACGAGACGCACGACCTGGACGCGATGGCCGACGCGATCACCCAGAACACCCGCATGATCTTCGTCTGCAACCCGAACAACCCGACCGGCACGGTCAACCGGGCCGGCGAGCTCAAACGTTTCCTGGACCGCGTCCCCGACCACGTCCTGGTCATCCTGGACGAGGCCTACCGGGAGTATGTCCGCGACACCGAGGTGCCCGACGGCCTGACGATCTACCGCGACCGCCCGAACGTGGCCGTCCTGCGCACGTTCTCCAAGGCGTACGGCCTGGCGGGCCTGCGGGTCGGCTACCTGATCGGGCAGGAGCCGGTCGCCGGAGCCGTGCGCAAGGCGATGGTGCCGTTCGCCGTCAACCACCTCGCCCAGGCCGCCGCCGTGGCCTCGCTCCAGGCCGAGCAGGAGCTGCTGGCCCGGGTGGAGACCGTCGTCGCCGAGCGGACCCGGGTGCGCGACGCGCTAATCGCCCAGGGCTGGGCTGTTCCGCAGAGCGAGGCCAACTTCGTCTGGCTCCGCCTTGCCGCCGACACCCCCGCCTTCGCCGAGACCTGCGCCGCCGCCGGAGTCGCCGTACGGCCGTTCGGCACCGAGGGCGCCCGCGTCTCCATCGGCGACCGCGAGGCCAACGACGCCTTCCTCGCCGCCGCCGCGGCCTTCCGGAGCGCGTGAGCCCCGCTCGGTGGACACCACCAGCGCGACCCCGGCCACGATCAGCAGCCCGGCGGCCACCATCGGCACGGTCACCCCTTCGCTCAGCACGAGCACGCCGAGGATGACGGCCACCACCGGGTTCACGTACGCATAGGTGGACACCAGCGAGATCGGCGCGTTGCCGAGCAGCCAGACATACGAGGTGAACCCGACCAGCGACCCCACCACGACCAGGTAGCCCAGCGCCAGCCAGGACCGCGCCGAGACGTCCGCGAGCACCAGATGCTCCCCGGCGACGGTCCCGACCAGGAGTAGCCCGGCCCCGCCGGCGGCCATCTCGACCGTGCTCGCCATGAAGACGTTCTTCGGCATCGGGATCCGCGCGGTCAGGAACGATCCGATCGACCACGAGAACGAGGCGAACAGGATCACCACGACCCCGACGCCTGACCCCGATCCGCCACCGTCCAGCGACAGAACGGCAACCCCAACGAATCCGACCAGAACCCCGGTTAGGGTCAGCACGGCCGGACGATCACGGAAAACCACCCGCAGGACGATCAACCACAGCGGGGTGGAGGCCACCAGGAGCGCGGCCAGACCGGTGGAGATGTACTGCTCGGCCACGGCGACCATGCCGTTGCCCCCGGTCAGCAGGAGCACGCCGACCAGCGCGGCGCCGCCTAACTCCCGCCAGGTCATGCGGAAGGGGCGCTTGCCGTGCCGTACCAGCAGGAACGTGCCGAGGATGAGGGCGGCCGTGACGAATCGCAGCCCGGAGCTGAGCATCGGGGGCATGGTCTCGATGGCGATGGCGATGCCGAGATACGTCGATCCCCACACCACGTAAACGGTGGCAAGCGCGATCCAGACGCGAATGTCACGAGTGTCCTGGCCCATGGCTGATGACAATAGCGATGGGTCCGGACATTTCCTGACGTCGGGGTCGGGTGGGCACGTCCCCACGACATGCCCACCCGATCCGTACTATCGATTGAGCTTCTCGACGATCAGCCGGTACAGCTGCCGGGGGCGGCCCGGCTGCGGTGTGCGATTCGGCGGAAGCGGCCACGCGAGTCCCTCGTCGACCAGCGTGCGCAACAACCGCCGAGCCGTACGCGGCGTGACGCCGAGCATCTTCCCGGCCCCTTCCGCGTCCACGACCGTATCCCCGCCCTCCAGCTTGGCGGCCAGCCGGGCGAGCACCTCCACCCCTTTGGGCTTGACCGGTCCCGCCGACTGCGGTGGCATCCGGGGCGGCGGGACGAGCGCCCGGCCCTCCCGGTCCACCGCGAACCCCTGCGCCTGCTTGCCCGCCTGGGTCCTGGCCAGCGCGGCTCTGGCGTGGGTCTCCGCGTCATGGGTCGTACGGCCCATGCCGACCCCCACCTCGACCGCCAGGCCGAGCTCGTCCCGGATCCGCGCGGCGAACGGCAACACGCGGAAGCCGTCCGTCGCCCCGGCGATCGAGCCCCGGGTGGCGACCACGAGATAGCTGTGGTCGTCGATCGGCCACACGCTCGCGTTGATCCGGTTGGCCTCCTGCACCAGCAGGCGATGCAGCGACAGGCGCAGCTCGTCCCGCCAGTACCGTGGTGCCGCCCTGCGCACCGGTTCCCGCAGCGTCGGCACCTCGACCAGGATGACGGTGAGCTGCGACTCTTCGAGCCGGTGGTGCGCGCCGAGCAGCGCGGCCGTGTGTAACGCGGTCCTGACCGCGGCCGAGGTCGGCCGGATCCTGACCGCGGGGATGCCCGCGGCCGTCAGCCGGTCCGCGACCCCGGGAATGCAGGTCAGCGCGCCGGTTGAGGCCCCCTGCCGGACCAGCCGCTCGTGGAACGCCGCGATGGTGCCGGTGGCGCCGGGTTCGTCCCGGCTGTGCACCTCCGCCGCGGACAGTCCCAGATCGGCGTAGGCCTCGTCGATCTCCGAGCGGTTGAGCACGTCCACGCTCACCCGCCGGGGGTCGATGCGGTCGTCCAGTGCGGCCCGGGCGATCGCCGCGGTCAGCGCGGCGCCGCCGAGCTGCACGTGCGTGGCCGGCATGGTCAGTACTCCGGACCGCCGGGCCAGTTCGTAGGGAATCGGGCTGGCGAAGAGGCAGGCGTCTACGCCACCGAGTCTGGTTACCTTGTCTGAGGCCTCCTGTTCGTCGCGATAGGCAGCGGCCACCAGGCGACAGGGCACCGGTGCCGCCGAGTGGCCCATGAGCATCACCCGCTCGACGAGGTCATGGGGCCCCACCACACCGATGGTGAGGTCCGGCGTCCCAGCGCCCATCCCGGCCCCCACCCGCGATCCGCGTGGAGACTCTTCCGTGCGCTCGACCAATGTTCGTCCCATCCCGCGCGCCTTCGTGGTTTCGCTTCCCCGGAAAGCTCCGGAATCCGCTCCTGGGAAGCTTCTCTTTGGAACGATCGCTCGCAACGGCCGTAATGTCACGCCCGGATTTTCCGGAATACCCATCTGCGATGGCAACAGCGCGGATTACCAACGATGTTTGGCCTGGTCAGGGCCTTTATGGACGCGGATTACTCGGAAGGGGAAATCTCGCGTTCCACATCCGCGCCGAGCGCTTGCATGCGCGGGGCGAGATCGGCGTGGCCGCGATCGATGAGATAGCCGGTGTCGATTGTCGTCTCGCCCTCGGCGACCAGACCGGCCAGCACAAGTGCGATTCCAGAACGCAGATCATGAGCCGTGACGCGCGTTCCTCGCAATTTAGCCGGACCGTGCACGACGGCGCGGTTCTCGGCCACCGAGATGTTGGCGCCCATCTTGTTGAGTTCGCCCGCCAGTGCGAAACGGCCGTCGAAGATACGCTCGTGAATGTAGCTGGTGCCGCCCGCCAGGCAGGCCAGCGTCATCAGCGGGTTCTGCAGGTCGGTGGCGAAACCGGGATAGGTGTCGGTGATCACATTGATCGGCCGGATGGGTTCGGCCCGGCTCACCTGCAGCACCGCGCCCTCGTCCTCGAACGCGACGCCCATCTGCTCCAGCTTCCAGCGGGCCACGCCGAGGTGCTCAAGCGAGCCGCCGACCAGGTTGACCGAGCCGCCGGTGAGCGCGGCGGCGATCATGAACACGCCCGCGTCGAGCCGGTCCGGCATGACCGTGTGCTCGACCGCGGTCAGCTCGTTCACGCCCTCGACGGTGAGAAAGCCGGTGCCGGCGCCGCGGATGCGGGCGCCCATCCGGGTCAGCATGTGGATGACGTCCAGGACCTCGGGCTCCAGCGCCGCGTTCTCGATCACCGTGGTGCCGCTGGCCAGCGCCGCGGCCATGACCAGGTTCTCGGTGCCGGTGTGCGAGGGAGTGTCCAGGTAGAGGGGGGCGCCGGTCAGCCCGGCCGCCTTGATGTGGATGACGCTGTCG
This sequence comes from Acrocarpospora sp. B8E8, assembly GCF_039871605.1. Lineage (NCBI taxonomy): Bacteria > Bacillati > Actinomycetota > Actinomycetes > Streptosporangiales > Streptosporangiaceae > Acrocarpospora > Acrocarpospora sp. B8E8. The sequence continues at coordinate 13,113 of NZ_JBDPLV010000125.1, read as the reverse complement.
TCCTCGTTGACGATGGCGCCCAGCCGCTTGTAGCCGTTGTAGTGGAAGTCGAGATTGCGGCTGCCGAGGTTGCATCCCCCGACACCCTCGATCACCGCCTCGCCCAATCGGTGCAGCAGAGCCGGGACGAACAGGACCGAACCGCGGAACCTGCGCGCGATCTCGGCCGGGAGGACGGGGCTGGTCAGTCGCGATGCGTCGATCACCAGGGTGCGCTCGGACTCGTGGAACTGCACCTTGGCACCGATGGCCTCGGCGAGCTCCGTCGCTCGCCGCACGTCTTCGATCGCGGGCACGTTGCGCAGCACGGTGCGGCCCTCGGACGCGAGCAGCGCAGCCCCGATCATGGGCAGCACGGCGTTCTTCGCGCCCTGGATGAAGGCGGTTCCACGCAGTACATTGCCACCGCGTACGCGGTAACGGACCATGAAATGGACTCCTCAGGTGGGGGTGTGGAGGAAGAGGCGGCTGGTGCGGTAGCCGGGTATCGGGCCACAGTAGCCGCTAAGCGGGGCGATTCGCGGGGGAACTACCCGGTGAAGGTGGTTCCGGTCAACCGCTGATAGGCCTCCCCATAACGTTCGCGCGTACGTTCGACAATCTCGCCGGGGAGTCGGGGCGGCGGAGCGTCGTTGGCGCGGTCCCAGCCGGACGCCGGGGACGTGAGCCAGTCACGGACGAACTGCTTGTCAAAGGATTCCTGGCTGCGGCCCGGTGACCAGGTATCTTTCGGCCAGAACCGGGATGAATCCGGAGTCAGGACCTCATCCCCGAGAGTCAGCACGCCGTCCGCGTCCCAGCCCAGTTCGATCTTCGTGTCGGCCAGGATGATGCCCCGTTCCAAGGCCCTCTCGGCGCCTCTCCGGTACACGGCGAGCGTGCTCTCCTGGAGCTGTTCTGCCACGTCAGAGCCTACTTCTTGGACCACCTGCCGGTACGTCATGGGCTCGTCGTGCTGCCCCACCGGAGCCTTGGTGGAGGGGGTGAAGATGGGTTCGGGGAGCCGCGAACCGTCCTCCAGACCCTCGGGAAGCACGACTCCGGAGACCATTCCCGTACGGCGGTAGTCGATCAGTCCCGAGCCGGTCAGATAGCCGCGTGCCACACATTCCACGGGCACCATGGTGAGCCTGCGGCACAGAACACTTCGCAGGTCAGGGCCCTTGCCGACCACATGGTTGGGCACCAGATCGGCGAGCTGCTCGAACCACCACAGCGACAGCTGCGTGAGGATTGCACCCTTGTCTGGGATGTCGGGTTCGAGGACGTGGTCGAACGCGGAAATGCGGTCCGAGGCGACCATCAGCAGCAGGCCGTCCGGGGTCTCGTAGAGATCTCTGACCTTGCCGGAGTGCACGTGCTTCATGGGCTGTCTTCCCAGGTAGGAGCAGCGATGTCGGTGCGGTGGAAGGCACCGCGCAGGCGGATGTGCGCCACCGCCTCATACGCCTTCGCACGGGCCCGAGCGAGGTCCTCGCCGGTGCCCACGACGTTGAGCACCCGCCCGCCGTTGGAGACGATCTCCCCGTCGCGCCGTTCGGTGCCCGCGTGCAGCACGTACGCGCCCTCGACTTGGGGCTCCAACCCGGCGATGACGTCGCCTTTTACTGGATTGTCCGGGTAGTTCTCGGCCGCCACGACCACGGTGACCGCCGCGCCTTCCCGGGAGGTAAGTGGCTTCTGACCGGCCAACGCCCCAGTGGCACACGCCAGCAACAGCTGCCCCAGCGGTGTCTCCAGTCGATCTAACACCACTTGGGTTTCCGGGTCGCCGAAACGTGCGTTGAACTCGATGACCCGAGGGCCGTTCGCGGTCAACGCCAGCCCCGCGTACAACACTCCGGTGTACGGAATGCCCCGCCGCCCCAACTCCGCGACCGTCGGCAGCACCACCTCGGCCATGATCCGCTCGGTGAGCCCCGCCGGCGCCCACGGCAGCGGCGTGTACGCCCCCATGCCGCCCGTGTTGGGCCCCTCGTCCCCGTCGTACGCCCGTTTGAAATCCTGTGCCGGCGGCAACGCCACCGCGCTCTCCCCGTCACACAGCGCGAACAGCGACACCTCGGGCCCGTCCAGGAACTCCTCCACCACGACCCGCTCGCACCCGGCCGCGTGCGCCAGCGCCGCCTCCCGGTCCCGGGTCACGACGACACCCTTCCCGGCCGCCAGCCCGTCGTCCTTCACCACATATGGCGGGCCGAACTCCGCCAGCGCCGCCACCACCTGCTCCGGCGTCGTACACGTGAACGACCGCCCGGTCGGCACCCCCGCCGCGTCCATGATGTGCTTGGCGAAACTCTTGGACCCCTCGATCCTGGCCGCCGCCGCCGACGGCCCGAAGCAGGGGATTCCCCGCTCCCGTACGGCATCCGCGACGCCCGCCACCAGCGGTGCCTCAGGCCCGATCACGACCAGATCCACACCCAGCCGCACGGCCAGCGCGACGACGGCCTCACTGTCGGTGGGAACCACGTCGTGCCGGGTCGCGATCTCCGCGATCCCCGCGTTGCCCGGCGCGCAGTGCACCGCCGAGACGGACGAGTCGAGCTTCAGGCCACGGCACAGGGCATGCTCACGGCCACCGGATCCAACAACGAGAACGCGCACGTGTAGTAAGCCTAGGGGATCGGTCAGGACAGCCAGGATCCACGTCCCTTTTTTGGCAGGTCCTGCATGATCGGCTGGTGAAGCTGGAAGTATCCTGGGAGGAGGCTGCGGTCATGTGTTACTTTTGACCCGCCTATGGTGTCTCTTGGTGATTGGAGGTGGTCCGGGTGAATCCTGGTGATCCTGTCAGTACGTGCAGGCGCACGTACGACGTGCGCAAACCCGACCATTCCAATCAGGTGCCCGAGAGCACGACCACGCCCTCCAAGGGGTGACTACGTTTTTCGCGTGGAACGTGCTGAGTCGGGCGGGAAGGGACCGCCATGCGCTCCTCCATGCTTTTCCCGCGAATCACCCGTGCTGTCGTGCGTACTGACGCGTCGCTGCCCGAGAAGAAGTTTCCCCGCGCGAGCTCGATCAGTTCGCTGATCGAATTCGGTGCGTACGTCGCGGGCAAGAAGGTCGCCGCCGACGACATCTCCGACGCGGTGCGGCTCGTCCGCGAGCACAACCATGACAGCCCCCAGCCCACCGCCTACGTGTGGGTCGGCCTCTACGAGCCCGACGCGCCCGAGGTCGAGTGGCTGGCGGAGACCTTCGGCCTGCACCCGCTCGCCGTCGAAGACGCCATCAAGGCGCACCAGCGCCCCAAGGTCGAGCGCTACGGCGACTCCCTCTTCGTGGTGCTCAAGACGGTCGCCTTCGTCGACCCCGAAGCCAAGTCCGCGAGCAGCGAGATCATCGCCACCGGCGAGATCATGGTCTTCGTCGGCCCCGACTTCGTCGTCACCGTCCGGCACGGCGCGCACAGCCCGCTCGCCGACGTCCGCGAGAAGCTCGAGGACAAGCCCAAGCTCCTCAACCGCGGCCCCACCGGCGTGCTGCACGCCATCGCCGACTACGTCGTCGACAAGTACCTCTACGTCGCCGACCAGATGCAGGCCGAACTCGAAGACGTCGAAGCCGCCGTCTTCGCCGAGGTCAGCTCCCGCGACATCAACCGCATCTACCAGCTCAAGCGCGAGATGCTGGAACTCAAGCGCGCCGTCGCCCCGCTGCTGGCGCCCTTCAACGCCCTCCCGCAGCGCCGCATGATCCCGTCAGAGATGCGCGAATACTTCCGCGACGTCGGCGACCACCTCTCCCGCGTCTGCGAGCAGGTGCAGTCCTCCAACGAACTCTCCGACTCCATCCTGCAGGCGGCCCTGGCCCGCACCAACGCCCTGGCCAACGAGGACATGCGCAAGATCTCCTCCTGGGTCGCCATCCTCGCCGTCCCCACCATGATCGCCGGCATCTACGGCATGAACTTCGACCACATGCCAGAAACCCACGAGGTCTGGGGCTACCCCGCCGTCCTATCCGTCATGATCATCGCCTGCACCCTGCTCCACCGCGCCTTCCGCCGCAACGGCTGGCTCTGAACTCCCAGGTGGCATTGGTTTCCTCCTAGCTAGGAGGAAACCCATCCACCCGAAGCTGCCCGGCGTCTCGGCTGATGAGTCACGCCGACAACAGCACCCCCGGGACCGCCGATGTCAGCAATCGGGCTCGGTCGTCGTCGGAAATTCCCATGTCGATGAGCTGCGTCAGCAACTCCCGGTGTGCCTTCCACACATCGGCCGTGACTCCTGGTAGCTCGATATCGTATTTGACGACAATCTTCACTTCTTCTGGGACGTCAAGGACGAAGTGCTTGATCGCTTCAACGCCTGCTACCAACTCGGCGAGAGTCTCGCCCGAGACTCCGGATCGGATGGGAGCGTCTACAGGGCTGGCGTACCAGACGGAAGCGTCAACATCGAGGGCGCGTTCTCTGCTGACTCGAAACGTCAGGTGTCGCGCAGCGGACACAGCGGAGCTCACCGCAACCAGTCCTTTCCAAACACGTGCTCAAGGTCAGCCTGCAGGTCTTCGAGCGCCCGCATGCTGATCCAGCGCACCGGAACGCTCGCACGGGCCAGTAGGACCTGACTCTGGTCGTACAAGAAGAGTAGGCGAATCTGATGAGTCGTCTCTGACCAATCAACCCGCAAGTGCCGTTCCCGGGCCAACGCATAGATCCGATCTCGGACATCTTGTTAGGTGGTCAACACACAGTAATGATATCGATACGATTTGTTGGTACCGCTCTACGTCGTACGCCCATGTTCAGGGTAGGGCAGGCTGCTCACGCGGTCGGGCTAGCGGCGGGCGCGTTCCAGGGCGTCCCAGAAGCCGCGGCGGAGGGCGTGGCGGACCTCGTCGTGGAGGAGGAAGTCGATGGGGAGGGAGGAGCCCTGGAGGAGGCGGGCTTCCAGGTCGGAGGGCATGCGGGGTTTGCGGGCCAGGACGGCTTCGAGCCAGAGGGCGGGGGCGTCGCGGGCGATGGAGTCGCCGAAGTCGTGGCCCTCTTTGTGGGCGGCTTTGACGGCTTCGGCGAGGGTAGTGGTGCCGGCGCTGTGGTTGATGGGGGACGGCTGAGGGCCGGTGTAGGGGCCTAGTTGCGTGGCGGGGAAGCTGCCGGTGTTGGTGTCGCGGTAGTGGTTGACCGGGTTGGCGGGCGCGCTGCTGGGGGTGTCGCGGTACTGGGCGACCGCGTTCCCCGGGGCGCTGTGGTTGCCGGTGCTGCTTTCCCGGTACTGGGCCAGGCTGTTGCCGGGCGCGCTGTGACTCCCGGTGGGAGATTCGCGGTACGGCGTGATGCTGTTCCCCGGCGGGGGGGTGTACTGCGTCTGAGCCACGGGAGCCGGAACCGGAGTGGGCGCGGGGGGTGGTGGCGGCGGTGGCGCGGCCTGGGGTTCCGGTGGGTAGTTGTAGGACGGTTGCGCGGCGGGCGCGGGCCGGGCATGCGACGGGGGCGGGGTCGGCTGGCTCGGCTGCGGTGCGGGCGCGGGTGTCTGCGGCTGGGCCGGCGCCGGGAAGGGGGCCAGCGAAGGGGCTCCGTTGGCCGGTGTGGAGCCGTTGGCCGCGCCGTTGCTCCGGGGCTGGCCGTTCCCGTTGACCTGGGTGTCGACCCCGGTGACCAGATTCACGTACGGCCGGAGGTGGCCGCCGCCGATCTCGATGAGGTCGTCGCACTCCTGGCGGAGCGTCCGGGAGACCGCCCAGCTGCCGTCCGAGGTGATGTGGATGACGGTGACCCGAATGCCAAGATCCTGCGCGTCGCTGACCACCTGGGCGAGATCCTCGTCGCCACTGACCACGACCGCGTCGGCGACCGCGTTGTTGCGGGCCAGCGTCATCAGGTCGCGGTGCACCTGGGCGTCCACACCCTCGCGACGCCCGGGCCGGATCCGGCCGAGGCGGAGTTTGAGGCCGGGAATGTCGGCGAGCACGTCATGCTCGGGCGTGCGGCGGCCTTCGACCGTGGCCTCGTACCAGTAGCAGCGCAGCAGCGGCAGCCCGGTGCGTTCCCTGGACAGGCTGGTGAGCAGCTGGAGTAAGCCGGGATAGTCCCACGCGACGGCCTCACGATGGCGGGTCCCATGCACGGCCATCGCGCCATCCGCCAGCAGGTAGCCAGCGTCAACGAAAAGCGCGCAGCGATCCACGCGACACCGCCCTTCCTCACGTGGCCATCTCAGGGTAATCATGCCGGTGAACGCGCGTGGATGAATCCCGGCGATTCAGCCCTGATGTCCGAGCGCCCACCGCCGACCGTACCAGTTTGTCCTGCCATTTCCTCCCCCTACGACCGTGCGGGAACGCTTACCGCGGCCACCCCGATGAGCAGCACGTCGCGCTTGGTGCCGATGCGCAGGACCGGTTCCCGGCCCAGGATCGGATGGAAGGTGTCCACGTCGAGACCGAAGGTGTTCCAGTCTCCGGTGGTCGAGCCGTCGAAGACGTTGGCCGGGTCGCGGTCGCCGCCGTCGGGGCGCAGCGCGGTGTCGCCGAGCTTGACGGTGTCCCCGGTCAGGTCGGCGTCGCCGTCCCAGACGACCAGGTCAAGGCGGGCGGGCGAGGCCGTGGGGGTGAGCCCGTTGAGGGGCACGGTGAGCGAGCCGTCCTTGATCAGCGTGGCCGCGTCCAGCACGGCCGCCTGACTGTACGGCTGCCGCCGCTGCGCGGCCACCACCACCAGCGCCCAGCCCGCGTGCCGGGACACCCCGGGAACCACCGAGTCGTCGGCGACCCACCACCGGCCGCCTTCGCGCACGAGTCGTGTGACGTCAGCGAACGCCTGATACCCAGACCCGATCGGCATGGCCGCCTTGGTGACGTCCCCGGGCCGGACGGCCGTGTACTGCTTCTCGCCGGGACCCCGCAACAACACCTTGCGCGCCCGGCTGCCCGACCCCGACCAGTAGAGCCCGGCCCACACGACCCGGGCGTCGTCCGGGAGATCCAGCTTGTGCCAGCTGGAGGCGCGCGTCTCCTCATCGTCGTCCTGGTCGAGCGGGACCATCGACCACAGGTCGTTGTCCCGCCGTCCCGGTTCGCGGTGGCGGGCGTCGTCGCAGCCGGGTTGCACGGCGGGGCAGCTGAGCAGGGTGTTGCCCGCGACCCGGGTCAGCACCCGGCCGTCGGCGGCGAACCTGGCCGTCGCTCCGGCCGAGCGCACGCCCGCCGGTGAGGTGGCCTTGAGTTTGAGGTCCCCGGCCCGGATCCTGAGCGACGGTCCGGTTCCTTCGGGCGCGTCCTCGGCCACGTGGACGCGCAGGAACAGGGACGTGGTGTCCCCGGCGGGGAGCGCCTGCCGTACACACCGGATGGAGTCGTCCGTGCGGCACGTCCAGCCGTCGACGGACCCCGCAGGGTCGACCGCGTTGCCGTAGCCGCCGCCGGAGGCGAGCACGCTGACGCCGCGCGGCAGGTGGATGGAGGCGGTCAGCTCCTCGGTCGGCCCGCTGCCGTGGTTGCGCAGGCGCATGCCGACGATGCCGGGCTTGTCGCGGACCAGGGCGCCGAGCGGATCGATGCTGGCGACCAGTTCGGGCCGGGTCACGCGTTTGGTGGGCGGCGGTTGCGGGGTCGGCTCGGCGCGGACCGGCGAGGGCCGGGGGCGTTCGACCGGTGGCTCCGGCTCGGGGACCACCGTGGGCGGCGACGGGATCGGCGCGAGCGCCACCGGCTTCGGCGGCCTCGGTTCCTCGCCGGAGGCCAGCAGGAACGCGACTCCGGCCACCGCCGCCGCGACCGCTCCCGCGGCGGCGGCCTGCTGGGATTTGGGCATCCGGCGGAACCAGCCGGCTCCGCCCAGCACGCTGGCCCCGGTCTTGCCGAGCCCGGCCAGGTAGCCCGCCAGCACCGGACCGACGATCAGGGGGCCGATGATGACGCGCAGGCCCTGGTTGACGTCGGTCAGCTCCAGGAAGACCTCCCGGCAGTCGGTGCATTCGCCGACGTGGTCGTCCACTACCCGGGTTTCCCGTTTGGCCAGACCTCCCCGGACGTACGACCCCATCTTGCCGAGCACCGGGCGGCAGGCCTGGCGCGGCGCGGTGGCCAGGTGCATCTGCAGGTACGCCTGTCTTAACCCTTCCCTGGCCCGGTACGCCAGCGCGGCCACCCCGTTGGCGGACAGGCCGAGCATGGGCGCGATGTCGGCGGCCTTGGCGTTCTCCACCTCGGTGTGCCAGAGCACCATCCGCCAGCGTTCCGGTAGCGACAGGAACGCCCGCGCCACCAGCGAGCGCTCAAGCCCGGCCAGTGCCGGGTCGACGAAGGGCACGCCGGGATCGAACCGCTCGATCTCGTCGGTGGTGACGTTGTGCCGGTCGGCCGCCGTCCTGTCGTAGATCATCCGGCGGACGCTGGTCAGCAGATACGGCCGGAACGCGTCCTGCGGCCCGCCGCCCCGCGAGATCAGATCCAGGATCTTGGTGAAGGTCTCGGCGACCACGTCCTCCACCTCGGCCTCGCTCTGGACCAGCTGCCTGGCCAGCGAACGGGCGGCGGCGGCGTGGCGCGCGTAGAGCGTGCCGTAGGCGGACGCGTTGCCGCCACGGATCGCGTCGAGCAACTCGGCGTCGCTTTGACGAACTTCAACACTCAATGTGACCTCACGATTACCTGGGGTTGCCTGGCAAATAATTCCGCAACCCGCGTCATCGCTAAACCGAAGTCCCGTCTTTCCCTGTGACAGGAAGGGAACTCGACGTGATTGAGCGAAGGAATCTCAGCAAAAATGCGGAGATTTCCGACATGCGGTGCGTAGAGGCGCTTTGGCGGGCGGGCAGCGTGGGTTGGGCGGTTCCGGCTGATTGGTGGGTGCCCGCCGTGGATGCGATGATCCGCGCTCTCCGCAGGGGCGAGAGCGTGGAGCGGGCGTGCGCGGCGCTGGGCGGCGCGCGGGCCAGGGCGGGGGTCGGGGTCGCGGAGGGCCTGACCGACCTGGCCGCGCTCTACGCCGCGCTCGGCCACGCCGAACCGCCGCTGCCCGCCGTGTGCGCCTTCGCGTCCGGGTGGGCCGAGGCGAGCCTGGCTCCGATCGCCGAGCTGACCTGTGCGGACCCCCTGTCGGGTTTGGCCACGCCGCCGTACCTGCGTACGAGGCTGGCCGAGCTCTACCGGGAGGCGGCGGCCGGCGGCCCGCGTCCGGGTGCGAGCCACCGGCTCGTCGTCGTCTCCCTCGACGCGGCGGCGGATCCGTTCGTGCGGATCGCCGACCTGCTGCGGGTCGCCGAGCTGGTGCGCGCCACCTTCCCCGGCGGGGACACGCTGGCGCTGCTCCCGCCCGGCCGGGTGGCGGCGCTGATCCGGGCCCGGCTCGCCGTCCGGGTGACCGCGCTGCGCCGGTCCCTGAGCGCCGAGGTCGTGGTGCACCGTCTGCCGGTAACCCTGGCGTCCGCCGTACGGCTGACGCTTCCTCAGACGCCGTCGGCGCCGGCTTCCCGCGGAGGGGGCGGGAACGGCGCCGGCGGCCCGGACCTACGCTTGAGCACCATGAGCGACCGCGAGAAACTGCTGGACCAGATCAAGAACAAGGGGGTCGTGCACGGCCGCGTCGTGCTCTCCTCGGGCCGGGAGGCCGACTGGTACGTGGACCTGCGCCGGATCACCCTGGACGGGGTGGCGGCCCCGCTGGTGGGCCGGGTCATGCTGGACCTGACCGAGGATCTCGGCTACGAGGCCGTCGGCGGCCTGACGCTGGGGGCCGACCCGGTCGCCACCGCGATGCTGCACGCCGCCGCCGCCCGGGGGCAGACCCTGGACGCGTTCGTGGTACGCAAAGAGGGCAAGGCACATGGCTTGCAGCGGCGCATCGAAGGTCCGGACGTCACCGGGCGGCGGGTGCTGGCGGTGGAGGACACCACCACGACCGGCGGTTCGGTGCTCACCGCCGTGGCGGCGCTGCAGGAGGCGGGCGCGATCGTGGCGGGCATCGCGACGATCGTGCACCGGGGCGGCGACGAGAGGCTGGCGGCGACCGGCCTGCCCTACCGGACCGTCTTCAGCTTGGCTGATCTGGGGCTCGCCTGACCTCGAAGGCCTCCCGCTCCCCGGCGGCGCCCGGGGGGCGCGCCTTGCCGTTCTCCTGCACCTGTACGGTCCCCGCGTCGTCGAGCACCACGTCCAGCTCGGGCTCGAAGTGGCGGACCCGCTGCCCTTGCGTCAGTTCCTGGTCGGTCAGGATGTCGCCGCCGGGAACGCGCACGAACACCGGGCAACGCTCGGCGACGCAGACGATCTCCAGCGTGGGGGTCTTCGTTTCCGCCTCGGGCGTGGAAGTCGGGGACGGCGTCACCCGGATGGGCACCGAGGAGGCCTCGGTCGTGGGGTTGACCAGGGCGAGCACGCCCACCACGAGCAGGCCCAGCACCCCGACCGCCACCATGATGACGATGACCAGCCGGGCCGCTCCGAATGGGTCAGATCGGTGGCGTCCCACATTTCACACGGTAGCGGGTCACGGGGTGTGAATCCGTACTAAAAGGTATCCTCAGCTACCGGCTGCCTCGCGGTGGTGTTTGCCCTTGGGGTCGGGCGCGGGGGCCGCCGCCTTCCGATTTTTCATGATTTCCCGGATGATCGGGATGACGGAGAGCAGGATGATCACCGCGGCGCCGGGCAGGATGTAGCGGTCGACGTTGGGAATCTTGCTGCCGATGAAGTAGCCGAACAGAAGCAGGCCGTCGGTCCAGAGGACGCCGCCGATGATGTTCCACAGCAGGAAGCGCCTGCGGTCCATGCCGAGCATGCCCGCCACCGGGTTGAGGAACGTCCGGACGATCGGGATGAACCGGGCGAGCACCACGGCCTTCTCCGGTCCGAACTTCTCGAAATAGTGCTGGGCCTTCTCGACGTACTCTTGTTTGAAAAGCTTGGATTCCGGACGGGCGAACAGGCGGGGGCCCGCCTTGGCGCCGATGTAGTGGCCTAACTGGGCACCGGCGATGGCGCACACCGGCGCGCCGACCAGCAGCAGTCCCAGCGGGAAGGGAGTGTCGAGGCCGACCGCGCTGGCCACCTGCGCGGAGGCGCCCATCCCGGCCACCACCAGCAGCGAGTCGCCGGGCAGGAAGAAACCGATCAGCAGCCCGGTCTCGGCGAAAATGATCGTGAGAATGCCGATGAGGCCGAACGTGACGATCCACCATTCGGCGCTGAGAAGATTCGAGACGTCCATCGCGGACGAGCCTACCCCGGGCGACGCCAAACGGCGTAGAAGCCCTACGCTTCCCTCATCGGCCCGCGTTTCGGAATACTTGCACACGGCCAATCAGATGTGAACAGGGAGCTGACTTCCGATGCCTATCGCGACCCCAGAGGTCTACGCCGAGATGCTCGACCGGGCCAAGGCGGGTGGCTTCGCCTATCCGGCGATCAACGTGACGTCGTCTCAGACGTTGAACGCCGCGCTGCGCGGCTTCGCCGAGGCGGAAAGTGACGGCATCATCCAGGTGTCGACCGGTGGCGCCGAGTTCCTGTCCGGGACAACGATCAAGGACATGGTGACCGGTTCCGTCGCGCTCGCCGAGTACGCGCGCGTGGTGGCGGCCAAATACCCGGTGACCGTGGCGCTGCACACCGACCACTGCCCGAAGGACAAGCTGGACGGCTTCATGCGCCCGCTGGTCGAGATCTCCCGGGAGCGGGTGGCGCGCGGCGAGGAGCCGCTGTTCCAGTCGCACATGTGGGACGGCTCGGCCGTGCCGCTGGAGGAGAACCTGGAGATCGCGGCCGAGCTGATCGAGAAGTGCGCGGCGGCTCGCGTGGTCATGGAGATGGAGATCGGCGTCGTCGGCGGCGAGGAGGACGGCGTCGCCCACGAGATCAACGAGAAGCTGTACACCACAGCTGCGGACGCCATCGCCACCGCTGAGGCGGTCGGCCTGGGCGAGCGCGGGCGCTACCTGCTGGCCGCCACGTTCGGCAACGTGCACGGCGTCTACAAGCCCGGCGCGGTCAAGCTGCGCCCGTCGGTGCTCAAGGAACTGCAGGACGCGGTGGGCGCCAAGTTCGGCCAGGACAAGCCGTTCGACCTGGTCTTCCACGGCGGCTCCGGCTCGCTGCTCGAAGAGATCCACGAGGCCATCTCGTACGGCGTGGTCAAGATGAACATCGACACCGACACGCAGTACGCGTTCACCCGTCCGGTCGCCGACCACATGTTCCGCAACTACGACGGCGTGCTCAAGGTGGACGGCGAGGTCGGCAACAAGAAGGCCTACGACCCGCGCGCCTACGGCAAGTCGGCCGAGGCGGGCATGGCGTCCCGCGTCGCCCAGGCCTGCCAGGACCTCAAGTCCGCCGGTACGAAGCTCGCCTAGAGCCGCAACCCGCCAGGGCCCGAATCCTTGTTCATGGCCGCGCCTCCGGCACGGCGGGCTTGGCCGCCTTCAGCCTGTGTCTTCCGACACGGGCGTGGCCAAGCCGGGATTCGGGCCCTTCGCTGAATTTTGTATAAATGATTACGGTCGGCATGCATCAGGTAGGTATGTCGTCGTGAATCCTCGCCCCAGGACGGGAGTCGCTTCGCCGATGGAACTGAACGAGAACCTGCTCGCCGGCCCGCCGCCCACCCTGCTGCCCGACCACCCGGAAGCCCGGGAGATGATCGAGACCGGCTACAAGGCCGCCGACGTCGCCGCCCGCTTCCCCGCGTACTCGGCAGCTTGGGCGACCCTGGCGGACGACTACTTCGCCAAGGGCCACGCGGTCACCTCCTACGCCTTCGCCAGAACCGGCTACCACCGCGGCCTCGACCAACTCCGCCGCGCCGGCTGGAAGGGCCACGGCCCCATCCCCTGGGAACACGAACCCAACCGCGGCTTCCTCCGCTGCCTCAACGCCCTCGCCCGCGCCGCCCAGGCCATCGGCGAAAAAGACGAAGCCGAACGCTGCAGCCAATTCCTCCGCGACAGCAGCCCTGCCGCCGCCGACGCATTGGCGTCCTGAAACGGGGGTTCTCCACTCGCCGTTGTTTTCCTTCGGGCTCCGCCCGGCCCCGCCATCGCCGTGGTCACCCGAACGAACGACTACCACGGCACGGTGGTTTTCCCACCCACCCAGCCCGTTGTTTTCCTTCGGGCTCCGCCCGGCCCCGTCATCGCCGTGGTCACCCGAACGAACGACTAC
>NZ_JBDPLV010000124.1:0-19968 GCF_039871605.1 Acrocarpospora sp. B8E8 | reverse complement strand
CCACCAAAGGAGAGCTCTCCCCCCTCCGGCTTTCCGGGCTGCCCCGCGGCGACCCCAATCCCACCCTCCGCGTCCGCAGTCCCTCGACCTCCACCCCCGATGTCCGTGGACGTGCCACCCTCCTCCTTCATGCCGTCGGACATATCACCCGCCCCTTCGACATTCGTGGACACGCGACCCCCACCCCCGATGTCCGTGGACGCGGCACCCTCCCCCTCGATGTCCGTGGACGCGGAAACTTTTCGGCTGGGGAGGGCGAGGGCGGCCAGTGCGCCTGCCCGGAGGCCGTGGGCGTGGACGATGTCGGCGTCGCCGAGCAGCTTGCGGAGGGTGTGGGTGGTGCGGAAGTCGTTGAGAGGGTGGGGGCGGTCGGAGATGGGGAGGGGGGCGAAGGTCGCGCCGGTTTGGCTGAAGTTGAAGGTGGATTGGGTGGTGGGGGGACCGGCCACCAGGACGTCGTGGCCCGCGGTGGTGAGGCCGTGGGCGAGGGTTCGTACGTGCCTGCCGACGCCGCCGGAGCTGGTGCCCAGGACCAGGACGATCCTCATGCGCGGGTGGCCTTTCGTCTAAGGGTTCGGTCGAGGAGGGTCAGGAGGTCGCCTCGGTCGATGGCGGCGGCGGCGAGGGTTCCCACGGTCAGGGAAACGAGTCCGGCGACCGCGGTTTCCAGGACGCTCGGCCAGAGGGTCTGGGGGCCGAACAGGTGGACCACGGCGGATCCGGCGAGGTAGGCGGTGATGCCGCCGAGGAGGGCGGCCAGGCCCGCCCGGGGGACGCCGGTGAGGGCGTGGGAGCCGTGGGCCCGGCGTACCGAGAGCAGGAGGAGGAGGCCGCCGGCGGTCATGCCGACGGCTTGGCCGAGGGCGAGGCCGCCGAGTTTCCACGGCTGGGGGAAGGTGAGGGAGAAGGCGGTCTGGGCGGCTATGACGATGAGCCAGCCGGTCACCATGGCGCGGGCGGCGGGGCGGCCGTGGCCCTCGGCGTACAGGACGCGGCTGAGGTGGGCCATGAGGCCGTAGCCGAGCAGGCCGGGGGCGAACAGGGCGATGGCGCGGGCGAACTCGGGGACGGAGACGTCCGAATCGGCCTGCAGGAGGAAGACGGCGGCGATCGGGGCGGCGGTGGCGGCGAGAGCGCCCGCGGCCAGGCCCGAGATGAGCAGGATGACACGAGTGGTCTGGGCGGCGAGGGCGGCGAATCCGGCGCGGTCGCCGTTTTCGGCCCTGGCGGACAGGACGGGGAACGCGCTGGTCGCGATCGGGACGGCGAGCACCGCGTAGGGGACGAGGTAGATCGCCCAGGCGTAGTTGTACGCGGCGATCTGCCCGGATCCGGCCTGGTTGGCGAGTTTCACCACGACCGCCATCGCGACCTGCTGGGCGACGAGCGCGCTGAGCCCGGCCAGCGCGAGGGTTCTGACCTGCGCGCCCACCCCGGCCGGGAATCGGAGGGTGGGCCGCCAGCGCAGCCGCAACCTGGCGGTGGGGCCGAGAACGGTGACGACCAGCGCGACGACCCCCAGCGTGGTTCCGACGGACAGCGCCAGTTCGGCCGCTTCCGGAATCTCGCCGGGCAGGGTCTTTCCCTCGCTGAGTGGGACGAAAGCCAGATAGGCCACGATGACCACCACGCTGGACACCAGGGGGGCCAGGGCCGGGCTCGCGAAACGGCGGTGCGCCTGGAGTACGCCGTAGAGCACCACCGCGATGCCGTACAGGACGATTTGCGGGGCGAAGACCACGAGCATGCGGGTCCCGGTCGCGATCACGGCAGCGGGGTTGTCGCAGTCGGTCAGGTCGCCGACGAAGAAGCTCACGACCGGACCGGCCAGCAGGGCGGTGAGCAGGCTCAGCGGGATCAGCAGGAGCAGCACCCAGGTGAGCAGGGCCGAGGAGATCGCGCTCACCTCGTCGCGGGAGGCCCGCCCGGCCAGCACCGGGACGACCATTCCGGCCAGCGCGCCGCCGACGACGATCTCGAAGACCAGGTTGGGGATCTGGTTGGCCGTGTAGTACGCGGTGGACAGGCACGCCGTCCCCACCGTCCGGGCGAAGACGAGCTGCTTGCCGAACCCGGTGACCCGCCCCAGGATCGTGATGACCCCGATGAGCAGCGCGGCCCCGGCGACCCCCTGCCCGAGCCGTTTGATCATGCGGTCATCGGTGAGCAGGGGGCGGCACCGGCCGCCGGCCGATCATGTCGATGCGATGCAGGACCGGGTTGTTCGCGATGACCTTCGTGAAACTCACCTTCTCCGAAGCCGCCGTCAGCCCGACGACGACCCCGAGCACGCCGAGCCTGGCCTTCCGGCTGAGCCGGGCCGACGCGGCCAGGCCAAGCAACGCTCCCATCGAGTTGGCCCCGGCGTCCCCGAGCATCGCCCGCTCCGCCAGGTCCTCCGGCAGCAACGCCACCGCCGCTCCCAGCGGGATCGCGGCCAGTCCGGCCGTCGCCGGGCGGGAGCCGTACAGGGAGGCGGCGAGCAGCGGAGCCCCGGCGAGCAAACCCACCTTGATCGCCCGCCCCGGCCGCAGATCGAAGAGATTCGCCAGATTGGCGCTCCCCGCGATTATCGCCCCATCGATGAACAAATCCGCCACCCGCGACCCGGCAGCAGCCGACAGCCCACGCGCAGGATCCCCAAATGTCGCACCAAAATCCGAAATTTCGGCACTTGCGCCGGAGGGGTTGGTGCCCTGCTCGGCCAAGGCGGTGGCAATCCCGCTGGAAGGGATCGTGCCTTGCCGCCCGGCTGCGGCAATTATGTCTGAGGAGGTCGTGCTCTGCCGCCCGGCCAAGGCCGCGGATGCCAGGCCCACCGCCCCGATTCCGACGATCTTCACGGCTCCGCTGGTGACCTCCCGGCGAGCCAGAGCCGCCAGATGCCCCTTGAAGCCCTTCGACGCCGTCGTGCCGTAAATATCGTCATAACCACCCAGGAACCCGCTACCAACCCCCGCCAGCAGGGCAGCGGCCCGCACGCGCAAGGGCAGACCGGGCGTGACAGCCGCCGCCGCACCGGTCGCCGCCACATAAGCAGGACCCTCCAGGAGCGTGATCGGCTCACCACGGTGGTTGGTACGCGTCCACGTCTTCTCCTCGCCAACCGGAGGACGCCGCCGGAAGGCCGAATACGCGGCACGCGCCGCGACCGCACCGATCGCGGCGCCGGATATGGCGGCCAACCATGAACGATTGCCCACAGCACGTGTCCTAACGCTAGAAGTCAGCCGCCCGACGCCGGCGGGCTTGGGCTGGCGCTGGGGGTCGGCTCGAAGGCCGTCGCCCCGCTGCCGATGCCGTACGCCCCGGCCCGGCCAGCGTGTTGCTCCCGCAGAGCGTAGACCAGGACGACCCGCCCTGAAGGCATATCGAGGGTGTCGACCGTGGACACCTGCGACGCCTCGTCCCCCGAGTCGAGCAGCGCCGCGATGACCCCACCGGTCCCGGACGCGGTGGCCGTCCCGGCGAGCACGGTGCCGGCCGCGGCGTTGTCCAGCGCCCCGGCCACCGACACGACCGCGCCGTTCTGCGCCTCCGCCGTGTCCCCCTCGTACGGCGTGGACGGCGCGACCACGACGGCCAGCGTGGCCCGCTTGGCCGGATCGTCGGACATCGAGATGAACCCGCCCTCCTGGAACACGTCCAGCACCGAGGACGCGGCCGTGTTCACCGTCCCCGCCTGCATCGACGCGGTCGTCACGAGCGCGCTCGCCAGCACCTGCCCCGCCTTGTCGTACGGCGTGGCCCCCTCCGGGAACACCGTCCCGATCGGCGAGAGCTGCGCGGCGAGCCCTTCCACCACCCCGGCCTGCTCCGGCGCGATGAACTTCTCGGTCAGCGCCACCCGCCCGGTATAGGTCCCCCCGGCCAGCTCGATCATCTCCCGCACCTGGTCACGCAGCCCGCTGGGCGCGCCCGGCGCCTCCACGACCACCACGTGCTCGGCGGTCAGATCCCCTTTGACCAGCTCGGCGGCCGCGTTCGCGACGAACGCGCTGTTGCCCTCCTCGCGCGCCTGGAGGGCCGAGATCTGGTCACGCTGGTCCTGGTTCACCTTCTTGATGCTCTCCGCGGTCGCCTGCGCCGAGTTGATGATCGGTTCCTGCAGGACCGTGCTGCCGAGCACGATGCCCACCGTCAGCGCCAGGAAGATCGCGACGATGGAGACGAGGTGATAGCGAAAGTCAATCACGAGAAGAGTCCGACCACCCAGAAGATGAAGCCGTTCCACGTGTCCTGGAGCCCGTCCAGCCAGATCTTCCCGACCGGCGCCTTGAACAGCACCACCCCGATGGTGACCAGCGTGCTGGCGACGAGAAGCAGCAGGGACGCCGTGGAGATGCGGCTGCGATAGAGCCTGCTGACGCCTTTTGCGTCGATGAGCTTGCTGCCCAGCCGGAGCCGGGTGAGAAACGTGCTGGCCATCCCGGCCCGCCCCTTGTCGAGGAACTCGATGAGGGTGGCGTGGGTGCCGACGGCGACGATGAGCGCGGCGCCCGTCGCATCGGCCAGCAACATCGCGATGTCCTCGCTGGTCGCGGCGGCGGGGAACAGCACCGCGTCGTGCCCCAGCTTGTGCACCCGCTCGAGCCCGGGCGCCCGCCCGTCCCGGTAGGCGTGCACGACCAGCTCGGCCCCGCACGTCAGCGCGCCATCCGACACCGAGTCGAAGTCGCCGACGATCACATCCGGCTTGTAGCCCGCCTCCAGCAGCGCGTCCGCGCCGCCGTCCACGCCGACCATGATCGGCCGATACTCCCGGATGTACGGCCGGAGCGCCGCCAGATCCTCCTTGTAGTGGTACCCCCGGACCACGATGAGCACATGCCGCCCGTCCATGACCGTCTGGATCTCGGGCACCCCGACGCCGTCGATGAGCAGGTCCCGCTCGCGCCGGACATACTCCATCGTGTTCACGGTGAACGCCTCGATCTGGAGCGAGAGCCCGGCGCGGGCCTCGGTCATGGCGGCCCCGACGGACTCGGCCGTCTCGATCTCGCCCTTCCCCGCCGGTTCCTCGTCGAGATAGACCACACCCTCGTGAACCCGGACGAGATCCCCGTCGCGCACCCGCTCGAACAGCTCGGGGCTGGCGTTGTCGACGAGCGTCACGCCCGCCTCGACCAGGATCTGCGGCCCGAGATTGGGGTAGCGGCCGCTGATGCTGCTGGCCACGTTCACCACGGCCGAAGCACCGCATGCCACCAACGCCTCCGCGCTCACCCGGTCGACGTCAACGTGATCGATAATCGCGATCTCCCCGGCCTTGAGGCGCTTGGTCAGCCTCTTGGTCCGCCGGTCGATTCTCGCCACTGCCGTCACCCCGGGTAGGTCATTGACCTTCCTGCGGCGGAGGCCCGGAACCTTCACGCTCGGGACCTTCATCGGGACCATCCTGCCAGAGCGAACGACCATGAAGGCCCGACACCCCGGCACGTGTCAGGTTTGTCACAACCCAGCAGCCACGTTTCCGGTCAGACGGCGGCCTTCGCGGTGGCGGCTAACGAGAGAAGTTCTTCGGCGTGCGCCCTGCCCAGCTCGGAGTCCTCCAAACCGGCGAGCATGCGGGACAGCTCGCGGGCCCGGCCCTCACGGTCGAGGGTGACGACGCCGCTGCGCACGACGCTGCCGTCGCTCGCCTTCTCCACCACCAGGTGCTGGTCGGCGAAGGCGGCCACCTGGGGAAGGTGGGTGACGACGATGACCTGGGCGGTCCTGGCGAGCTTGGCCAGGCGCCGGCCGATCTCGACGGCCGCCTTGCCGCCGACACCCGCGTCCACCTCGTCGAAGACGAACGTCGGGACCGGGTCGGCGCCCGCGAAGACGACCTCGATGGCCAGCATGACGCGGCTGAGCTCGCCGCCGGAGGCGCCCTTGTTGAGCGGGAGCGGCGGGGCGGCCGGATGGGCGGCCATCCGCAACTCCACCTCGTCCACCCCATGCGGCCCGAAGTCCGGACTTTTCGTGATTTCAACGCTGACGCGCGCGTGGGGCATCGCGAGCGCGGTCAGCTCCTCCGTCACAGCCTGGCCAAATCGCTCGGCGGTGCCCATCCTGATCCGGGTCAGCTCCCCGGCCTGCTCGGTCAGCCGCTCGGTGAGCTCGTCGTGCTCCCGGGTCAGCTCCTCGATCCGGTCGTCGTCGCCGTCCAGCTCGGTGAGGCGCGCCGCCGACTTCCTGGCCCAGTCGAGCACCTCGGCCACGTCCGCGCCATACTTCCTGACCAGGCCGGTCAGCACCGAGCGGCGCTCCTGCACGGCGGCCAGCCGGGCGGGATCTGCCTCCACCGACTCGGCGTAGGCGGCCAGCTCGGTGGCCACGTCGTTGATCAGGTATCCGGCCTCGGCCAGCCGGTCGGCCAGCCCGCCGAGCACCGGGTCGAACTCGCGCACCGACTCGACCGCGGACCGGGCCGTGCCGACCAGCGAGACCGCGTCCTGCGCAGCCTCGGGCCCGGACATCGGGTCGCCGAGTAACGCGGTGTGCGCGGTGGTGGCGGCGTTCCTGAGCGCGTCGGCGTGCGAGAGCCGCTCGGCCTCCTCCTTGAGCTCCGCGTCCTCCCCCGCCTTCGGGTCGGCCTTCTCGATCTCGCCGAGCCCGAACCGCAGCACGTCGGCCTCCTGAGCGCGCTCCCGCGCCCGGGTGGTCAGCTCGGCCAGCAGCTCGCCGACCTGCTTGTGCCGCTTATACGACTGTTCGTACGCCCTGAGTGGCTTGACCAGCTCGTCTCCCGCATACCGGTCCAGAGCCGCCCGCTGCTTGCCGGGCTGGAGCAGCCGCTGCTGGTCCATCTGCCCGTGCACGGCCACCAGCTCCTCGGCCAGATACGTGAGCGTCCCGACCGGGACGGTGCGCCCGCCCAGCCAGGCCCGGGAGCGCCCCTCGGCGGAGACGGTGCGCGAGATGATGAGCTCGCCGTCCTCCACCTCGCCGCCGATGTCGAACACCTGCTGGGCCGCCCGGCCCGCGGGGTCGACCAGCAGCGTGCCCTCGATGGTGGTCTTGTCGGCGCCCGGGCGCACCCGCGCCGGGTCGGCCCGGCCGCCGAACAGCAGCCCCAGGCCGGTCACCACCATGGTCTTGCCGGCGCCCGTCTCACCTGTGACAACGGTGAATCCCGGTGACAGCTCCAGGACGGCCTCGTCGATGACGCCAAGCCCCTGGATCCGGACCTCCTCGACCCTTGGCCGCACTGGTCCCTCCCGTTCAACTGCGATGTCGGATGAGATCCTACGCGTAACTCGCCAAGATTTTCGAGTCGCGCGGACTCCATCAGGGGTTCCTGACGCGCCCGCGCCAGCCTTCCACCGGCAATCCGAACTTGGCGACCAGCCGATCGGTGAACGGCGCGCCGGTCGTCTCCGCGCCGAGCAGCCGGGCCAGCCTGACCGGGATCTCGCCCTTGGTGACCTCCACCCGCGCGCCCGGCGGCAGGTCGAACCTGCGCCGCCCGTCGCACCACAGCACGCCCGCGCTGGTCTCCGGCAGGATCTCCACCGCCACCCGGGCCCGGGGCGAGATCACCATGGGCCGGGCGAACAGGGCGTGCGCGCTGTTGGGCACCAGCAGCAGCGCCTCGACTTCGGGCCACACCACCGGCCCTCCGGCCGAGAACGCGTAGGCCGTGGACCCGGTCGTGGTGGCGCAGATCACCCCGTCGCACCCCCAGCGGGACAGCGGCCGCCCGTCGATCTCGGCCACCACCTCCAGCATGCGGTCGCGTTTCTCCACCGACGCCTCGTTGAGCGCCCACGTCCTGGCCAGCACCGTCCCGTTGACGCGGACCACGACGTCGATCGTCATCCGCTCCTCGACCTCGTAGTGGCTCTCCACCACCCGGTCGACGACCTCCTTGAGGTCCTCCACCTCGGCCTCGGCCAGGAACCCGACATGCCCGAGATTGACCCCCAGCAGCGGCACCCCGCCCTCGCGCGCCAGCTCGGCGGCCCGCAGCAGGGTGCCGTCCCCGCCCAGCACGATCATGAGCTCGGCGTCGGCCGCCGCGGCCGCCGACGCCGACACCACCTCGGCGCCCGGCTCGGCGACCAGTTCGGCCTCGTCGGCGGGCACCCGGACGTGCAGCCCGGCCCCGAGCAGCCGGTGGATGACCAGCCGGGCGCTGTCGACCGCCGCCTGCCGCCCGGTATGGGTGGTGATGAGAACGGTTCTCTTGGGAGTCATAAGGACCTCTCCGGTCTCCCGGAGGGGATGTCCGGGCGCACGGTCAATGGGGTCCCTCCGCGATGGCGCGGTCGATGGCGGCCGTGAGGTCGGCGACGGGTTCGTGCTCCAGGCCCTTGCCGAGCCTGATCAGGTATTCGACGTTGCCGGACGGACCCGGCAGCGGGCTGGCGGTCACGCCCTTCACGATCAGGCCGAGCCCCGACGCGGTCGCGGCGACCTCGCGGACGGAGTCGGCGCGCAGGGCCGGGTCGCGGACCACGCCGCCCGCGCCGACCCGGTGCTTGCCGACCTCGAACTGGGGTTTGACCAGCAGGACCAGCTCGCCGCCGTCGGCCAGGCAGGCGGTCAGGGCGGGCAGGACCAGCCGGAGCGAGATGAACGACAGGTCCCCCACGATCAGCGTGGGCGGCTCGCCGACCAGGTCCGGGGTCAGGTCGCGGACGTTCGTCCGCTCCATCACCGTGACCCGGTCGTCGGTGCGCAGCGACCAGGCGAGCTGGCCGTAGCCGACGTCCACCGCGAGCACGTGCGCCGCCCCGTGCCGGAGCAGCACGTCGGTGAAGCCGCCGGTGGAGGCGCCCGCGTCCAGGCAGCGCCGCCCCTCGACGCGCAGGTCGGCGAAGGCCGCCAGCGCGCCCAGCAGCTTGTGGGCGCCCCGGGACACGTAGTCGGGCCCCTCGGCGGCCACGGCCACGACGATGGCGGACGCGGTGTCCACCTGCGTGGCCGCCTTCCCCGCGACATGGCCGCCCACGCTCACCCGGCCGGCCTCGATGAGCTGCGCCGCCTGCTCCCGCGAGCGGGCCAGCTTGCGCCGCACCAGCTCGCTGTCCAACCGCCTCCGCTGGCTCACCGCGCCGCCCTCACCCTCGGTGCGAGCGGCGCGCGGCCGTCACCGCTTCCGATCACGTACGCTCGTCCACCGACGCGAGCGTGTGCTCCAGGTCACCGAGAACCTCCTCGAAAACGGCCACATGCTCCCCTACGGGACGCTCGGCGAGCCCGTCGAGCCGCGCCATCGCGCTCTCGACCGACCCGTCACCCCCCGAGGTACGCCCCGCGACCGCTTCCGGTTCAGGCGACCCCTCCGCCTGGATGTTATGCGGAAACGCCGGTTCCGCGCCCTCCCAGCCCGCTTCCGTCATGAACGCCCTCCACTCCCCACCGACCGCCGCCCACCGGCTGCGGCCTTCTTCACTACCGCTTTCTTGGCCACCGTCTTCTTGGCCACCGCTTTCTTGGTCGCGGGCCGCCCAGCGACCACGCCCTTCTTCGCTCCGGCCGCCTTTCCGGCGGCCAGCTTGCCGCCGACTGTCTTAACACCGGCCTTGGCCGCCGTCATCCTGCCCGGCTTGACGACTGCCGAACTGACCCTGCTCGCCGACTTGGCCGTAGCCCGGCTCAGCGGCTTGGCCACCGCCTTGCTCGCGATCCTGCCCGCCGTCTTGGCGATCGCGCGGCTGGCGGCCGCCGCCTTCGTCGTCTTCCGAGCGATTCCACTCGCCTTCGTGCTGGTACGGCTTCGCGTGGTGGCCGGCTTCGTGGCGCCGGTGGCCCTGACGCTATCGGAAGCCGCCGGCATCTTCCTCCCGGCCGGACGGGCGGCGGGCTTCACGCGGGCACTGGTCACCCCGATCCGGCTCGCCCCGGCCGCCGTCACCTTCCGCGAGGAACCCGGCGTGCTCCTCGTGGTCCTGCTCGTCCGGGACGTGGCGGTCCGAGACGTGCCGGTCCGAGACGTGCCGGTCCTGGACGCGGCAGACCTGGACGTGGCGGTCCTGGGCTTCGCGGGCGTGGACGAGGCGCCTCGCGTGGACACGCGCTTGGCGGTCCCGGAGGCGGAGATGCTCTTCGCCTTGGCCGGAGCGGATTTCGCGGCCGACTTGGATTTCGCGGCCGGCTTGGTCGCCGATTTCGCGGCCGGCTTCGCCGCGGATTTCGCAGCGGATTTGCCGGTGGCCTTCGTGGCCTTCGTCGTGGCCTTCGCGGCCTTGGTGGTCTTCGTGGCGGCTTTGGTGGACGGGCTCTTGCTCGCCGGGCCTCGTTTCGCCGAGGCCGAACGCGCGGTCGCCGAACGTGCGGTCGCCGAGCGGGCCGTGGTGCGGGTGGCCGTTCCGGCGGACTTCGCCGACAGGCGGGATTCGAGTTCCTCGACCCGGTCCTGAAGGCGGTCCACCTTTTCCGCCCGTACCAGATCGAGCACGAGCAGGACCTTGTCCACCTCGGTGCGGATGATCTTGGTGAGCTGCTCGCGGTTGGCCTTGCCGACCGCGACGAGTTCCTCGACGAGCTGACCGGCCTGGGCGGACATCTGGCCGAGGCCGGTGTCCCGCGAGGACATCATCTCCTTGACCGCGGCCTGCGCTTTCGCTTTGGTCACGTCGGTCAGCCCGGTGGCGACCTGGACGTACCCGCGGAGTGCTTCGAACACCATGCGAACCCCCTTATCCCTGACACGCCCCCACGTGCCAGATTTCGCGTAGTACTCATGTGGAACGCTACCGTCCGATGTGTAGAGGCATTTGACCGGTCCGCATATAGAGGGGTGGACGCATGGCGAGCGTCGAAGAATGCCGGGCTGCGCTGGAGAAACTCGTCGAGCAGTTCGACGAGATCAGTGATGAGGATCGAGCCCGTCACGTGGTCGAGCGAAGGCTCTCCTGCCGCATCTCCGACCTCGACGTCACCTTCTACGGCCGCATCCACCCCAACGGCCTTGACCCCTTCAAGGAAGCCCCGCCGCCGGACGGCCAGCAGCCCGAGATCAGGCTCACCATCCGCAGCGAGGACCTGCTCGCCCTCGTCAACGGCGAGCTCGACATGGCCAGGGCCCTCCTCGGCGGCCGCGTCAAAATCGACGCCAGCCTCGGCGACCTGCTGCGCCTGCGCCGGCTGCTGTAGCGGCCTCAGCGCTGCGGCAGCGCGTGCAGGACGGATTTGACGGCGTCCTCGTCCGCGGCGGTTTCGCCGACCGCCGCCCAGGTCGCGGCGCAGGCGGCGCGCAGGGCGTCGATGGGCTCGCCCGCGCCGGTGAGGTGCAGCCGCCCGCCCCGCCAGGACGCGGTCCAGGATTCGCAGCTCCAGTCGCCGCCCGAGCGGTGGATCTCGGCGGCGGGGGCGTGCAGGCCGGAGAGGTCCGCGGCCATGTGGGTGGGACGGTGGGCCGGGACGGCGGTGAGCAGGTCGAGGGGCGTGGTCACGCCGGTGAGCACAAGGAGGCTGTCGACATTCGCGCGGGTGGCGCCCTCGATGTCGGTGTCGAGCCGGTCCCCGACGATGAGGGGCGACTCGGCGTTGGTGCGGATCATCGATTCGCGGTGGAGCGGGGGTTCCGGCTTGCCCGCGACGACGGGCCGCACACCGGTGGCGGTGGCGATGACGCGGGTCATCGAGCCGTTGCCCGGGAGCTCGCCGCGCGCGGTGGGCATGGTGGTGTCGGCGTTGGCGGCGACGAACCAGGCGCCCTGGCGGACGGCCAGCACGCCTTCGGCCAGCAGGCCGTACGAGATGCCCTCCCAGATGCCCTGGACCACGGCGGCGGGGGCGTCCAGCGCGGTGGTGACCGGCCGCAGGCCGAAGTCGCGCAGGGCGCCGCGCAGGCCGGTGCCGCCGACGACCAGGACCGGGGAGCCGGGCGGCACGTGCTCGGCGATGAGGCGCGCGGCGGCCTGGGCGGAGGTGACGACGTCCTCGGGGGCGGCGGCCACGCCCAGGTGGGTCAGGTGTTCGGCGATGGCGGCCGGGGTGCGGGAGGCGTTGTTGGTGACGAACGCCAGCCGTACCGACTTGTCCCGGGCGGTCCGCAGGGCTTCCGGCGCGCCTGGGACGGCGTTCCTGCCCAGGTAGACGACGCCGTCGAGGTCGAGCAGGAGCGTGTCATACCGGTCGATCAGGGTCACGCCTGCCTCGCGTGCAGGGTGGCGCGGATCTGGGTCAGGGCGGAGACGTAATGCCGCAGGTCGGGGCGCATCGCCGCGGCGACCGCCAGCGGTTCCTGCGCGCCCTCGATGTCGCCGGTGCGCCACAATGCCATGCCAAGACCATAGTGGGCGTAGTCCTCCGCCGGGTTCGCGTTCACGATCCAGCGGAAGCTGTCGGCGGCCTCCGCGTACCGCTTGGAGTTGAACTGGGCGCGGGCCAGGGCCTCGCGGATGCTGCGCGAGCCGGGTTCCGCGTCCGCGGCGCGCTCCAGCAGCGACGCGGCGGCGGCCGGACTGCCCTCTTCCAGGAGTTTGACGCCTCGCTGGTACCAGTCGTAGACGTCCCCCGCTGGGCCGCCGGGGGAATCAGCGCCGCCGTCCTGTGCATGGATCATGTGTGAGGCCTCCTGCGAACCGATTTCCTGACGAACCGGGCACCGCTTCCGTGGGGAGTCCGGGCGTTTATGGCAACATGCCCGGTATGGAGAGTTCTGAACGGGCGGGACTAGTGCTGCGTCCGTTCCACGGCGTTCGATACGCCGTCGACGACATCGCGGCCGTCACGTCCCCGCCTTACGATCTTATTTCCCCCGGCGATGCCCAGGCTCTGTTGGACGTCCATCCCAACAATGTGGTGCGGCTGATCCTTCCCGGCGCCGGCCACTACACGGACGCGCACGTGCTGCTGGAGGACTGGCTGGCCTCCGGCGTGCTGGTCACCGACCCGGAACCCGCCCTCTACGTGTACGAGCAGAGCGGCGTCGGCGTCTTCCAGCGCGGCCTCATCGGCGCCGTGGGGGTGGACTCGGATTCCGTGCTGCCGCACGAGAACGTCATGCCGGGCCCGGTGGCCGACCGATTGGCGCTGATGCGCAGCACCGGGGCCAACCTGGAGCCCATCTTCCTGCTGTACGCGGGGGGCGGGCCCGCGTCCACGCTCGTGGACGAGGTCGCGACCGGGCGCGAGCCGGTGCTGGACCTGCACGGGCGGGATGGCGTACGGCACCGGCTCTGGGCGGTGACCGGCGCTGATGAGATCGCGGGGGTGGCGGCGGATCTGGCGGGGCGGCAGGCGCTCATCGCGGACGGGCACCACCGTTTCGCCACCTATCAGGCGTTGCGCGAGGAACGAGGGGTGCCGGGGCCGTGGGACTCGGGGCTGGCGCTGCTGGTGGACTCCACCGCGTATCCGCCGGATCTGAAGGCGATTCATCGGGTCATTCCCGGTCTGCCCTTGGAGGAGGCGGCGGCGCGGGCCAAGGGCGCCTGGCAGGTGCAGGAGTTCACCTCGCTCGAAGACGCGCTGGCCGGGCTCGCGTCGGCTCGGGGGCCGGCGTTCGTGCTGGCCGGGGAGGGCAACGCGCATCTGCTCACCGATCCGGATCGGATGCAGGTCGAGCACGCGATGCAGGGGGACAGGTCGGCGCGGTGGCGGTCGCTGGGGACCTCGATTCTCAACGAGTTCCTGTTGCCGAAGGTGTGGGGCATCGAGGACGACGAGCAGACGGTGCTGATCGTGCATCATGACACGGAAGCGGCGGTGCGGCTGGCCCGGGCGCGCTCGGGGACGGCTGTTCTGCTCAATCCGCTGAAGGCGGATGAGGTGTTCGCGGTGGCCGCGAACGGGGAGCGGGTGCCGCGCAAGTCGACGTCATTCGCGCCCAAGCCCGCCACGGGACTGATTCTCCGCACCTTCGCGGCAGGCTGAGCCGCCGGGCTGGTTAGGCTCGGCGTGTGGAGAATGTGACGCCGCTGGGCGGGGATGTGTATGAGATCGATACTCGGATGGCGGGGTTCTCCGGGATTACGGCCGGGTATTTGATCTTGGGGGATCGGCCCTGCCTGGTGGAGACGGGGACCGCCACGTCGGCGCCGGTGGTGCGGGACGCGCTGGCCTCGCTGGGGGTGGGGGCCGGGGATCTGGCGACGGTGGTGGTGACGCATATTCACCTGGATCACGCCGGTGGGGTTGGGGATATCGCGGGGATGTTCCCGGCCGCGGAGATCGTGGTTCATGAGAAGGGGGCGCGACATCTGGTCGATCCGTCGCGGTTGATGGCCAGTGCGGCGATGGTGTGGGGGGACAAGCTGGATGTGCTGTTCGGGGCGCTCGCGCCTACCGAGGCGGCGCGGATCAAGGCCCTGGGAGATACGGGGGTCATCGATCTCGGGAACGGGCGCACGCTGGCCAGTCACTACTCGCCGGGGCATGCCAAGCATCATGTCGGGCTGATCGATTCGCTCACCGGGGATCTGTATGTGGGGGATGCGGCCGGGGTGTACATGCCGGAGACCGGTGATCTCCGGCCTGCGACGCCGCCGCCGGATTTCGATCTGGAGACGGCGCTCGGGTCGATTGAGTTGTTCGAGGCGCTTGGGCCGCAGCGGTTGTTGTTCAGCCACTATGGGCCGGTTGACGATGTCGCGGCGGTGCTGGAGAGGTCCGCGGAGGAGTTGCGGGTCTGGGTGGATCTGACCAAGCGGGCGCGGTCCGCGGGGCTTGATCTCGATCATGCGGTGGCGATGGTGCGGGACAGGACCAAGGAGCGGTACGCGGCGTTGCGTGGCGCGGACGAGACCGCCGAACATTTCGAGTTGCTCAGCGGAGCGCCGTCGAATGTGGCGGGGATTCTGCATTGGCTTGATCGGGTGGAAGTGCCACGGTGACGCGAAACGGATCCCCGCCCGGGCGGGCGAGGATCCGTTTCTGCCAGCGTTCGGCTCCGTCTACATTCGGCTCCGTCTGCTATTCAGCTCCGTCTGCATTCGGGTCTGTCTGCGTTCGGCTCCGCCTGCATTCAGTTCTGTCAGCTGGCTCTGTCGGCTTTCGGCGTTTAGGTCAGGCTTCGGGCTTCGGCTTCGGGTCGTCGAGGACGTCGCCGAAGTCGGGCTCGATGAACGCGGGGCCGAGCGGGACAACCGGATCTTCGGGCTTGGCCGCCTGGTCCTGGCTGGTTGAGGTCGGCTCGGCAGGCGTTTCATCGCTGGCGGACTCGGTCGTCGTGGAGGTAACGGCCGTTTCGTCAACGACAGGCTCGG
Organism: Acrocarpospora sp. B8E8; assembly: GCF_039871605.1. Classification (NCBI taxonomy): domain Bacteria; kingdom Bacillati; phylum Actinomycetota; class Actinomycetes; order Streptosporangiales; family Streptosporangiaceae; genus Acrocarpospora; species Acrocarpospora sp. B8E8. The sequence goes on along the minus strand of NZ_JBDPLV010000124.1, from coordinate 4,822 downwards.
CCGCCGCCTCAGCAGCGGGTTCCACGGCGGGCTCGGCGTTCTCTTCTTCCGGCTCAGCTACCGAAATTTCCGACTTTGGCGCAGCTTCCGCGACGATCTCAGCTTCTTCGCCAGAATCATCGGACTCCGCACCGTCGTTTTGCGGTGAGTGGTCGGCCTTCGCCGTGTCAGCCTTCGCATCGTCGGTCTTCACCGAGTCAGTTTTCGCCGTGTCAGTTTCCGCTGCGTCGGTCTTCGCGTTGTCGGTCTTCGCGTCGGTCTTCCCGTTGTCGGGCTTGGTGCCGTCGGTCTCGGCGTCCTTCGTGTCCGGCGGTGAGTCGAGAAGGTCGCCGAGGTCGACCGGCAAGTCGTCGAGGGATTCGTCGAGATCGTCCTCGTAATCCTCCTCGACGTCTTCGATGACCGCGCCGGTCAGTTCCGCGTAGCGTTCCGCGGCGTCGGTTTCGCCCTCCTCGTCGAAGGCCATCGCGCGGCCGAACCAGTCGGTGGCGGCGGCTTCGTGGCCCGCGTGCGCCAGCGCGTCCGCGTACGCGAAGGCCAGGCGCGCCGACCACGGCTTCGGCTGGGGGTCGCGCAGTTCGGGGATGCGCTGGAGGGTGATCACGGCCGCGTCGTGCTGGCCGAGATCGCGGCGGGCGCCGGACTCGACGATCGCGAGCTCGATCCGGCCGGCCCGGTCCAGGCGCTCGGCCTCCTTGGACTTGACCAGGTCGAGGGCCCGCTCCGGACGTCCAAGGCCACGCTCGCTGTCGGCCATGATCGGCAGATACGCGTCAGATCCGGTCATCCGCCGGGCCGCCCGCAGGTCGCCGAGGGCCTCCGCGTACTGACCGGCGTGGTAAGCCGCGATCCCGGTCGCCTCCCGGACGATCCCGATCCGTCCGGCGAACCTGCGGGCCACCTTGGCGTGCTCGTACGCGCGCTCCGGGTCTTCCTGCTCCAAGGCCCTGGCCGTGGCGACCAGATGGCTGGCGACCAGGTCGGCCAGATCACCGGGAAGCGAGCGAAGCTCGTCACGCGCCTCCTTGTCCAGCTCGTCCGGCGTGATGTCCGCGTCCAACTCGGGCAGCTGCTCCCGCTCCTTCGGCTGCGGCGCTTCCTCCTCGCGGCCGTAACGCGCACGGCTACCCTCGGCGTCCCTGCTGAACGGCCGCACACCCGCACGATCATCGGACGACCGCTGCGGGCGATCACCCCTGTCATCGAACGAACGTTGCGGCCGATCGTCACGATCGTCGACCGGCCGCTGCGGCCGATCGTCGCGGTCGTTGAACGAGCGCTGCGGCCGATCCCCGCGATCCTCGAACGACCGCTGCGGGCGATCACCACGATCGTTGAAGGAACGCCCGCCGCGATCATCCCGCGAGCCATAACGGCCGCCGAAACCACCGCCACCACGCGAATCACGATCACCGTAGGAACGCTGCGGCCGATCCCCGCGATCGTTGAACGGCCGCTGAGGACGGTCTCCCCGATCGTTGTACGGACGCTGCGGCCGGTCGCCACGGTCATTGAAGGGCCGCTGGGGACGATCTCCGCGATCCTCGAACGACCGCTGCGGGCGATCACCACGATCGTTGAAGGGACGCCCGCCCCGGTCATCCCGCGAGCCATAACGGCCGCCGAAACCACCGCCACCACGCGAATCACGATCACCGTAGGAACGCTGCGGCCGATCCCCACGATCATTGAACGGCCGCTGAGGACGGTCCCCACGATCGTCAAAGGACCGCTTCGGCCGGTCATCGCGGTCGTTGAACGGCCGCTGCGGGCGATCTCCCCGGTCGTTGAACGGCCGCTGCGGACGATCCCCGCGATCATTGAACGGCCGCTGCGGCCGGTCGCCACGGTCATTGGACGGCCGCGCCGGGCGGTCACCCCGGTCGTTGAACGGCCGCTGCGGACGGTCGCCGTAGGGACGCTGAGGCCGATCGCCCCGGTCGTTGAAGGGCCGCTGGGGCCGGTCGCCGCGATCGTTGAAGGGCCGCTGGGGCCGGTCGCCGCGATCGTCGAACGAACGCTGCGGACGGTCGCCGGAGGAGCGCTGCGGCCGGTCGCCGCGATCGTTGTAAGGCCGCTGCGGACGGTCACCGCGATCGTTGTAAGGCCGCTGCGGACGGTCACCGCGATCGTTGAAGGATCGCCGGGGTCCGTCGTTCTCGCGGAACGGACGGTTGCCTCGGTCGGAACCGTACCGGTCACGGGTGGCGTCACGGTCGCCGTAGCGCTGCGGGCGGTCGCCGCGGTTCGCGTCGCGGTCGCCGTAGGGGCGCTGGGGCCGGTCGCCGCGGTCGGCGTAAGGCCGGTCACCACGGTCGCCGTAGGAACGCTGCGGGCGATCGCCGCGATCGTTGTAGGGCCGCTGGGGGCGGTCACCGCGGTCGTCGCGGGAGCCATACCGGCCGCCGAAACCGCCGCGGGAGTCACCTCGGGAGTCACCCTCGCGGGGGCGGAAGGGGCGTCCGCCCCGGTCGTCGGAGCTGTATCGGTTGCCGGACTCGCGGGGGCCACCTCGGCTGTCCGCGCGGAAGGGCCGGTCGCCACGGGCCCCAGGGGCGTCATCGCGCCGCTCTCGATGGCCGCTACCGGCCCGGTCGCTGTTCTCTTCGCCACGGCCCGCGCCGTCACGCCCGTCTTCTCTGTTCACTTCTGTCCTCTGTCGCTCGCTCACCGCGTACGGCTCGGCGTCCCGTTTCGGAGGCGGCTGCGCGGTTCGGGCATATCTCGGCTCGCGTCCCTGCTCCGACGCGACGAAGGCCACCCAGCTTGGTGGGGTGGCCCGGCCCGTCCAGCCTAGCAAGTGATGGCGACTGCGCGAGCCCCCGTCACGGTTTGCGCCCGTAGGTGACCGCGTGCATCGGGGTCAGCTGGAACCAGCCCAGCTCGGTGAACCCGTGCCTGGCCAGCAGTTCGTCGTACGCCTCCCGGGGCAGCAGCTGGTCCCCGATCTGCGCCTCGAAGAACTGGATCCCCGACATGATCCGCCCGGGCACCTCGCGCAGCCCCGCGTCGGAGGCCGGGAACGGGAAGTCCGAGATCACAAACCATCCGCCGGATTCGAGAGCGTCCATGCTCCGCCGGGTGACTTCGTCGATGTCACGGCATTCGTGCATGGAGATGTTGTTGAGGACCAGGGTGAACCCCTCCCCCGGCGCCATCGTCTCCAGCGGGCTGGTGATCAGCTCGGCGCGCACGCCCTCGGCGCCGAGCAGCTTGGCCGCGTTGGCGATCGAGTGGGCGTCCCCGTCCACTCCGGTCAGCTCACAGGCGGGGTACGCCCCCGCGAGCCGGAGCAGGCCACGACCGGAGCCGCAGGCGGTCTCCAGAATCCTGCAACCAGCGCTGAGACGCTCGGCGAGGCCGGGGATCTGGTCCAGGCCGGCCGGGATCAGGCGGGTGTAGAACGGGGTTCCGGTGCCCGCGACTCCGGCGATGAAGCCGGGGTCGCAGCCGTCCCACCACAGGCGTTCCCCGGACGCGAGCACACGCTCGAAGCGGCCGAACATCTCGTCCTGTTCGAGGACGGTGAAGACGCCGCCGACGTAGGCGGGGCTGGTGGTGTCGAGCAGGAGGGTGGCCATGTGCGGTTCCAGCCAATACGTCTCGCCCTGCCGGTCGCAGACCTGGGCGCCGTAGGCGGCCCGGCACCAGGTGGCGACGTAGAACGGGTCCAGTTCCAGGTCGGCGGCGAGCTTGTCGGCGGTGAGGCCGCTCGGGATCTCGGCCAGGGCTCGGATGAGGCCCTGGCGGATGCCGATGGCGATGGTACGGTGCGCGGTGTAACCGGCCAGGTGCGGCATGAGAACGGCGGCCTGGTCGCGAAGTGTGGTCATGATGTCGTGCTCCTTGCGTTCTTCCACGTCGTTGTTGCTTCCACCCTCAGGGCGCGGGGGCGGTGGTCGATAGTGCGGGAAGTGGAGCAGCGGCGGTACACATTGTGTACTGGCATGCGGGCGCGGCGGGCCCTACGTTCAACCTATGACGGGATACGGCCAGTTCTGCCCGGTCGCGAAGGCCGCCGAGTTGCTCGATCAGCGCTGGATGCTGCTGGTCGTGCGGGAACTCATGGCGGGGAGCCAGCATTTCAATGAGATCCGGCGGGGTGTGCCGAAGATGTCGCCGACGTTGCTCAGCCGGCGGCTACGGGAACTGGTCCAGGCCGGGGTCGCCGAACGGACCGAGGACAAGCGGTATGTGCTCACTCCGGCCGGGAAAGAATTGGGGCCGGTCGTGGACGCGCTCGGGGCCTGGGGGACGCGGTGGGTTCCCGAGCTGGGTGATCCCGATCTCGATCCGCATTTGCTGCTGTGGGACATGCACCGCAGCGTCGATCTCACCGCGTTGCCGGCGGGGCGCACCGTAGTGCATGTGGTGTTTCCCGAGGTGATTCCGGCTGTCCGGCGATGGTGGCTGGTCATGACGCGGGATGGCGCCGAGATCTGCGATTTCGATCCTGGGTACGACGTGGCCGTCACCGTGGAGACGTCGTTGCTGGAGATGTCGCGGATCTGGCGGGGGGATGTCGGGTGGGAGCAGTCGCAGCGTTCGGGGGTGCTGCGTATTCGGGGACTGGCGAGTGCCTGCCGGGACCTTGGCCGGTGGCTGCAGTTGAGCAAATACGCGGCCACACCTCGGCCGATCTGACCTGGCCCAGAAAATACGAAGGGCCCCAACCATTCGGCTGGGGCCCTTCGATAAAGATTGTCCGGCGGCGTCCTACTCTCCCACACCGTCCCCGGTGCAGTACCATCGGCGCTGGAGGGCTTAACTTCCGGGTTCGGAATGTAACCGGGTGTTTCCCCACCGCTAAAACCACCGAAAC
>NZ_JBDPLV010000123.1:0-20019 GCF_039871605.1 Acrocarpospora sp. B8E8 | reverse complement strand
GCCATCCACTGGTCGCGGATCATCCGGTCGGACAGGCCGACGCCGGCTATCGAGCCGTACTTGCGCCACACCAACGAGCGCACGCGTCCCAAACGCGCGGCCTGCTCGATGAGCTGCCTGTATTTACTGCCGTTGAGATCTTTGCCGTAGGCGATGCGGGTGACCTTCACTCGCCGCCGCCCTTCAGCTCCTGCATGAGCTGCACCGTGGCCCGCTTCGGGCCTCGAAGGACGGGTGTAAGACAGCACGCACGTCGGACTCGTCGAAGTACCGCTGCCCGGTAGGAGTGCGCTTCGCCGTGATACGGCCCTTGCGCTCCCCCCGGCGGACAGTCGATGCCGACCGTCCGATCCTCGCGGCGAACTCGCCAATCCGATACAGGCTCATGGCGAGCACGTCTAGACAGCTCTGCACAAGAAATCAAAGTCTAGTCACCCCTTCCTTGAGCGTCGGAACCCCTGGCTTCGGCCGTGGCGAGGAAGTCAACTCAACCCCCGCCGCCGGTCTGCCCCCCATCATGCATCCCGCACCGACACAATCCCGCGACGCCCGCCTTGATCCTTCTGTCATCGTATTACCGATATATCCCGCTTTATCCAAGCAAAGAAGGGGACGACGACAGCCTGTTCAGGGCACGCCGGTGGACCGCAGATGGAGGAGATTGTGGGCTGCCGTGACGGATTGATCGCCCTTTTCGGGGGACAATCACCTGAACTATGGACATTGACTATGCGGCCATCGAGTCAACACGTGAAGGAATCCGCGACCGCTACCTCCAGGAGCGGCGGCCGCCCAGCAGCGCACGTGGCCTCCACCACTTCGCCCTGCTCTCCTCCAACGTCGAACGTACGATCCAGTTCTACCAGGAGCTGCTGGAGTTCCCGCTAACCGAGATCTTCGAGAACCGGGACTACAAGGGCTCCAACCACTTCTTCTTCGACATCGGCAACGGCAACCTGCTGGCCTTCTTCGACTTCCCCGGCCTCGACCTCGGCCCGTACCAGGAGGTTCTCGGCGGCCTGCACCACATCGCGATCTCCGTCGACCCCGTCAGCTGGGAACGGCTGCGGGGCAAACTGGAGGCGGCAGGCGTACCACACGTCCTGGAAAGCGGCGCCTCGATCTACTTCCGCGACCCCGACGGAGCCCGCCTGGAACTCCTCGCCGACCCCCTCGGCGAAATGTACGGCTCCCGCGTCCTCTAACCCCTCGTCGGGCTCAACCTTCAGCGACGGGAAGCGCGGCGCGTGCGGGGAACTCCTTCGCGGGGGACCGGGGCGTTGGCGGCGTGTCGTTCCGCGCGTTCGGCCTTCTGCTCGATGACGGCCTGGCGGAGCAGGTTCCGCAGGCGCTTCTTCCTGGCCTTGCGCTCGTGCCGGATCGCGGGGGTGAGCTTGGGCATGGGAGCCTCCCAGTGCTTGCGCCTCGGCGTGTCCCCCGGTCGCGCCCGTTCCGTCGTGGATTCTTCCTATCCCAGTCGCGGCCATACTTGAACCCATGCGCCTCACTGAATTCTGGGATCGGATGAACACCCACTTCGGCGCGGGGTATGCGGAATCGTGGGCCCGTGACTACGTCATCGCCGACCTGGGCGGCCGGACGGTGGAGCAGGCCCTGGCCGACGGCGTGGGCGCCAAACAGGTCTGGCGAGCTGTCTGCCAGGCCGTGGACGTGGACACGCGCCTGCGCTGACATACCTCTGGCACGCGGAGCCGAGGCACGCGGTGGATCAGGATTCGGCCAGGAGTTTCTTGACCGAGTCGGCGGTGAGATCGAGGTCATCCGCGCTTTCCTGGCCGTCGGGCGACCAGAGGAAGAGCCAGCCGTCCTTCGCGGGCGTGGCGAAGACGATCGTCTGCCTGCCGGTGTGCGGATGCCAGACCCAGAGGACGGGGTCGTCGCCCCCCAGCATGCGGCTCACGAGCCCGCGCTCCGGTAACTGCTCGGCCAGCGCCTCCAGATGGGTACGGCGTTGCCGGGCGTACGCGCTGGTGCTCGCCACGTCGCCACCTAGGGGTTCGCAGTTCCTCGGCCGCGCGAACGGCCCGTTTCCTCAAGGATCGCTGCAGGTCAGTGGCATGGCAACAGCTCAGAGAGAATGCCCGGGAATGTGACTCTGAGGTTGGGGTGGCCAGTGGCATTCGTGGGTGGATGCGCAGTCCCAGCGGAGCGCATCTCGTGTTCCGGGTGAGATCGAACAGTCGTTCGGCTATATTTGACCTGCCGCCTTGGTACGTCGCCTCTCCCCGTGAGGCTCGGAAAATGTCGGCGGCACCCCGTAGCTTTCCGGTGACCGAGAAAACCACGACCCTCACAGGGGGCACCCCAATGGCAATCAACGACCGCGAGAAGGCCCTTGAGACCGCCCTCGCCCAGATCGAGCGGCAGTTCGGCAAGGGCTCCGTCATGCGCCTCGGCGATGATGCCCGAGCCCCCATCGAAGTGATCCCGACCGGGGCGATCGCGCTGGACGTCGCGCTCGGCATCGGCGGCTTCCCCCGCGGCCGGATCGTCGAGGTCTACGGCCCGGAATCCTCGGGTAAGACCACGGTCGCCCTGCACGCGGTGGCCAACGCCCAGCGCGCGGGCGGCATCGCCGCCTTCATCGACGCGGAGCACGCGCTCGACCCCGAATACGCCAAGAAGCTCGGCGTCGACGTGGACGCGCTCCTGGTCTCCCAGCCGGACACCGGCGAGCAGGCCCTGGAGATCGCCGACATGCTGATCCGCTCCGGCGCGGTGGACATCATCGTCATCGACTCGGTGGCCGCCCTGGTCCCGAAGGCCGAAATCGAGGGCGAGATGGGCGACAGCCACGTCGGCCTCCAGGCCCGCCTGATGTCCCAGGCCCTGCGCAAGGTCGCTGGCGCCCTCAACAACACCGGCACCACCGCCATCTTCATCAACCAGCTCCGCGAGAAGATCGGCGTGATGTTCGGCTGCTTCTCGTACAGCACGCGGGTGACGCTGGCCGACGGCACGCAGGAGAAGATCGGCAAGATCGTCAACCAGCGTCTGGACGTCGAAGTCCTGTCCTACGATCCGGAGACCGACCGGGTGGTGCCGCGCCGCATCGCCAACTGGTTCGACAACGGCAACGCGGAGCGTTTCCTGCAGTTCACCGTCGCCAAATCCGGTGGAAACGGCAAAGCGCAGTTCGCGGCCACGGAGAACCACCTGGTCCGCACCCCCGGCGGCTGGGCCGAAGCCGGCGAGCTCATCGCCGGTGACCGTGTCATGATCTCGGAAACCCATCGGCTCAGCGATTCGCAGTGGCAGGTGATCCTCGGCTCGGTCATGGGGGACGGCAACCTCTCGCCCAACCGCCGGGGCCGGTCCGGCGTTCGGTTCCGGATGGGTCATGGGGCCGAGCAGGAGGCGTATCTCGACTGGAAGTGCTCCCTTCTGGGCAACGTCGGCCATTCGAAGAGCACCAACGCGACGGGAGCGGTGTTCGCTGATTTCACCCCACTCCCCGAGCTCGACGAGCTTCGCCAGGTGGTCTACTTCGGCGACGGCAAGAAGCACCTGACGTGGGAGTTCCTCAAGGCACTCACCCCGCTCGCCCTCGCTGTGTGGTACATGGACGACGGTGGGTTCACGGTTCGCTCCAAGGGTCTTCAGGCGCGCACCGAAGGCGGTTCCGGGCGGATCGAGATCTGCGTCGAGGCCATGAGCGAGGGGTCGCGGGATCGGCTGGCCGACTACCTGCGCGACACTCATGGGCTCGACGTCAAGCTCCGGCACGCGGGCTCGCGTCAGGTCGCGGTGCTCCAGTTCAGCACCGAATCCTCGGCGAAGTTCCAGCAGCTGGTCGCCCCCTACGTGCACCCGTCGATGGCCTACAAGCTGCTGCCCCGCTTCCAGGGCCGGTTCGCGGTCGAGCCGCAGTTCGCGGAACCGGAGAACCGGCTGGTCCCGGCTGCGATTCTCGATGTCCACGTCAAGCCGAAGACGCGTTCGATGAAGAAGTTCGACCTTGAGGTCGAGGGCACGCACAACTACTTCGTCGACGGGGTCATGGTTCACAACAGCCCGGAGACCACCACAGGCGGCAAGGCGCTGAAGTTTTACGCCTCGGTCCGTCTCGACGTCCGCCGGATCGAAACCCTCAAGGACGGCACCGAGCCGGTCGGCAACCGCACCCGCGTGAAGGTCGTCAAGAACAAGATGGCCCCGCCCTTCCGCGTCGCCGACTTCGACATTCTGTACGGCTTCGGCATCTCCCGCGAAGGCGGCCTGATCGACATGGGCGTCGAACACGGCTTCGTCCGCAAGGCCGGCGCCTGGTACACCTACGAAGGCGACCAGCTCGGCCAGGGCAAGGAGAACGCCCGCAACTTCCTCAAGAACAACCCCGACATCGCCAACGAGATCGAAAAGAAGATCAAGGAAAAACTCGGCGTCGGCCCCCGCATCGACACCCCTCCCACTCCTCCCACCACCCCCGCCCCCACAACCACCTCCACAGCCCGCACCAAGTCCACCCCCAAGCCCGGCGACGTCTAACCCACCCCTCCAACGCCAGCGCCCACATCCAAGGGCTAACCGTGGTCCTCCCACCCACCCCCCTTGTAAGGCGCTGGCGCTCGCCCCCTCGTGTGATGGACCACGCCTTGCGAGGAAGGGCCTTGGACACCGGCCTTCGATCCTTCTATGGCGGTGGTTTCGGGAAGGGTTTCTACCCGCGTTCCTTTGGGCGCGGGTGCCTGGCTCTCCGGGGGTGGGCTTGAGAGGTGCCTGGGTGTTGGTGCTGGGTTTTCTGAGGCAGGCGGTTTCGGAGGAGGGCGGTGCCTGCCCGTGCTCTCTTGGGGGTGGGCGCTTGAGCTCCCGAAGGGGATGGACCACGTCCATGACGACGGCCATATGCGCGGCGGTTGTCTGATCGGCGGTGGATTTCCCCACCCTGGAGTTGGTGTGGCGACATGACCTGGAATTTGGCTTTTGAAGCGCTGTGCGGATAAGTCGAATATCAAAGTCTATGCTGGGTGGAAGTTAGTTTTGGGGGTGGTGCCATGAGTGGGTCCGGCGCTCAAGGTGTTGAGGCTCAAGGTGTTGAGGTGGCTGAATCCGGTGCGCTACGGAATGTGGCGTTTGATCTTGATGCATATATGCGGCGTAGTCGGAGCGGGTCTTGCTTCGTCTGTGCCGTAGTCGAGGGCAAGCCTGGGTACGATCTTGAGCAGATCGTGTATGAGGACGAGCAGCACATTGCCTTCTTGGATCGTTACCCAACGATGCCCGGCAAGGTGCTGGTCGCTCCGAAGACTCATGTCGAGCACGTGGTGCGTGATTTGGATGAAGACGCATATCTGCGGTTGATGAGGATCGTTCGTCGAATTGCTCTCGCTGTTGAACAAGTCGTCCCGTCCGAACGCACCTACCTGCTCTCGCTGGGCAGCCAGCAGGGCAATTCACATCTCCACTGGCATATCGCCGCGTTGCCACCTGAAACTCCGTATGAGCAACAGCAATATCACGCCCTGATGACCGAGAACGGTGTAATCCCCTGGACGCTTGAACAGGCGGTCCTCCTCGCCCATCAACTTCGGACAGTCCTGGCCGGGCACCAATGATGGACCATTGGGAGGATTCGGATGGCGAGACTTCAAACCGCAGGACGCCGAGGCGCGGATCGTCCGAGGGCGAGTCTTCTGAGGGCGGGGTTTCCAGCCGTGGGACGTCGGGGCGTGAGTCGTTCGAGCGCGGATTGCCGGAGGGTGGGTCTTCTGGGTGGGAGTCTTCTGGGCGTGGGTCTTCAGGTCGGCGGTCTTCTAACCGGAGGGCGTCCAGGCGTGAATCGTCCGAGCGAGAGCCTTCGGGGCGTGGGTCTTCTGAGCGGCGAGATGAGGTTAGTCCGGAGGCCAAGGCGCGAGCTGTTTGTCTGCGGCTGCTGACGCTGGCGCCCAGGACTCGGGCGCAGCTGGCGGAGGCGTTGCGTAAGCGGGAAGTGCCCGAGGATGTGGCCGAGGCGGTTCTGGAACGGTTCTCGGAGGTTGGGCTGATCGATGATGAGGCATTCGCCGCCGCATGGGTGAGTTCGCGGCACACAGGACGAGGTCTTGCCAGGAAGGCTCTGGCTCAAGAACTGCGCCATCGCGGAGTGCCCGAGGACACGGTGAAGGACGCTGTGCAACAGCTCGACCCAGACGAGGAAGTGGAAACCGCTCGGCGCCTGGTGGCTCGAAAGCTCCCTGGCACCAGGAACTCCGACCCCCAGGCACGAACGCGCAAGCTGGTCGGCATGCTGGCCCGCAAGGGCTACTCACCCGCCCTGGCCTTCCGCATCGTCCGCGAGGCACTCGAACACGAAGGCATCACCGACCCCGACAGCACTCAAGACGACGACATCCTGCAAGCCGAGATCCACGACGACGAAATCTAGAGAGACCGCAGCGACCGCATTACGGATGCATCGGTGGCTTGGTGAGCATCAAGCGGTGTGCAACCGGAGGCCTCTACCAATGGGGGTACGGAGAGTGTCACCCCGGCGAGACCGCCTTCGAAGGAAGATGCCATGAGCCGCCTGACCGCATACATGATCGTCTTGTACCGGAACATGAGCCGCCCGACCCGCTACATCGTCACGGGCGTCATCGCCGTGCTCGTCGTCGGCGTCGCGATCGCCGGAATCACCAGAACCTGGAACACAAACGTCGTATACATGCTGGTAGTGGCTGGGGCGATCACCATCGTTCAAATTCTTCGCGCAGGTCCACCCGACAAGGAACCCGATTCCGAGCAGTGACGCCGTATTTGCGCCGAACGCCCTAAAGCGGATCGACGGGTCCGGCGACCTGCCGGAGCTGGATGCCCAGGATCTCGCGTGGCCCCCGCCGTGATCGCCGACCTCGTCACGGACCGCCCCGACCTGTGCCTTGCCGCGTTCCCGAGCGGCCGGTGAGGCGGCCGTGCGGCTCCTTCAGGCAGTGGGCGGGGTGGTTGCAGATCTGCCTGAGCCCGGTCAGGACCTTCACCACCAGGCCACGCCTGGCCATGCGGTCGGAGTCGGCGATCCGCGCCATGCTCTCGCGGACGGCGGCCGCGTAGCGCGGGACTCGGAGACGAGAGCACGCCCGGTCTCCCCGGCGCCACGCTCGACGACGTCCGCCGCCTCCAAGACAGGACCCGCGACGAGCGCGTTTCACCGGTGAAGACTGGCACTGGGGCCGCCGTCTCCGCCCGCGACCGCCTCACCCTGCTGATACGGGAAGCCTCGGCCGTCGAGTTCGAGGGGCCGGTGCTGCTGGTCTGGGGCAAGGGTACGCCTGGTTACTATCCGGCGCTGGTGACCTGGGGTGAGGGCCTACACCTATTTCCGTCGCGCCGGGGCGAGGCCACGGCTTGCCCAAAGAGATCGATGACGCAGAGGGACGAGGGCACGCCCGGTTCTCCCCGGCGCGGGCGGGTCTGGGACGAGGGACTGTACGTACTTCCGCGCGCGGGGCGCGGCCACGGCTTGGCTGGGGAGATCAATGACGCTGGGGGAAATCGACGAGGCCAAGGAGCGCGCCGGGCGAACGTCCGAGAGCCTTGATCTTGTCATGGGTCAGGTTCTCGACTTGTGATCAACGGAGAGCAGCCCGCGTCGGATCCCCCCGAGGCTAGTGATCTGGGCGGCTCGGGGATGGGTGGTCATCTTGACATCGGTGGTGACATCAATGAGCCCGAAAGCCGTCCGCCGGCGACCACGAGCGGCTTCCGGTCGGGCGTGGACTGGAGGGTGACGTGGCGTTTGGCGGGGGGTGAAGGTTGAGGGTGAGGTGGTTGGGGGAGGTTTGGGGTGAGGTGTATGGGGTGTTAGGGGTTGGGGTTTTCGGGGGAGGGCTGTGGGTTGGGGACTGGGGCTCCAGAGGTTGTGGGTCGTCGAGATGATCGAGGAAAAGTCGCTTGACAGAGCGTCTTTGCTTGCTCGTTACCTCTCTGACGCTTAATCTCGACCGCAGTGAGGAGTTACTCCGCGCAGCGCGGATTGCCATAACGGTGAGTTACGGACCCTGACCGCTCTTGGGTGCGATATTTGCCCTGGTGACGCCAGTGTGACGCCACCAGGCGTTGCCGTGCTGTGCGTGTGACCCCTTTACCGGCTGACGCTAGGAGGGGTGGGCGCGCAATGGATATGACGATCGTGATCGTGCTGGCAGTGGCGGTGCTGCTGGCGGCGTTCGTAGCGATTGCCGCCCTCCTGGTTCTGTTGCTGCGCCGTACCGCTCCGAAGGAGACCGGGCCGACGGCCGAGCAGATCGCTCAGTTGAAGGCGGAGCTGACTGAGAAGGAGTTGGAGCAGGCGCGGCGGGACGCCGATGAGATCCGGGTGCGGGCCGAGAGCGACGCGGGGGAGATCATCCGCAAGTCTGAGGCGCTGGTGGAGAACGCGGCGCTGATGCGGCGGGAGGTCGAGGAGGAGTCGCGGATCCTCAAGAACGAGTTGAAGGAGCTGCGCGCCGATCTGGAGCGCAGGGAGAACCGGCTGGGGGAGCGGGAGCAGCGGCTCGACGAGGAGGCACGCCGGCAGGCCGAGCGGGCCAGGCAGCTGGCGGAGACCGAGACCGAGCTGGCCGATCGGCGGGTTGAGCTGGATCAGGTGGCGGAGAAGCGGCGGCAGATCCTGGAGCGGGTCGCGGGGCTGACGGCCGAGCAGGCCAAGAACGAGCTGGTCAAGGAGATCGAGAACCAGGCCAAGCGGGAGGCCGCGCTGATCGTCCGGGAGATCGAGAGCGATGCGCGGAAGGAGGGGGAGAAGCGGGCCTGCAAGATCGTGACGCTGGCGGTGCAGCGGGTGGCGACCGAGCAGACGGCCGAGTCTGTGGTGAGTGTGCTGCACTTGCCGGGGGATGAGATGAAGGGCCGGATCATCGGGCGAGAAGGGCGGAATATCCGGGCGTTCGAGTCGACCACCGGGGTCAATCTGATCATCGATGACACGCCGGAGGCGGTGCTGTTGTCGTGTTTCGATCCCGTTCGCCGGGAGACCGCCAGGTTGACCCTGGAGAAGCTGGTGCTCGACGGGCGGATTCACCCGCAGCGCATCGAGGAGGCCTACGAGCGCAGCAAGGCCGAAGTGCAGGATCTTTGTATACGGGCGGGGGAGGATGCCCTGGTCGAGCTGGGCATCACCGATATGCACCCCGAACTGGTCACCTTGCTCGGCCAGCTTCGCTACCGCACGTCATACGGCCAGAACGTGTTGAAGCATCTCATCGAGTCGGCGCACATCGCCGGGATCATGGCCTCGGAGCTGCGGCTCGACCGTGATCTCGTCAAGCGCTGCGCGCTGCTGCACGACATCGGCAAGGCGCTCACCCACGAGGTCGAGGGCAGCCACGCCCTGATCGGCGCCGAGATCGCCCGCCGGTATGGCGAGCACGAGGACGTCGTGCACGCCATCGAGGCCCACCACAACGAGGTCGAGGTCCGCACCGTCGAAGCCGTCCTCACCCAGGCCGCCGACGCCATCAGCGGCAGCCGCCCAGGCGCCCGCCGCGAATCCCTCGAGGCCTACGTCAAGCGCCTGGAGCGCCTGGAGGAGATCGCCCAGTCCTACGAGGGCGTCGACAAGGTCTTCGCCATGCAGGCCGGCCGCGAGATCCGCGTCATGGTGCGCCCCGACAACGTCGACGACATCCAGGCCCAGGTGATCGCCCGCGACGTCGCCAAACAGGTCGAAGAGGAACTCACCTACCCAGGCCAGATCCGCATCACAGTGGTCCGCGAATCCCGGGCCACCGAATTCGCCCGCTGACTCAGGTTTCTGGTTCCGGGCGGAAGAGTTGTTCGTAGAAGGCCAGTTCGGCTGCCAGGGCCGCGGTCTTGCTTTCCAGGCGGCGGAAGCCGTGGCTTTCGCCCTCGAAGGACAGGTAGGTGCAGGGGACGCCACGATCGGTCAGGGCGGTGGCGAAGGCTTCGGCTTGGGAGGGGGGAACCACCGGGTCGGCCAGGCCCTGCATGAGGAGCATGGGGCAGGAGACCTCGGCGGCTCGGGAGAGGGGTTCCCGGGAGGAGTACAGGGATTCCGGGCCGACGAGCCATTCGACGTAGCGGGATTCGAAGTCGTGGGTGGCGGCGACCAAGGGGGCCAGGGCGCTGACGCCGGCGATGGAGACGCCGCCGCAGAAGACGGTGGAGGCGGCGCAGGCGGCCATCACGGTCCAGCCGCCCGCGCTGGCACCGCGCACCGCGATCCGAGCCGGGTCGGCGAGACCTTCGGCCGCGAGCCACTGGGCCGCCGCGACCGTGTCCTCCACGTCCACCACACCCCACTGCCCGCGCAGCCGCTCACGATAGGCACGCCCGTATCCCGTCGAACCCCCGTAGTTGACCTCAAGGACGCCGATCCCTCGCGTGGTGAAGAACGCCTTCTCCAAGCTCAACTCGGTCGTGGCATGCCCAGTCGGACCCCCATGAACGAAAACCACATAGGGTGCGGGTTCCACCGAAGGCGGTGGGTAGAGGTAGGCGTGGACGCGGCGGCCGAAGCTGCCTTCTATCTCGACTGAGCGGGGTTTGGGCAGGTAGGCGATGTCGGGCAGTTCGGCGATGTCGCGGCGCAGTCCCTCGACGCGCCCGGTGACGATGTCGACGCGGACCACCGAGCGGGGCACGTCGGAGCCGTAGGCGATGCCCACCAGGGTGTTCCCGTCCGCGCTCAGGGCGGGCCGCCAGCCGGAATACGGGACGTCGAGGTCGGCGAGGGATCCGGTCTCCGGATCCAGGATGCCCAGGCGCAGGTCCCCCTGTCCGTGCAGGACCGCGAGCCGGCCGCCCCCCAGCACGAGGTACGGCAACCCGCCCAACTCCCACAACGGCCAAGCGAACTCCTCCTCAGCCGGATACAACGCCTGCGAAGAAGTCCCGAAGATCCCGATCTGATAGAGGTTCCACCACCCCGACCAATCAGAGATCAGATAAAGGTTCCGGTTATCCCGCCACTGCGGCGCGAGCACGGACTCGCTCATCCCGCCCTTGACCGTCCACGAACTGCCGTCCTCAAGCCGCGTGATCCGCAACTCGGTCCCCGTCCACGGCAACCGCGGATGATTCCAGCAGATATAAGCGAGATGCTCCCCATCCGGCGACAAAGCCGGAGAAGCATAGAAATCGCTACCGGCGACCACCTCCGTCACCTCACCCGACAAGGTCACCGAAGCAAGCGCCCGATCCACTTTCCCGTCGTGATGCCGCTCCCGCACGCACCAGACCACCCCGGCGGCGAACAGCAGATCGCCGTACCTATGCTCGGAATCCGCCGTCAACGCCCGGGGCGTACCCCCGTCGGTCAGGTAGAGCCGCTGGTCGGAATGGTTGACGAAGACCACGCCCACGCCGGGGACGACCACGTAGGACCGCCCGCCGTACTCGTGCACCCGCGACCGCGCGTCCCAGGGGGCGGCGATGAGCTCGCGGCGGGTGCCGTCGGCGGCGCGGTGGACGATGGTGCGGCGGCCCGCTTCGGCCGGCCGGTCCTCCTCCCACCAGACCTCCTCGCCGAGCACGGTGGGGAAGCCGAGGCGCAGCCCTGACCTGGCCACGTCGGCGGTGGAGATCGGTGGTCGCTCGGGGGACATGACTGGCATCCTGCCGGAAAAGCGGGGTCGCGCGCGGCCGGTTATCCCTTTTCGAGGACGGGCGGCGACAGGTACCTCGTGGCCAGCAGCCCCAGGTAGTCGATCACCGCCCGATGCCATGACCCGTCCTCGTACATCGTCCGCAGTGCCTCCTCCACGTCATCCCGCAACCCGATCGCGTTGGGCGCGAGGCGGATGCCGTACCGCACCTCGGCGAGATCGCGGCCGAGGAAGCGGAAGCGGCCGGGATACTGCGCGGAGATTCCGGCCAGGACGGGGGCGTCGGCGATGATCGCGTCGATGCGCCGGTCGGCGAGGAGCGGGCCGCAGGCGGCGGGCACGTTCGCCTCGGCGACGAAGACGTTCTGCCAGGTGGTGCCGAAGCGTTCGACCAGCGGCGCGACGTCGGCGCGGGTGCCGCAGACCCGTGCTGATCGCAGGGCCCGGAGCGTGCGCAGCTCCTGCGTGCGGACCAGCAGGTCCTTGGTGGTCACCAGGTACGGCCCGGCGTAGCGTCCGCCGACCGCGCCAAGGCTGAGATCGGCCTCCCCGGCGTCGAAGGTGTAGCGGATCTGGTCGTCCCGGTATCCGAGCTCGCGCGCCACGTAGTGCGCCACCGCGATGTCGAACCCGGCCCAGCCGCCCCCGGGCAGCTTGTCCACCAGCCCGGGCTGCCCCGCCCGCACCCCGATCACGAGGCTGCCGCTGCCCCCACACGCGGTGAGGAAAACGGCCGCCATACCCAGAACAACGACGCGCCACACCCGATCAGGATCAGATCAGGCGCGCGCTACGCCCCGCAATGACACGTCAAACCTTGACCACCCCACGTCTACAACGACGCCGGGGCCGTCACGGAATCGGGTGGCGCGACCGGTTTCGCGGTGGTCTTGCGGCTGCGCCGGCTGCGCTTCTCCAGCCAGGTCGCCACCTGCCCGACCGCCACGTTGATCAGGATGTAGATGAACGCCATCACGATCACCGACGGGATCAGGTTGCGGAAGTTGGAGGGCAGGATGCGCGCCCCGGCGTTCAGCAGGTCCTCGTAGGCGACGATGAAGCCCAGCGCGGTGTCCTTGAGCAGCACCACCAGCTGGCTCACGATGGCCGGCATCATCGCGGTGACCGCCTGCGGCAACAGGATCAGCCGCATCGCCTGGCCCTTGCGCAGCCCGACCGCGAGGGCGGCCTCGGTCTGCCCGCGCGGCAGCGACGAGATGCCCGCCCGGACGATCTCGGCGAGCACCGAGCCGTTGTACATGACCAGGCCGAAGACGACGGCGCTGAAGGAGGTGACGGTCAGGCCGAAGACGGCGCTGCCGCCGTACTGGGCGAAGAAGATCATGATGAGTAGCGGGATGGCCCGGAAGAACTCGACGATCGCCCCGGCCGGGATGCGGATCCAGGTGTGCTCGGACAGCCGGGCCATGCCGAACACGAACCCGAACGGCACGGCGATCAACGCCGCCGTCGCCGCCGCGCTGAGCGTGTTCCACAACCCGGGCAAGATCAGATTGACCCAGACATCCGCCCGCAGGAACGGCTCCCACAACGCCGCATCAAACTGGCCTTTTTCGTCAAATTTCCGATAGCCCAGGTAGGCCAGCACGACCAGCAGCACCGCGAACAGGACGGTGAGCACCAGGTTGCGCCGCCGCCCGCGCGGTCCCGGGGCGTCGTAGAGGACGCTCGCCCTCATCGTGCCACCGCCAGTCGCCGGGCCAGCCAGCCGAACAGCAGCCCGACCGGCAGGGTGAGCACCAGGAACCCGAGCGCGAACCCGAGGAAGATCGGGACCACCGCCTCCTGATGCCGCTCGAACAGGGATTTCATGGTGAGCGAGGCCTCCGCGACGCCGATCGCGGCAGCGATCGTGGTGTTCTTGATCAGCGCGATCAGCACGCTGCCCAGCGGCGCGATCACCGCGCGGAAGGCCTGCGGGAGCACGATGTGCCGCAGGTTCTGGGTGAAGGTCAGCCCGAGCGCACGGGCGGCCTCCGCCTGCCCGATCGGGACGGTGTTGATCCCCGATCTGATGGCCTCGCAGACGAAGGCCGCCGTGTAGAGCGACAGGCCGATGATGGACAGCCAGAGGTAGTTGACGGACAGGCTCTCGGAGAACGAGACGTCCAGCACAAGACCGAGCCCGAGCCCGCAGAACACGATCACCAGGGTGAGCGGCGTGTTCCGCAGCGCGTTGACATAGGTGGCGGCCACGGTGCGGAGCACGCCCAGCGGGCTCACCCGCATCGTGGCCAGCACCGTGCCCAGCACCAGGGCGGCCACGGCGGTGGCCAGCGTGAGCCGTACGGTCAGCCAGAACGCGCCCAGAATGACCGGCAGCTCGTCGAAGAGAGCGGACGTTGAGGAAAAAGACGTTGAGGAAAAAGACACCGCCTACCTACCTCCGCTACCGGCGCTCGATCAGTACCGCTCCAGCGCCGGAGGCGAGGCGAAGAACTGGCCGAACTCGCCGAAGTTGGCGTCGACGTACTTCTTCCAGGAGCCGTCCT
The DNA here is from genome assembly GCF_039871605.1 of Acrocarpospora sp. B8E8. Classification (NCBI taxonomy): domain Bacteria; kingdom Bacillati; phylum Actinomycetota; class Actinomycetes; order Streptosporangiales; family Streptosporangiaceae; genus Acrocarpospora; species Acrocarpospora sp. B8E8. The sequence goes on along the minus strand of NZ_JBDPLV010000123.1, from coordinate 5,942 downwards.
TGAACATCTTGTCGATGGCGTTGTTGATCTTGTCGCGGGTTTCCTTGTCGTCCTTCTTCAGGCCGATGCCGTACTTCTCCTCGGAGAAGGGCTGGCCGACGAGGCGGAACTTGCCAGGGGACTGGGCGGCGAAGCCGGCCAGGATGGTGGCGTCGGTGGAGATCGCGTCCACCTGGCTCTGCTCGAGCAGCGGCAGGCAGGCGCCGTAGCCCTGCTGCTCGGTCAGGTACTGGCCCTTCCACGGCTCGCCGAACTTCTCCACCAGCCGGGCGGGAGAGGAGGACCCCTGCGCGCCGCAGACCTTCTTGGTGGCGAGCGAGTCGACGTTGGCGATCCCGGTGTCCGCGGCCCGGGTGAGGATGTCCTGCCCGGTGATCAGGTACGGCCCGGCGAAGGAGATCACTTCCTTGCGGGCGTCGGTGATCGAGTAGGTGGCGACCACGATGTCGACCTGACCCTGCTGGATGAACGGCTCCCGGTTCGCGGAGACGGTCTCCTTGAACTCGATCTGGTCGTCGCTGTAGCCCAGTTCCTTGGCGACATACTTGGCCACATCTACGTCGAAGCCCTTGACCGAGCCGTCCGGCTGCTTCAGGCCGAGCCCGGGCTGGTCGAACTTGACGCCGATCACAAACTTGTCGTCGCCACTGCAGGCGGCAAGACTCGTGGCCAATGCCGCTGCGGCCAAAAGAACGGCTCCGATTCGGCGGACTCGCATAACTGCCACCTCTTCCAATTCACTGAGCCGGGTCTCGGCTCGGGGGAATGTGCGATTCAGTGCGTAAGGATCTTGCTGAGGAAGTCCCGGGCGCGGTCGGTGCTCGGATTGGTGAAGAACTCGTCGGGGGCGGCCTGCTCGATGATCTGGCCGTCGGACATGAACACCACGCGGTTGGCGGCCCGGCGGGCGAAGCCCATCTCGTGGGTGACCACCAGCATGGTCATCCCGTCCCTGGCCAGGGAGATCATGACGTCCAGCACCTCCTGGACCATCTCGGGGTCCAGCGCGGAGGTGGGCTCGTCGAAGAGGATCATCTTCGGGTCCATGGCCAGCGCCCGGGCGATGGCCACCCGCTGCTGCTGGCCGCCGGAGAGCTGAGCGGGGTACTTGGCCGCCTGGGAGGCGATCCCGACCCGTTCGAGGAGCTCCATGCCGCGCTGTTCGGCCTGAGCGCGGGCGATCTTGCGGACCTTGGTCGGGCCGAGGGTGACGTTCTCCAGGATGGTCTTGTGGGCGAAGAGGTTGAACTGCTGGAACACCATGCCGACCTCGGAGCGGAGCCGGGCCAGCGCCCGGCCCTCGACCGCGAGGGAGTGGCCGTCGAAGGTGATGGACCCGGAGTCGATCGTCTCCAGGCGGTTGATGACGCGGCAGAGCGTCGACTTGCCGCCACCGGACGGGCCGATGACCACGACCACCTCGCCACGCGTGACGTCCAGGTCGATGTCTCTCAGCACGTGCAGCGCGCCGAAGTGCTTGTTTACCTTCTCCAGACTGACAAGTGAAGTCGATCTGTCGGCTTCCGTCATGGTCAACAAAAGTAAGGGGGTCTTCATAACCAAGTCACTAACCAGCCGGTACCGATCCCATCACGGCTTTTCCCGGAATCCTCCCTGGTCGGTCCCTGCTCGGGGCCCATGCCGGCCGGGACAGGCGCCCGATTCAGTGGCGGCATGAGTGATTCCTTCCGGCGCCACGCCGCCGCCGGGTCGTTGGTGGCCTGGCCTGTCCTGCTCTTCCTCGCCTTCCTCACCTCGCCTCCCGGGACCGACCACAACCCCGCGCTCTTCCTGGCTCACGCGACGAAGGTGCAGGTCAGCGCCGTGCTCTTCCTGTGGGCCACGGCCGCGATGATCCCCGGCATGCTGGCGCTGGCCGGGCTGCTGCGGGAGCGCGCGCCCCGGCCGGCCAACCTGGGCGCGGCCGTCGGCATGATCGGTTCCGCCGCCGCGGTGAGCCTGTTCATGACCGACTTCTACGACCTGGCGCTCGCCCAGACCCTGCCCGCCGACCAGGCGGTGGCGGTCACCGCCGCCGCGGGCGACCTGGCGGGGTTTGTCTACGGGATTCTGATTCCGGCGTTCCTGTCGCATGTGGGGGCGCTGATCCTGACGATCTCGCTGGCCGCGACCCGGGTCGGGCCGTGGTGGCTGCCGGTTCTGGTGGTCGCCGGGATCGCCATCCCGTTCCTCACCGCCGAGCAGCCGCCCGCCGTGCAGTCCACCGGGGCGCTGTGCCAGCTCGTCGCGTACGGCTGGGCGGCGTGGCGGGTGCTCAGAACCCCGATTCCCGCGCGCGGCTGACCGCGCTGACCCGATCGCCCACATGCAGCTTGGCGAAGATGTTGGAGACGTGGTTGCGCACGGTCTTGTGGGTCAGCGCCAGCCGCTCCGCGATCTGCGGGTTGGTGAGATGCGAGGTCATCAGCCCCAGGATCTCCCGCTCCCGGGGCGTCAGCTGGGGCAGACTCTGGTCGCGCCTGGCCAGCCCGGAGAAGTAGCCGATCAGGCGGTTGGCGATGGCCGGGCCGAACACCGCGTCTCCGGCGGCCACGGCCCGGATCGCCCGGGACAGTTCCACCCGGCGGGCGCCCTTGACGACATAACCTCGGGCGCCCGCGCGCAACGCCGCGAACACCGACTCGTCGTCATCGGACATGCTCAAGATCAGCACCCGGATATGCGGGTTGTCGCGCAGAATGCGTTCGGTGGCGACCACGCCGCCCATGCCCGGCATGGTCAGATCCATCAGCACGACATCCGGCTGGAGCTGGTTGATCAGCGCCAGCGCCTGCTCGCCGTTGGCGACCTGGTCGACCACCTTGATGCCGTCCAGCGGCGAGAGCAGCGCCACCAGTCCCGCCCGGAACGCCGGATGGTCGTCAACGAGCAGGATGTTGATGGGTTCCATGGTTTCCCCCTCTGGCCGGGAGCATCGCGAGCACGCGTGTGCCGCCCTCCTGGCGTGGTTCGATCGTGCACCATCCGCCCAGTTCGGCGGCACGGTCGCGCATCGACAGCGTGCCGACCCCGGCCTTGCCTTCCGGCCCGCGGCCGTTGTCGCACACCTCAAGGCTAAGCGTCTCGTCGATGGCGGACAGACGCAACCAGGCCCGCGACGCGCGAGCGTGCCTGCGCACGTTGGCCAGCGCCTCGACGGCGATGTGATAGGCCGCGACCTCGGTCGCGGCGGGCAGCGCGGGCAGCTCCGCCGGGGCCTCGATCCGGATCGTGAGCTCGCCCGGCAGGCCCGCGACGTGCGACGACAGCGCCCGCAGCAGCCCCAGCGAATCCAGCGCGGGCGGCCGCAGCCCCTCGATCAGCGCCCGCACGTCCGCCACCGCCGCCTCCGCGTCCCCGATGATCTCCTCCAGCAGCTCCCTGGCCGGCCCAGGCCCCACCAGGTCCTGTACGGCTTCCGCCCGCATCGTCAACGCCGCGAGCGTCGGCCCGAGACCGTCATGGAGATCGTTGCGAATCCGGCGGCGCTCCTCTTCGATGTCGAACAGGCCGTACCAGAGCACGGCCACGCCGATCGCGGCCAGGACGAGGGTCATCGCGGCCGCGCCGGCCAGCTCCCAGAACGGGCTGAGCACGGGCCAGATCTGGTCGGGGAAGCCGTCGCGCAGGCCCGCGACCAGGCGTGCGATCACGATCAGCCCGGCCAGGCTCACGGCGTAGACCAGCCACTTGACCTGGGCGCGCTCGGTGGCCCTGGTGTGGCGGGCGCGCATGGCCAGGTTGACGGCGCCGGCGATGAACAGGATGCCGGTGAAGACGGGGAAGCCGATGTCCGCGACCTGGGCGGCGCCTTCCATGGCCGGGACGCCGAGGGGGTTGATCACGGCGGTGCCGTACCCGAGCTGGCTGTTCGGGCCGGGGCGGAGGCGCTGGGGATCGCGGCGAGGGCGGCGGTGACGGCGGCGGTCCACATGAGCGGGCGCCAGTGGGGGACGGGAGCCGTCCCGACGGGAGGACCAGGGGGATCGTGGTGATGGCGAGGTTCGCGGGGATCCACAGCCAGGTTTGCGGCCAGGCGAAGAACGTCGCGTCCGGGTTGTTCAGGGCGAGCTGGCCGCAGGCGTCCAGGAGGGCGAAGGACAGGCCGGTGGTGGCCAGGAGCAGGCCGATCATGTTGCCTGGACGGCGCACGTTGATCAGGCCGCCGATGATCGCGCCGGCCGCGACGAAGACCAGGTGGCTCTGCTGGATCAGGTCGGACCCGTTCCGTACGCCCAGCGCCACGGCCGCGACGACCAGGAGCAGGCTCGCCACGCAGGCGCCCAAGGCCGCAAATCGCACCCTGACCTCCCGGAATGCAGCTCCGGTCACAGGGTATCGGGGATCGGGCGCGTTACGCTCGCGGGAGCGCCTAGGCTTGTGGGTTGAGATGACTGCCACGACTCAGGAGAGCACCAGGACGTACGAGGTACGGACCTATGGGTGCCAGATGAACGTCCACGACTCCGAGCGTCTGTCCGGGCTGCTGGAGGACGCGGGATACGTGCGCGCGCCCGAGGGGGAGCCCGCCGACGTCGTCGTGTTCAACACCTGTGCGGTGCGGGAGAACGCCGACAACCGGCTTTACGGGAACCTCGGGCATCTGCGGCCCCGCAAGCTCAGCAATCCGGGCATGCAGATCGCGGTCGGGGGGTGTCTGGCGCAGAAGGATCAGGGCGAGATCGTGCGGCGGGCGCCGTGGGTGGACGTCGTGTTCGGCACGCACAACATCGGGTCGCTGCCGGTGCTGCTGGAGCGGGCCCGCATCGCCGAAGAGGCCCAGGTCGAGATCAAGGAATCCCTGGAGACGTTTCCGTCGACGTTGCCGACCAAGCGTGAGTCGGCTTACGCGGCGTGGGTGGCTATTTCGGTCGGGTGTAACAACACGTGCACGTTCTGCATCGTGCCCGCGTTGCGGGGCAAGGAGAAGGATCGCCGGCCCGGTGACATCCTCAGCGAGATCCGCACCCTGGTCGACCAGGGCGTGCTGGAGATCACGCTGCTCGGGCAGAACGTCAACACCTACGGCGTCGAGTTCGGGGACCGCCTTGCCTTCGGCAAGCTCCTGCGCTCCTGCGGCTCGGTCGACGGGCTCGAGCGGGTCCGGTTCACCTCGCCGCATCCCGCCGCGTTCACCGACGATGTCATCGCCGCCATGGCGGAGACGCCGAATGTCATGCATCAGTTGCACATGCCGTTGCAGTCCGGGTCTGACCGGATCCTGAAGGCGATGCGTCGCTCGTACCGGGCTGAGCGTTATCTCGGCATCATCGAACGTGTGCGCGCGGCCATGCCTGATGCCGCGATCTCCACCGACATCATCGTCGGCTTCCCGGGCGAGACCGAGGACGACTTCCAGGGCACCCTCGACGTCGTGCGCGCCGCCCGCTTCGCCAACGCCTTCACCTTCCAGTACTCGATCCGGCCTGGCACGCCCGCCGCGACCATGCCCGACCAGATTCCCAAGGCCGTCGTCCAGGAGCGGTACGAGCGACTGGTCGCCCTCCAGGAAGAGATCGCCTGGGCGGAGAACAAGGCGCAGGTCGGCAAGGTCCTGGAAGTCCTCATCGCCGAGGGCGAAGGGCGCAAGGACGGCGCCACCCACCGCCTCTCCGGCCGCGCCCCCGACAACCGCCTCGTCCACCTGGCCCCCGCCGACGCCCGACCTGGGGATATGGCCACCGTCGAGGTCACGTACGCGGCGCCGCATCACCTGGTCGCCGACAAGGTGCTTACGGTGCGCCGCACTCGCGCGGGCGACGCCTGGCAGAACCGCCAATCCCAGCCTTCGGCCCCGGCTGCGGTGAATCTCGGCATGCCCAGCATCGGCCGCCCCGCCGCCACCACCGAACCCCTCGCCTGCTCGTAACGGGATGCGGTGGCTCTCCCACCCACCCACCCTTTGTTTCCCTTCGGGCTCCGCCCGGCCCCGCCATCGCCGT
>NZ_JBDPLV010000122.1:0-20778 GCF_039871605.1 Acrocarpospora sp. B8E8 | reverse complement strand
GATTGGCGCGTTACGCCTGCTCAACTTCACCAACATCGCCGATGGAACCCGATGGGCACGCGACAACTTCGAACACCCACTGATCGCTCTCGGTCTCACGATGTGAGAACGCATTCAGCCCTGGCCGAACCCCAGCCGTGAATCTCTTCGTGTGCGTGCATGAGCCCGCTCCGAATGACCGTGTACCAGTCCTCTTCCGGAACGGCCCGGAGAATGTCCGCGATCATGTCCGTGGCCACGGTCTCCAACGGCTCATCCGGAAGGAATGCGTCCTGGTAAGCCGAGAGCATCGCGTGGCCGCGACTCTCGCCCCCCGAATAGTCCTCAACCTCATGCGCTGTGTCGCCCGTGTAGACCTCAATGTCGGTGCCCACGTGTGTCTCCTCCTTGCAGTCGCAGCGGTCCACGTCGAGTGCCTCAGGGCACTTCGAAAACCCGCACCAGTCACAGGTGCCGATGCAGTTGGTTTTGTCGCAGCAGTCGAAGCCGTCCATTTCAGACCCCGCTGTACGACTTGATGTCGACGGTCATGGCGTGGTTGAAGATCTCGGCCAATTCCCGGCAGTAGATCCGTTCCTTCACTACGTAGGCCCCTTCGAGTCCTTCCAGTTCCCTGAGCCGCGCCGCAATGGCGAGCTGAAGACTGATCTTCTGAGTTGCCGTGAGTTCCATTGCTGCCCTTCGGTAGATGAGACCCGGAGGTAGTCTCGGAAAGGCCGCAGGCGCCATGCCTGCCGCCAATCCCAAACGGCCTCAGGAGCTGAACACGTGGCCGTTGGCCGAAATCCAGTGGTCGCATTCCCAGGCGACGGTGTCCACTTCGACCCGGAATCCGGGGGGCATGTTCGCCAGGTCGGGATAGACATCCTCGGCGAATGACCAGGCGTAATCCTCGATCGATTTGAACTGGCCGCAGTAGTGGTCCTGCCAGTCGCTGATTGCCGTGTCCAGGTAGTCAACCCCGCCGATGTATGCCAGGTAATCCCCGAACGGCTCACGCTCGCTTTCATGGATTTCACACAGCGCCTCATGCACGGCCCAAATCGCTTCCAGGCCCTGGTACTCGGAGAACGAGATACCGAAGTCGCTTTCGTAATCCCCGAGAATCACTTCCTCAGCGTTTCGGGTGGCGTCCAGCACCTTGCCCGCGAAGTCCTCGAAGTCCACGCAGTAGTCGAGGTCAATCCAGCCGCCTACCAGGCTTCCGCTCACGTACGCGCCCAGGTTCCAGAAGTGCACCTTGATGGTTGATGCGCTAGTCATAGTCAGCATTGCGAGTTCCTTTTCCGTACGGGGGATGTGGAGCGAACTGCTCGGTAGAATGGCCCGAGGGCCACCCTCCCCAACCTTCCGTTCAGTCCTTACATTTGTGGTCGAATGCCTTGCTCACCATGCATTCGAGCCAATCGCCGTCTTCGATCTCATAAATCAGGCGTCCGCAAGTAGCGCATGTGACGCACCTCTCCTCCATTCCGTAGTAGTCGCTGATCACGAAATCTTTGATCCGGTTAAGCACCGTGGCCAAAGCCGTTTCGTTATTCATCCGATCATGGATTTCAGTTCGGCCTTGATTTCCTTGGCACGCGGGCCACGGAACGTGGCAGCGTTCGCCAGGAAGTACCGGATTACGGAGTCCGCACTGTCCATGTAGTACGAATCCGTGACCTTGTTCAGGTCCGACATTGCGTCCAAGTAGGGCACCGCACCGAAGTAGACCTTTCTCCATGCGGCCCGAATTTCCGACGCGATTTCGTAGATGGGTCGAGCGGTAGTGGTAGCCATGTCAGTTCCCCTTGTTTTCGATCCAGACAACCCAGGTGACGGCTTGCACAACCTGGGGAATAGCCCCGAGACGCATTGCCGCATCCCGGTAGACGTTCGCTAGAAGTGCGTACCGACCCGACGCACCGAGGCCACGGTCACGATTCCCGTAGCGTTCGCCCACCGCGATATCGTGAGCGTGCCGGTCAATGCAGACCGATTCCGGATCGGTCGGATTGAGAATGCACCGGTAAAAATTCCCGGTCTTGGCATCCATGGGCAGCACCGTTTCCGGTGCCTCACCCGCCATGATTCGGGCAGCCTTACGAATGGCGTCCCCGAAATGCCCGGACGCCTCACCGGCCTCAAATGCCCGAGTCGCGAGTTTCACGTTCTCACGCCACGACTTGTTAGCCGAAAGGGCGGACAGAACACCCGCACCCGCCGCCGCATCCCCACCGGAAATCATGTTCGCCAGTTGGTTTGCGGTGCGATACCAATTCACACCACGCCCCATCTGATCGAATGTAGCGCGCTCCCAAACCGCGAGAACGTTGTCCACGTATCCCGCGTAGACATTCTCGTCGGGCTTGATGTCGATCATTACCAATCTCCTGTATCAGGCCCTAAGAAATGCCGTGCGGGCAGTCGTCGGCCATGTCCGACAGTTGGTCTTCTTCACAATCGGAACACCAGGCGAATTCGCCCAAACGCCCGATGGTGTCGTGCCAGCAGCATTCGCAGGGCACGTATCCAGTAACAATCATGAGTGAATCCCATTCGCTAGACGATTTATGAACCGGGTATCCCTAGTCGCTTTCGAGGCGCTTACTCGCGTCATTCCAGACGCGCCAGGGACCGCTGATCAGAGCTTCACACCCCGCCTGACCAGCTCTTTCTCGATCTCTGCCTTTACGACCAGCTCTTTAGCCGTCAGTTCGGGCCCGGCCAACATGCCCAGGACCTCTAAGAGCCTTGTGCTACCGGCAACGTAGATCTGGAGTCGACCTTGCTGATTCAGCTTCATAGCCGCTCCCAACCCTGACGGTCGCCCTTTGCCGGGATGAGCTTGGCGAGCAACGCACCCATAGCGCGCTTCATGCCACCGAATCGGGGGGCGTCAACCTCACATCCGCATTCGAGAATGCGGACCTCTCGCGTCTTGCGCATTGGGATTCCTTCCGGTCAGTAGGTGAGAGTGCCGGTAACAAACGCAGTCCGGAATTGCTCGCGGCCGACCTTCCCGAGACGCGCCCATTCGCTACGGAAACGAGCGCCGTCCTCAGAGTCGAATCCGAAGAACTCCTTGATGGCGGAAATCGCGTTGAACTGCATGCCAGGCTCCTGTGTGTTGGTGGGTATTGGTGAGTGCTCTCAGTCGCATTTGAAGCGCTACCCCCGGATCAAATCCGGGCTGAGAACCGTCGATCAGACGAACAGCACGTGCGCCGTGATGGCGTCTGCAATGTCCGCAGCGCTCCGGCGTCGACCACGAACCGCCGCCAGCTGGGAGATCAAGCCCTTGGCCTCCTGGCACCACGTCGTGAACCCGGCCACCGTCTGGTAGCCGTCGCCGTAGTCGTTGACCCGCACCGAACACCCGCACGGCCTGTCTACCTGCTTGCACATTGGTTCCAGCCTCCTGTCTACCATTCTCATGTATCCGGGCAAAAGGGGGGCGGGCCGCTAGGCCCACGCCAGGTAGTAGTTGTCCTGCTCCGCGTACCACAGCTCGATCTTCCGGAACGCTGCCCACTGGTCATGGGCCGTCCCGATGAGCTGGACGCGCTCCCCGTAGACCGCGTACGCCTCGTGGGTCTCCCACGTGGTGGAGCCGTGCGTTTCAACTCGCCGCATGGTCACGCCCTTGCGCTCCCCGGTCCCGGACAGCATCTCCAGGCCATCGCGGTGCGGGTACGCACCGTAGGTGAAGTCGATCATGAGTCCCCTCCCTTGGGGCCGGCGTCGTTCCTTACGTGCGTGCCGAGGGATCGAACCCCGTGGCGCCCACCAGGGCGCACGCTCCCGCCTACTTGGCGTTGCACATCCGGTCGTACTTGGCGGACGCCGGTCCGCCCCAGTAGTAGCCCTTGGCGCGGTTCGCCTTGGCGTACTTGGCGATCTTGTAGACGGCCTCGGACTTGTCGCCCTTCGTGACGCACACGATGACCCCCGCGTGGTTGTAGCTCAGGGCCCAGTACGCCTCCTGCTTGACCTTGCCGTGCGCCGAGTACGCGACCCGCGGCTTGCTGGGCTTGGTGGGTGCAGCGTTCGCGGCACCCACCGTTCCGGCGAGTGCGATAGCGGCGGCCCCAAGGCCAACCGCGAGCTTGCGCAGCATCGAGTCTCCAGGTGTGACCAGAGGACCGCACCGCATGTGCGATCCCGTGGCCACCGCCGAAGCGGTGCGAGATCTCTTGCCGTTACCACGGGCCCTCACGGGCCTCGTTTCCCGCCCCTCACGGGCTACAGGCGGTCGGCGGCTTGTCGGGCCGAACCGCAGGCGTCCCCAGGCCCGGATGTCTCACGCTGCGCAGGTGGCAAGTAGCCGCAGACCTTGATCGCGAGGTGCATCCTCAGAGCGGACCCGTACCCCGTCATGAGGGGGCGGTCCTGTGCTCCTGGAGTTGCCGACTCTGGTTCCCAGTCGGGGAGTCAGGCTCAATCTCCGCGCTCCGTCGCCGTACGGTTGCCGCCGCCCAGGTGACGCAACCCTTCCCCCGACTTCCCGGCTGGTCTGGCCAGCTAGCACGGTCGGTGCCCACGTTGCGCGCCTTTGCGCAGCTCCCGCCCACGGCGGAGCGTCTTCAGTTATCAAGTTGCGCTACCGGGCAGGGCGCTGTGTCGCGCCCCTTCCGTCGCCGCCTCAGGGGCGGCTCGAAGGGTCAGTGGTGCAAGAGACTTGGCGGCTCTCGCGGGGCTTCCGGCTAGGCCGTCCGCTCCGCTCCCATGCTACCAGTCTCATGTTTGGTGTCAAGGTCCCGCCTGATCAGGCACTTTGGTCCACTCCCCCGCACTCTGGCAGGTTCGTCGTGGTGGCCCGTTCCGGCGTTCACTCTAACCGTACAGGAGACTGGTAGCTCGGTTAAGCGGCCAGTCCCTGGCTTCCCTAGGTGGGCGCTCTCCGGGCATTTGCCCTGGTCACGCTCCCCGCTGGTCTGCCTGCCCCGCCGTCTCGGTGGGGTGTGGCATCAGTCTGGCAGCGACGGCACAGGGCGTCAAGAGCGACTTTGCCAATCTCATGATTGGTAGTGGGACAAAGGGGCGCTGACCAGCGCATACATGGAGTAAAAGATCTTGGACTGAGGTGAGGCACACAACGCGCGAGAGCGCGAGAGCGCGTGTTGCCTCGATGTGAGGCAAGGCGAAGAGAGAAGAAAGAAGGGCCGATAGGTGGGCTGAGCTGCGGTTACTTCTTTCTCACGTCGTGGGCAGTGGGGCGCGCGACAGCGCGCAAACAGGCAGGTGGGGGGATACATACATACGCCCGCACGCGAGCCCGAGGGTCCTGCCTCCTCCGCCGATGTACAAGTCTGGGATCTCGCTGTAGGGCCCTTCAGGGGCCTACAGAGGGAGAAAGAAGGAAGTCCCCGGATTCCCAAAAACCCTGCCAGATAGCTCCTTCGGGGCCTCAGCAGAGGGTGTTCGAGGGCCTGCGGCGAGCAGGTGCCGGTTGCCCAGAAACTCGATACTCTCTGCCCGGTTGAAGTCATCCGTCCGGTGAAGTTCTTGTTTCGCTGCGGGACTTGCTCCCATGTGCTCTGGCCCGGTGAAGTTCTTGTTTCGTGCAGGAACTCACACGCAGACCTGGCTGCGATGAAGCCACAGGGAGTTGGAGTGCTGCGATGCCGTAGACGGTGGGTGCTGGATCCACCGTGACTTGGCGCCATCGAAGCGTTAAAACTAAGGTGCGGGTTACAGCGGCTGGCCAGCCCTAAGATCTCACCCATCCCGTTTCATTGAAGATGCAGAAGCGGTCTTCTCATATGAACGAGCCTTCGACTAGCTAGCTAAGGCAGTGCGAGGTGAGGGAGTAGTGACAACAACGAAGATCCTCGGAGAGGCGCGAAATGACCATCCAGCCCAGTGGCCAACCCGACAACGACAAGCTCCCCATTCGTTGGGCCATCATCTTCACGGTCAGCACCGCCGTGGGCATCGGGACCGGCCTTGCGGGCGGCCTGATCGCGGGCGTTGGGCTCGGTTTCGTCTGCGCCGGCTTCCTGCATGCGATCCTGCCGAGCTAGCTGCCGTCCGCACTCATGTGAAGGGAGTGATAGGTCGCGTTAGACCCCGGGTCGCCTGACCTGGCGCTTCGTGACCTGTTTGCGATCTTCGGACAATTTCGATATTAGTGAGCTTGCGAACGCCCGTTCAAGTCTTTAAGGACTATTGGAACGGGCAGGAGCAGCATGAGTTACATGGTCGCCCTGGTGCTGGCTGGCCTCGGGTCGGCAGCGGTCTACGCTGTCCTGACCTTCATCTGTGCGATGGTCGCGATGTTCTCCAAGTACGAGCATCGGCGTGAGATCGCTCAGAACCTGTTCAACACGCTCCTGCTTCGATCCAAGAGTCGAGCAGGAACCCCCGAGTTGCCTCGCGGAGGCAGGACTGCTGCTCCACCCGCCGATGAGACCCCTGATGGCAGTGATTCCCCCACTTCCTAGGCCGTGGCCGTGCATCGGCGCTCCTGAGGGGCCGGAGACCCTGAAACTGCCCTCGGATTGTCGGCGTTAGCCCGCACTTGTAGAGGTCGGTATGTACGCTCGAACTAGAAGCCGAGAAGGAGGTGGTCCATGCAGGACCGTAGCGAGGAGATGGGGGACTAGATCGACTATGGCCAGTCTCGCCAACGGCGTGATTGGCCTTATATGCGGAGTTCTCATGCTTGGCGCATTTCGCCTCATGATCCTGGCGCCTCTTTTGCGAGAGGTGAGGAGGCGAGTGAACGCGAAGATGAGCGTTCGTATTTTGTCGATCGAGATCCAGTTAGAGGTAGGGACCCCTGTCGATGCCCCTCCGGGAGGAGAGGTTGACCGAAGCGGCAAAGGGTCAGTCGATGAAGGTCAGTCAAAGACGCTCCCTGCGCTATCCAGGCTCCAGCGTGGAGAGGTCGCCCAAAAGGTTAAGAGCGAGTAATACACAGGATGATTAGCTCCGGCACATGCGCAGCCCGCCCCGGCCTTCACCAAAGTGCCGGGGCAATTCCTTTCTTGGGCCAGCGTCCCAGGGAAGTCCGCAGCGACCGGTCAAGGGCGTTTGGGTGGGGGGCCTTCGACTCCACCGGGAGAAACCGCGCTCACACGGCCACCACCTCCGCATTGAGGGGGTCACACCCTGACCGCGCACGTGGCACTTGGGCGATAACGTTGTCGGCAACCCAAAATTTGATCACATAGTCCATGTCATTCTGGTCGACGCCGATGACCGGTGAGACGAGCGTCGGTTCCATGCAGGGGATCTGCGCAGGAGTCGGCCACGGGTAGCCGAGCTGGACGACCACGCGGTACACCCATCCGGTGTTGAACCTCAATCGGCCTACGAAGATCCTGGAATCCCGGTGGAGGGTCTCGTAATCCTCGGCCGGCGTGGTGGCGTAGTCCACGCCCGGTGCCAGTTGATCCCCTATGGGCACCCAAACGGAGAGGAAGTTGCAGTTATCTTCCGAGAAGGCCCGGAGGATCCGACCTCGGAAGAGGGGGTGGAGGAGATTGGGGATCTCCGGGGAGATAACGACCCCTTTGGGGATCTTGTATTCGTATAGGTAGCCGTCCTCGTAGCCCAGACACACTACTTGCACCCCTGAGGGGTGCTCCCCCAGCACTTCCAGCTCGGTTATGGGGCACAAGGGGTTCTTGGGACCCCACCCAGCCGCACCCGCTTTGGTTATCTGTGACTGGTTTGGTTGCGTTTCGTCCATATCTCATAAGATAGGGCGTTTTCCCGGCCTACGCCAGACAGCAAATTCACAGAAATAGCAGGTCAGGGCACGTAAACCTGACCTCTTGATCAGGCGTCGGACGGCAGGATGGCCGGCCGACCGGCCTCCTTCCACGCCTGCTCGATGTGGAAGCCCACACGCCCTTGATCGCTGACTTCCATGCCGACGCTCTTGGCCCAGGCCCGGATGATGGAGCTCTGGGTGTGCTCCCCCCTCGGGGGCCTCACCCGCTTCGGCTTCGCGGGGGCCGGCTTGGCGGCCGGCGCTCTCGTGGAGAGGTTGGAGCCCGCCTCGATGACCTCCCAAGCCGCCAGGAACGGCTCCTGGTGCTCGTCGCACAGGTCGTTCTCCTTGGGCTTGCCCTCCAGGTTGACCCACTCGTTGTGGTGGGTGGCTGGGACGTCCTCGGCGTGCCGGTCGCACACGGCTACGAGTTTGGTAACCACGCCACTCCTCTCGATGGGGCCCGATAGAGAAGAAAGAAGTCCGGGCCGAGCACTGCCTGCTGGGCAACTCTACCAATCTAGTCATCCAGCGGTGGTCGCTTGACCTACAGCCTGGACATACTGTGGTCGAAAATCGGATGAACCTCCCGAAGGAACAGAAAGTGGACACCACTGATCGCCCGGCCGTTCGACCCGTCGATCCGTCAGCGCTCGAAGAGTTGCGCAGCCTCGGTCTGTCTTTGGCCCGGCTGGGTAGGCCGGCTACTGCCTTCCAGGGGGTGCTCCAACACCCCGGAGACCCCGAGGCGTATCAGGCGATGGCCGCCAAGGTCCAGCTCGCCATGTACCTGCTCCACTTCGTACGGGAGTGGCTGCGTGAGCAGCAGCCGGAGTTGCTGGGCGAGGCACTACCCCGCTGGCTCTGTCCCAAATGCGGCCATCCCGTCGATGCCCAGGTGGAGAAATAGGAGGCTCCTGGGGCGGGGCGTAGCCCCTTGACTGTCACGCTGATGGCGTTCAGCCTCAGGGTACGTACCAATTCGTACTCACTCCCGAGACAGAGGTGTCCCATGGCGCTACGGTTCTACGGCAAGGCCGGAAGCGATACCGAGAACTGCCCTTCGGTCTCGGTCGATGAGACTGATCTCAGCCTTGTGTTCGTCGGCTGGCCAATCGAGGACCCCGAGGTGTTATCCGAGATCGAGCAGTACAGTCACATCGCACCGGACGAGCGCGCCTTCCGGATTCCTCCGGAGCTGCGCAAGGCTATTTGGGAGGCTTTGGGTGGCGACAATCCCAACTTTGGCTGAGCTGCTGGACAAGACCCAGCGCTCGGTTACGCACCTGGAGATGCGCGACACCTACGGGCTCAGCGGTGAGGGCTACCGGGCCTGGCGCGATGGGGTCGATATCGAAGAGATCTCCAGGTACGACTACCTGTCATCCTGGGTAGACCTCATCGGCCGGCACATCGTGCGAGGTGTCACCTTCCGACGCGCGAGAGTCGTCTCAGAACCGTTCAGCGACTACATCTGGTACGAGCACGCCATCACTCCCGCCGCGAACCTCGCGGCAGGGGAACTGGTTCGTTGGCTGCCTCGGCAGCGTGCCTACGATCTAGCGCTGCCTGGCTGCGACTTCTGGCAGTTCGACGACGGGCTGGTGCGGCTGATCTTCTCATCAGGGGATGGAGAACTCGTCGGGTACGAGATGACCGACGATCCGGCAGTGGTCAGCCTGTGCAGCTCGGCCTTTGAAGCCGTCTGGGAGCGCGGCATTGACCACGCGGAGTACAACCCCGCCTAGTCACCGCGCCTCGTACCGTGCCCGCGTCACCTTCCAGCAGCGCTCAGCAAGCCCGTAAGGCCATCGGCAGTCGGCTACGAGCGATCCTTCGCCAGTCCGGCCTGACCTCGCGTGCCCTGGCGAGGCAGGCTGGCTGGGACGAGTCCAGGTGCTCTCGTCTCATGTCTGGCCGTACCCCGCCGACTGAGCAGGACATCGAGATCTGGTGCCGCTTCTGCGGCGTACCAGAGGAGATTCCCGGCCTGATAGCGGCCTCTCGCACCGTCGAGAGCGCCTACATGGAGTGGCGCCAATTTCAGCGCAGCCAGAAGCATCTCAACGAGATGCGGCGGAAGTTGTTTGAGGAGACTCGGCTCTACCGCTTCTACAGCTCCACCACATTCCCCTGGCCCGTGCAGGCCCCCGGCTATATGCGCGTGCTGATGTTGCGCAGCGCGGAGTTGCACCGCGCAGATCCCCCGGACATCGAGGATGCGATCCAGGTACGGGTGGATCGTCAACGGCTGCTCGATGATGGCACCCGCAGAGCAGCCATCCTCGTGGAGGAGGCGGCGCTGCGCGCCCAACCATTCCGCGGTGAGGTGATGCGGGAGCAGTTGAACCACCTGCTGGTCGCGATGCGACGGCCGAACGTCTCCCTGGGCGTGGTGCCCATCGAGGGTCGGCGCGTCCAGAAGCCTGCCGAGAACTTCCACCTGTATGACGACACGCAGGTGTTCATCGAGTTGCTGACGGCGGCGGTGACCATCACGCAGCCTCGCGAGATCGCTCTCTACGTCCAGCTCTTCGAGGACCTGGCCGCCGAAGCGGTCTACGGGGCGAAAGCCAGCGCGTTGATCAATGCCGCCCTGGAGTCCCAGTACTGATTCCCGTACCAACTCGTACCAACTCGTTGAGCTGTTGAATGCGACCTTCCTACGGTCGAGCTATGGCACCGCACCAAACCCCCGTACCTGTCCCAGACGCTGACCTGTTAGGCCATCGGCGGCCCCTGGTCGCCGTTGAAGTCCCCCAGCAGGTTGAGCCCGAGTTGACCCCGCTCGAACTGATCGAGAAGTTACGCACCGACTACCCGGGCTGGCGGTTCTGGCGTGGGCTGGGCTCCAGTGATGACCGGCCTTGGAACGCCACCCGCAAACACCAGATCGATTGGCGGGAGCGGCCTGAAGGCTACGCCGCGACCCTGTCCGGTGACCCCGAGCAGTTACGGGTTCAGCTTGAGGAGCAGCCCGGGGTTGGCGAGACCAGCATGGAGCAGCTTTGACCGCCCCGGCCACAGCTCAGGTTGTGCCACAGCTCCGTGTCCCGTACGTGATCGCGTACGGCGGCGAGTTACGGACCGACCCGATTTGGTTCGCCAAGGACCGGTACGGTCGGCGACTCCGGTACGTGCACGAGAAGCGGGGCGACATCAACTCGTACGGCGCGCTGGTGGCCAGGGTTGGCCAGCGCCGTAACGGTCAGCCAATGTGGCGCAAGCTGAACACGGCCCGCCAATGGCGGTGCATGGAAAAGCTGTTGTGCCAAGTGTGCGGGAAGCCCGCCATGGGCGAGGACGGTCGAATCCCATGGATTCTTACCGACCGTGTGGTCCGCGACGACTACCGGGACCCGACAATGAAGATTACGAGCGCGCCGCCGACGTGCCTACCGTGCATCCCGGAGGCGCGCAAATTGTGCCCACAGCTTCACGATTCTTTCGCCGCCTATTCGGTGGGCAACGTGGGCTACCACGGGGTTTTGGCCGACATGTATGAGCCCGGCCTGAAGTGGGAGGCGATCCCGACCGGCGAACGGAATGTCGAGATCCCGTTCACGATGTCCTATCTCCTGCGGGTTGCTCTGGCCACCCAGCTCCTAGTCCGGTTGAGCGACCTTCAGCCGATGTTTAGCCCGGAGGGCCGGGCCGTCTAACCCCTATACCCCACGACCGGTCGGTTCTTCCTGTAGTCGAAACAGGCCGGCCGGTCGTGGCCATGCCCGAAAGGAGTTTGTTATGCCAATGATGTGCCCGACGTGTGGAGGCCCAGTTCCGGGCTGCCCGCACTGGCCTATGCCCCAGCCGCCCCCTCCTCCGCCGCCCTCGGATGACGAGTAGAGGAGATCGCCACGGCTGATTGGGTAGTCATTGAGCCAAGCCATCCCGGAAATACGACGAATGAATACCTCGTTGTGATGGATATCGAAGTCCAGCTGTACAAGCAGATGCCGAGCTACAAATTCTCAACCTCCACTAAATACAACAACTGGGCGGATGCCCATAGGCGAGCCTTGAAGGAGCGGCAGGACGACAGGAAGCACGGCAGGTAAAGCGAGCCCCCGTCTATATGGCCTCAACTGCGGCGGCCTGCCCCGGTACTCCCCAGTAGGGCTAGCCTTCCTCGGCCGGCACGACCCGTGACCGCGCCCTACCGGGGCACCGACACAACGCAAAAAGCCCCCGCCGAAGCGGGGGCTTTTTCTCGGCAAGAAGACGGGCCTAGAAGGCTCCTCCCCACATTCCTCCCCCCACGTCTTCGCCTGTAAAGACGCCGTAGATCCCCCCGAGAGCGGCTTCGAGTACATTGCTAGCTTGTGCACACTGCTGCAGATTAGTCGCGATAAGGAACAATTCGTACCTTTGTCGAGCGGTGAGGGGGGTTCGCTGACTAACTATCTGGATTGCCTCCCCGGCCCGGATACCTCTGCCTATCAGGCGGTATATCTCTAGGCTCAGACCTACCAGGCCTGGGCTAGGAGCATGCGGGAGGACACTTAGTGCACATCGAAGCGCTGAAGGTATGTTAGGGGCCCCGGATGCGGGTGTGCCGACTCCTACTGGGTGTGATGGTGCCGAGTCTGTCGGGTGTGGGTCTCCGGGGTCCTGAGCAAACGCAGTGGCTGGTGCTCCCGTGATGAGAATGCCAACTGCGATCGCGGCGATAATGCTGCGGAATCGTATTAGGTATGACACTCCTACCTCCTTAGTGTACTGACTTGCCTCCAGGCTCAAATCTGGAGGAGCATCAGCAAATCTACATAAGGTTGCTGTGAGAGATCCATCCGCGAAACGGCAAGTTATACCGTCTGATTGGTGATCTATCGGGCAAGTAGCCCCGCCTTGTCGGCGGGCAATTCTCACACGAGTCTCCGCTGGGGGGTCACGATGCGGGCCAAGGAGATCTCCCGGGCAGGAGGATGTGGGCACCTGGGCACCTGGTGGGGGATCACGACCCGTCTGACCGATGTCGGATTTGGGAAAGACTCGCCAAGCGGTGCTGAAGGTGCGAGAAGATGCTGTTGTGGTTGCCGCCGCCCCCTTCGACTGGATCCCCGTGCTGGTGTCAGCTGGCTCATTGGCACTCGGGGCCGCTCTGACTATGGTCAGCCAGAGCCTGAATGATCTGCGTGCTCGCCGCCGCGAATTGATCGCACGCAGGGATCAATTTCGCTTGCAAAGAGACCAAGAAGACCGCGAGGACCTGAAATTATTGGCGTCCCTAATCGCCGATGATCACATGTTCCTGTACAAAGTGATACGTGGCCACCGCCACGGTCCCGATCACGCGGATGTACAGCTCGTAGGACTGATGACAAGCGAGCAGGCGGAACGCAACAATGAGTTCTACACTCAAATAGTTCCCTTATTTCAGAGATGCCGATCGTGGCCCGCCTCCGACGCAATTCAGGAGTACATGGACGGGGTTGTTGCAATTCAGCTGAGCAAAACTCACGGCGAGCTGGCAAGGGCATGGGACTCGCTAAACGAGATCTATCAGTCCACTCAGGGGCGCATAGGAGAGGAACTAAGAAGAGATCCTCTTGATGAAATTGGGATGGCCAAATGGCGTATCAGGCGCCGTCGCAAACGCGAACTGAAAGCCCATAAGAAGGATATGGCGCTTAAGAGCGGTGCGAGTCAGGCTGCTGTCAAGTCCAACTCCGCTTGACACTGAACCAAGCCGGGGTCCTGGAGGGGAGGAAGGACAGCCCTCGCACGTCGAGGAGAGCTGTCCCGTCCATTTGCTTGATGAGTTCGAGCCTCATCAGTACGGCAGGTCCTCGGGGTTGATGCCCTCCCACGTCGCGCTGGCGAGTACGTCGCCGAGCTGGCGGTAGAGGTCGCCAGCGGCCTGGATGCTCAGGGGCACGACCTGATGGCTTGTGGTGCCCGGCACGTGGTGCGTGCTTCGGACGACCACCACGAATTCTTCCTCGAAGTTGTGGAACGCAGGTTCTGCGCTCGTGCGACGGTGGATAACACCGTGTATCTGCTGCATCTCGCCTTTCGGCCATAACGGAAGATGTCGAGATCTAGTTTCGGCTGTCCTAATTGCAGCGTGAGTGTCGCGTGTCGTGAGTGTCGCTATACTTGCCTCGCTCGCCCATATCGCAGGTAGTCGGAAAGCCTGTGGGTGTGAGGAGAGATGAAATTAGGTGCGGCTTCCCAACGCACCTGTGGTCCACGAACACAGCGAAGCGAAGCGACACAGAAGCCCGATACCAAGCAACAGACCCATCGGTAGCTCCGGACCCGGCTACCAGTCAGACCCCGTTACGGGGTCGAGGTCGTTGTGGGCTTCGTCTCCTCTGGCCTCGATCCATTGCAAGATCGAGATGGAGGGAAGGCATGGGCGCGTTCTACGTGGCGCTTGCTTTGAGCATCGCTTTGAACATCGCGTTCGGGAGTGGAATCGCCATTAAGCTACTAGGCGGCGACAAATTGGTTGCTGTGTGTAGTGGCGGTGGAGCATTCGTTGCGACCGCAGGGTTGGCGATCGGAATAGTTGCGGCACTAGGTGGCTTCGCACCTTAAGCGGCGCGGGCGGATCTCCTCGTTGCCGTTCTTTTTAGGTAGTTGAGCGATGCCTCAAACAGCGCGGGGTCTTCGTTGAGAGATCCGAGGGCGGAGTTGCAGCGAGTGCAGAGCAAGCCCCTGACGCACTTCTGGCAGCCCTTACCAGGGCTCGGGCAGCAGGAGTGGTCGTGGTCGATCGCGAGGCGCTTGCCTGTCGCGTCTTCGGTGGTTCCGCAGATGCCACAGCGGTTGTCATGCAGACCGCGGAAGGCTCGTAGAGCCTCGATCCCGGGGAATTGGTAGGCCCGCGTTACGACGCGGTCCTGGTGACACCCCTTGCAGCAAGAAGGAAGATGTTTACCCTCGTAGATGTAGAACTCCGAGAGGGACTTCTCGACACCGCAAGGGCCACACGGAAGCATCCCTCGCTCCAGTGCGGCCCTCTTGTCGAGCTTCATCCCCTTCTTAATGAGGGGTGAGGTACAGACTTCCCCAGGCGCGTCCTCCAACCTCGGGGTCGGTTGGTACATCAAGTCCTCTCAGGTTGTGCTTCATCAGCTCGCCCGCCTGCTGAGCAAGGTCGCGGGCCTCCTTCTCGGGGAAGTTGAAAAGGATCTCGTCGTGGATAGGGAGGCGCATCCACGGGGTGAACCCAGCTTTGTCGAGCCGGCTCATGGCGGCGCCTGTGATGTCCCGAGCGCTGCTCTGGACGACGTAGTTGAGTGCCGAGTAGGGGCGTTCCTTGTCCACGTAGAGGCGTCGGCCGGTAGCCGACGTGACATAGCCATCACGCCTGGCGTCGCGCTGGAGCTTCCGGGAGTACTTCGTCACTTCGACGTAGGTCCCGTCGAACGCCTTGACGACCTTTTCGGCATTGGCCCGGTCGATGTGGAACTGCTCGACGATGGCGTTCACTCCCCCGCCGAACGCCTTACAGAAGTTGGCCCCCTTGCCGTACTTGCGGTGCTCGACCGTGGCGTTCGGCCCGAAGGCGGCCTTCGCCGTGAGCATGTGGAGATCGTCGCCATTCTTGAACGCCCGGATCATCGTGGGGTCGCCCGCGAGGGCTCCCATGACCCGGAGTTCCATGTTTGAGTAGTCCACGCTCGCGACGACGTGGCCCTCGTCCGCGAGGAAGCATTGGCGGACCATCCAGTCGCTGGACGGGAGGGTCTGGGCTGGGATGCCCGTGATGGACATGCGGCCCGTCCGGGCTTGCAGCGTGTTGATGTTGGCGTGGCACCGGCCGTGCTCATCAGCGTTGGCCAGGAACGACTCAGGCCAGGTGCCCGCCCACTTGCCTGCCCGTTTGTACTCCTTGACGGCCTTGGCGAAGTACATACCGCCTTGGGCCAGGCGCTCCAAGAGGTCGTCGTCGACCTGGAGTCGACCGGTGCGGGTCTGTTTGAACTCCAGGTGGCCCATGTAGATCAAGGCCTCGGCCACCTGGTCGGTGCTGCCGGGGTTGAACTCCTCGGGATCGAGGAAGTCGAGCTTGTCGATCTCCTTCTCGATCTCCATCAGCCACCACTCCTCCTCCTCGCGGAGGCGGGTGGCCAGGTCGCTGGTGTACTGCCGATCGAGCAGGAAGCCGTTCTTGGAGATGTCCGAGCAGATGCGGGCGATCTCGTGCTCGTACGGGATCAGGTGCCTGGCGCTGGCCGGCACCTTGGGCAGGAGGGTCTTGGCCAGGACCCAGGCCAGGACCGGGTCCATCAACGAGTACATCTGGAAGATCTCGTCGTCGATCGAGACCTGCGAGAAGTAGTCCTCCTTCTTGAGCTTGAGTTCCTTGCACTGCTGGCTGACTGAGCCCTTGATCTGCTCGGCAGCTACCGGGTCGATGTAGACCTCGGTCAGCTCCTCCAGGCTGTGGCCGGTCCCGCCTTCCTTGCGGGCGCGGGAGTCGACCAGGCGGGAGATGATGCCGGTGTCGACGGTCTTGAGGAAGCTCTCCCCGAGGGGGACCCCCAGGTGGCGGTCAGCCACCTGGAGGTCGAAGCTCGCGTTGTGGATGTAGAGCCGCTTGGCGCGGCGCAGCGTGGTTGCGGTGTACCAGGCGAAGCGCGGGTGGCGCTCCACGGGCAGGAACCAGGACTGGTCACCGACTGAGAACTGCGCGGTGCGTAGGCGGAAGCCCGGCTTGTAGATGTCGAGGCTCGTGGTCTCGGTGTCGAAGCCGAACTCGTGGTGCTGGCTGGCCCAGTCAGCGAAGGCCGGTAGGTCATCCTCGGTTTCGATGACGTGGCCGGTGACGGTGCGGCCCGCGAGCCGCATCTCGTGGGTCCGCACTACCAGTCTCCTGTATCAGGGCGTGGGTCAGCGAGTCTTGGTGAAGATGGGCTTGCACTGGTCGGGGTCGCCCTTCTCCAGCGGGCAGAAGTGCCCGCTCCACGGGCCCTTGGCTCCGTTGCCGGTCCGGTAGACCATCTCGCCGTGGGAGCACGACTTGGCCTGCTGGCCGGGCGGGTTGGACGCCGGCCGGTTGCCCCCGCCGTTCCCACTGCGGGCGGCGGCCGGGGCCGTGCCCGAGTCCAGGGTCTTGGCGAACTTGGCGACCTTGGCGGTCAGCTCCAGCAGGTCCTTCGCCGCGTTGAGGGTTTCCTTCGCTTCCTCAACCGAGGCGCTGTGGATGACCGTCCACGGGGCGTCGAATCCCGCGCCGTACTTGATCGTGGTCGTGATCTTGGGCTCGCTGCTGCTGATGGCGCTCTCCTTGCTCGGGGTGGGGGTGTTGGTCGGGGGGACGTCGGCCTGGGCCTCATCCGCCCACGGGTCGGCGGCGGGGCTGTCGGTGTTCCAGGGGTCCTCGTCGTACGCGCTCATGCAGTTACCAATCTCATGTATGTGGGTATGGTTAACGGACGGGGCATGCGCCGTTGGCGCAGTCCTCGTCGATGCCGTCTTCGACGTTGGTCAGGCCGGTGCGGCTGACCCACTCCTCGTACTCCTCACGGGTGATCCGCTCGTACGGGGCCAGCTCGTAGCCTCGCTCGGGGAAGATCGTGAAGCCCTTGAGGGTTCCGGCGAAGTCCTCGATCGCGTCAGCGACAAGGGCAGCGGAGTACTTCTCGGGGTTGACGTTGGCCGTGAACGACACGGCGTTGTCGGCGTACTCCTCCTGCACGGTCTCCTGGACGCCCAGCAGCTGGTGGAGGGTGAGTTCGTCGGCGGATTCCACGATGTCGGCGGGCCAGCCTGCGGCCTCCACCCGCTCCACGACGCTCTCCATGCTCGGGATCTCCACGACCACCGTGTTGGCGGCCATCGGGTCGTCGAGGACCTTGTATCCCTGGTCGATGTACGCCTGCACCTGGGCCATCTGGTCGACGTCCAGGGTCGAGAAGCGGATACGGCGGATGTAGTAGCGGGCGAAGATCGGGTGGATGCCCTCAGTGGTGCCGGGCAGCTTGGCCACGCTCCCGGTCGGGGCGATGGTGGTCACCTTGACCGGCTCAGGGATGCGGAGCTGGAAGGCGTAGTCGCGGGCCTCCTCGCGGATGGCCTGCTTCAGCTTCCGCAGGATGGTGCGGAAGTACGCGTTGCCCGCAGCCTTGCTGAATCGGATGCCCATGAGGGCCAAGCCCTCGGCAACACCGAACAGGCCCACGCCGATTCGCCTGTTCTGGGCCAGGATCGCGGCCTGGTTGGGGTCGTTGACGTCCCCGAAGGTGGCGCGGATCAAGAACCTGGTCATCAGCTTCGCGGCCCTGACCGCTCCGTCGATGTCGAACGCCCCATACTTCTGGGTGGGGGCGAACGCCGAGAAGTTGAGATGGCCGAGGTTGCAGTTTTCAAAGGGTTCGAGGGCTATCTCACCGCAGGGATTAGTCGCGAAGACCTCCCCTGTCTCACCCACCTGGGACAGCGTCTTGTTCCAGATGCCGGGCTCCCCGTTCAGGAGCATCCCGGTGGAGACCCGGTCGAGCACGTTCTGTGCGTGCTCGAAGGTGGCCAGGTCGAGTTCGCCCGCCAGCGCAGCGGTGAAACGGTCGTCGATGATCACCGAGATGTTGGTCGTCCAGTGACCGCCGTTGGTCTTGCTGTCGATGAACTCGAAGATGTGCGGGTCGTCCCACGGGAGCATCGCCATCCGGGCGCTGCGCCGGTTGCCTCCGGCGACCACACATTGAGCGATGGCGTGGTCGATCTCCATGGCCTCCAGAGGGGTGAGCTGGGGGCGTAGCTCGCGCCCCCTGCGCCACTCGTCCGAACCGTTCATGACCTCGGACACCTTGTGCAGCATCTCCGCGAGTGGCAGCGGGCCCGATGCGGTGCCGCCGAACGTCTTGAGTCGGCTTCCTGCGGGCCGCACGTTGGAGACGTCGAACACACGGTCCATGTGCAGGGTGTCGGGGCGCATGTAGGCGTCGAGCAGGTCCGACAGGGCGTGGGCCCAACCCTCTCGGGAGTCCTCCACAACCATCGGCCAGTCCCACTCGTGGGAGAACTCCTCCGAGAGAAGGCCCTCGGCCTTCATCACCTCGTAGTCGGCGTGGCCGGGGTCGCACACGATGTGGACGGTCAGCGCGTGCTGTACGGGGCCGTAGTCGGCCAGGTAGTTGGAGCCGTAGTTGCTGCCGACTCCGCCACCTTCCATCAACCTGAGGAAGCTGAACTCGAAGTGCTCGCTGAACCTGTCGGTCCAGCCGGAAGTGTGGCAGTTGAACAGGTACTGCCTTCCGCGGACTCCACTGGCCCACAGATGCCGGCCTGCCGGGAGGACGGCGAAAGACTCCATCAGCTGGTAGAGGTTGTACACCTCCTCGACCGTGCGGTACTGATCACCGACCAGGTTGAGGTTGCCGTTGACGACCCGCGCGACGGTCTCGGGCCAGGTCTCCTTGGTTCCGTCCGCCAGGGTGCGGCTGTAGGTCCGCTCGTAGACGGTCTGTCCGGTCGGGCCAAAGGTGAAGGTCAAGCTCAGTTCCCCTGCTTCCGCGTGATGTAGAGGGCGTCTTCGTTGGACATGGCTCTGCGAGCGCCAGGCCCTTCGTGGTTGGTATTCGTCTTGTTCAGGTGCCGGTTCAGCTCGCGGGTGAGCTGGGCGACGGCTTCGCTGACGCGCCGCTTGTCGGGCTCCGGAAGCTCCAGGTCTTCCGGGCCGTAGGCGGCCAGGATGGTGTCATGGGCCTTGGCGGTGATCCGCTCCATCGCCTGGCCCAGGTCTGCCAGGTTGACCCAGATGCTGTTGGCTTCCACCGCGACGCCATGGTTGGTGTCCTTGACGGGAGTCGTCCAGGCGTCGGGGTTGAAGTAGTACTCGCGCAGCAGCGCGCGGACTTCTCGCGGCGTGTAGATCGCGGTGGCGTTGGCCATCATGTAGGCGTAGTGCTGCCTGCCGCAGTAGACGCTGGCCCGCTCAGAAAGAAGGAAGTGCAGCACCTCAAACATCGACCGGCCGTAGTCGGCGGCCTTGAACATCTTGGTCGAGATGTGCCCCCACTCGGCCATGGCCTGGGCGACGACCTCGTGGGTGATGTCGTCGGCTTCGAGGGCGGGGTACTGGCGGGCGAACTTGCGGCCGACCTCGTTGGCGGCCTCGGCCAGCATCTCGGCCTGGTCGTCAGTGATCTGGATGGCGTTACCAATCTCATGTATCTGGTCATGGGTCATGCGGCGGCCTTGAACTTTCCGCCCTCGTCACGCTTGAGGGCTCCGTAGCGCTCGGACTCGACGACGAATGATCCGTCCGACCAGACGTCGATGGCGTACGGGGAGACGTCGTACTTCCCGACGTACAAGATCCCGAAACCGCTCTGCCAGTTGGCCACGCCCCCGGCCCCCAGGTACTGGACCTTGCGGCTGTCCATCAGGTTGCCGACCTCGAAGCCCCAGCGCCTGACCGGCTTGCCACCGATGTACTGGGCGGTGTGTCGGCGGATGCCAAGCCGGTGGGTGTGGCCCATCACGATGTTGGTCCCCGCCTTGGTGGCGTGGTTGTAGGCGGACGTCCCGGCGATCTGCGACATGCCCTTGATCTCGTGGCCGTGCACCAGAACGGTGTCCGGGCCCACCTTGAAGAAGGCCGGCGTGTGGGTCACGCCGAAGCCGTCGAAGTCGAGCAGCTTGGAGAAGTGGAAGGTCTCCGAGAAGTCGGCCAGCGCGGGCGCTGCCTGCTCCAGGTAAACCCTCGGGCGCTCATCATGGTTCCCTTCCAAGATCCCCACCGGGCCGTCGTAGACGGCTCGTAGCGGCTCCAGGAAGTTCTTCTTGCCGTAGTCGCTGTGCTTGATGACGTCCCGTGCGAACTCGTGGCGGGTGCCCTTGGACCACCGACTCGGGGTCGGGTAGTCCATCAGGTCGCCGATTTGGTAGACGGCGTCCGGCTGGTAGTCGCCTACGAACGCGATGACGTTGCGAAGTGCGCGCTTGTCCTCGTACGGGAGCTGCGTATCGGACAGGACAACGATTCGCTGGGTTAGGGAGCATGCGGAAATAAATCCGTTGTCTCGTGATCGGTGATCTAATCGTGTGGTGAAGCTCCGTACGATGGCCGCCGATGAGCGTGAACGCTTGGAGAGCGGGCTGACCCGCCGCTGGCTCGA